>NZ_QUDF01000005.1:0-328296 GCF_003477535.1 Eubacterium sp. AM05-23
GTGGGCGATCTGGCCGCCGGAGCAAAGGACTGCGGGCTGAACGTGCTGCCCTACTACAGCAGCGGCTACATTCATGTGGAAATTTAATTCTTCAGAAATATTTCAGAATTTGTTCACAGAAAGATCACAATGATTTGTTATACTAAATACATACTTAGGAAATAAACCTTGGGGGTGTACGAAATGACAAAGACAAAAAAGACAGACCAGCTGACCGTCATGGTCCTCGCGCTGTTGATTTTAATGACCGCTGCCCTTGTAGGGCTGTTTCAATCCACACAGTCGCTCATTCAGAGCCATGGAAGCGCCGCCGCCTCTGCGGTGACAGCCGTTCAGACCCTGGCCGAGACGAAGCCCGCGGCAGGCAGCAGTGTCCTGGCTGAGCGCGCCTGCGATTTTATCTGAAAAAAACGGCTTAAAATTTAAAATTTTTCATTTCCTTTTTTGAATTTGGGTATATAATAGTTATAATAGCTTAACACATAGGAGGATATGATATGAACGCGATTTTTAATCGTGCCAGCGTCAGAGTCTTTAAAGACGCGCCGGTCGAAAAGGAAAAAATAGAAATGCTGTTAAAGGCAGCTATGCAGGCCCCGTCCGCCGGAAACCAGCAGCCCTGGGAATTTATCGTGGTCGAGGACAAAAAAACACTGGAACAGCTGTCCGAAACCGATGCCTACGCTAAATTTGTGGCCAAGGTACCGGCAGCCATCGTGGCGCTCGGCAATACCAATGAAATGCGGTTTCCGGAACACTGGGAACAGGACCTGGGCGCAGCCTGCGAAAACATCCTGCTGGAGGCCGTGAGCCAGGAACTGGGCGCGGTATGGCTGGGAGTGGCTCCGCTTAAGGAGCGCATGGACCACATCACAAAGGTCTTTGAGCTGCCGGATAACATCCGTCCCTACGCCATCATTCCCTTTGGCTATGCCAAACGGCCCTACGAGGTGGAAGAACGGTATGACGCCGACCGGGTTCACTATGAAAAATATGGACAAAAATAAATAGAAATTTTAACAAAGCGAGCGGTAAAGGACCGGAGTGTCTTTTGCCGCTTTTTCCATGCCATGAAAGAAGCACAAAATAGTACAGAAAATGACAAGAAATTTCCTATTCACAGCGCGTTTTTTGTTATATAACTATATATAGAAAGATAGCGGCAGATGAAAACGAACACAAGGAGGCGCAGAAATGGAAAACAGCGTGGGAAAGGAAAGCCGGAACGGGCCGGCCACACGGGCGCACCTTTTGCAGCTGGTGGATAAAAATCTGTTGGTCGAGATCCTGGACGCCTTTACCAATGTGACAGGCCTGACCGCCAACATCGTGGACACAGCGGGGCGTTCCATTTTCTCAAAGGCCGACGCCCAGATCAACTGCAGCTTCTGCCAGCTGATCTGGAAGCTGGAAAAGCAGAAGGGCATCCAGCGCTGCAAGGGCGCCTACGCCCGGGCGGGCAAGCAGGCAGCCCTGTTTAACGAGCCCTATATCTTCAGGTGCCCGGGCGGTCTGGTGGAATGGGCAGCGCCCATCATCGTGGACGGTGAGCACCTGGGCAGTGTGATCTGCGGGCAGGTGCTCATGTGGGAGCCCGAGGAGTTTTTCTGGATCGAGCTGGAGGAGATGAACCGGGTGCTCACCGATGATTTTGACCCGCTGTTTAAGGCCGCCAAGGAGCTTCAGGTGGTGTCGGGTGAAAAGGTACAAAGCGCCGCCTCGCTGCTGTCGGTCATGGCCAACTACATCGTGAACGCGGCCTGGCAGAGCATGCAGCGCAAAAAAGAGCTTGAGCTTCAGCAGACGCTCTTAAACGATGAGATCGCTACCCGCAAAAGCCTGGAAGAAAAGCTGAACAGCCAGAGCCTGAACTATTATATCGAAAAGGAAAAGAGCCTTATCGGCAAGATTAAGCTGGGCGACCTTGACGAATGCCGCAAAATTTTTAAGGTCATGCTGGCCGATATCTTTGCCGAAGCCGGGCAGGATAACCTGGCTGTGGTGCGGGCGCGGGTCTTTGAGCTGGTGGTCGTGGTGTCCCGGGCCTCGGTGGAGGCTGGCGTCAATTCAGAAAGACCCATTGGCATCAACGCGGCTTTTATGCAGGAGCTTGGGGCATGCTATTCGACCGAGGCCATCAACACAGCGGCGTTAAAGGTGCTGGAGCGCTATTTTAAGGAGATACAGACCAATAGCAAGTCTAAGAACCGCCTGGCCATTGAGGGCATCAAGGGCTTTATCCGCAACAATTATGACCGCAACCTGACCCTCGAGGAAATCGCGGATTCGGTTTATCTGAGCCCGTACTATGTCAGCCGCATCTTTAAGGAGAGTCAGAGCATCACAGTCATGGACTATGTGACCCGGGTCAAGCTGGACGAGGCCAAGAAGATGCTGGGCAACACGCGGTACAAAATTGACGAGATTGCCATTCGGCTGGGCTACAGCGACGCGAGCTATTTCTCAAAAGTGTTCAAAAAAAACGAGGGCATGACGCCGACACAGTTCAGGCAGAGCCGGTAGGCGCGCAGAGCATGAGGAAAGGGGGAAGAGCGCATGGATCAGATTATTATGGAAATACAGCAGGGCCTGGTAGACGGCGACGCAGAGTATGTGAAGGGCAAAACCGAGGCGGCCCTGGCGCGTGAGATCAGGCCGGAAGCCATCATTAAAAATGCGCTGATTCCGACCATGGATAAAATCGGCCGGGAGTTCAGGGAAGGGGATATCTATATCCCCGATGTGCTCATGTCGTCCCGGGCCATGCATGCCAGCCTTTATGTGCTCAAGCCACTGCTCACAAGGGCTGTAAGCGGCCACAAGGGCAGGGTGGTCATCGGCACAGTGGCCGGGGATCTGCACGACATCGGCAAGAATATGGTCACCTGGAGCCTTCAGGGTGAGGGCTATGAGGTCGTCGATCTGGGCATCGATGTGCCGCCCGCTACCTTTGTGGCCGCCATCCGGGAGTGCCAGCCAGATATTTTAGCCATGTCCGCCCTGCTGACCACCACCATCGGCGAGATGCGCAATGTGATTCAGGAGGTGACCGATGAAGGCCTCCGGGACAAGGTGAAGATCATTGTGGGCGGCGGGCCTGTGACCCAGGACTTTGCCGACGAGGTGGGCGCCAACGGCTACGGCAAAGATATCTTTGGGGCCATCGATGTGGTCAACCAGCTTCTGGGCAGAGGCGGCGGCTATTTTGGGACAAGTGAGGTGTGAGAATGTGTGAGAAAAAGCCAGAGATCATCCTGTTTACGGGATTTTTAGGCTCAGGAAAGACGACCATGCTGCTAAAAACCATTGAGCTGCTGGCAGCGGAAAATAAAAAATGCGCTATCATCGTCAATGAGATCGGCGAGGTGGGCATCGATAACCGGCAGATGCGCAAGCTGGGTTATGACGTGCTGGATTTGTTTGGCGGCTGTGTGTGCTGTACGCTGAAAGTGACCCTGGAGGCCACTATCAACCATCTGCTTACAGAATACGACGGCATCGACTATATTCTGTTTGAGCCATCTGGCATGGCCGACCCGGCCGCCATGTACCCGTCCATGGAAAACTGTGGTTACACGCCAGAGGATATCCGCAATGTGTTTATCTTTGACCCGCTGCGGGTGGATCTGTACCGGGTGCGGCTGAACAGCCTGCTAAAGAGCTCTCTGGAGCTGGCCTGGGCAGTGGTGATTAATAAGATTGACGAGGCCCCCGAGCACGCGGTGCGTGAGGCAGAGGGCATGATCCGGAATCTGGACGGCAGACTTCCGGTCTTTAAGATGGATGTCAGCGCCGGGCTGACACCAGCATTCAAGACATACTTAGTCCGTTAGACAGGAGAAAAAACAATGTATCAGAATGAGTTTATACCAGCGGTTTTCAAGCTTCAGTTTAAATCCGACGGCCCCATGACGCCCGAGGAGTGGGAGGAAATGATCGGCAGCCTCATGGGCGTGTACGCCAACCGCATATCGGAAAGGGAAAAGACCTTTATCGGTCATATCAAGGGCCTGGCGGAGCTTTCGGACGCCGCCTTTATCAAGTTCAGCTGTGTCAACGCCCTGGCTGGCGTTCATCACGAGTACACGGGCGGCAGCGAAGCGTCGAGCCAGGTGAAAATGATCATCAACTCCCTGGTCAGCGGCGTTACTGCCGAGGAGAGCCGGAAGCTTTTAAACCTTTCATGGCTGTTTATTGAGAAGGACTATCATCAGGTGGTTATGCGGGTGACAGAGGCCATCACCGAGGAAGCCCATGAGCATCACCACCACGACGGCGAGGTTTGTCCTGTCTGTCACGGGCATCACGATCATGGGCATGAACACCAGCATCACGACCATTAATCATGTCAACAAACTTTAACAATAAGAGGCAAAGCATTAAAAAGAGAACGGTTTAGTTGAAAGTTGAAAATGGAAAGTGGAAAGTTCAGGTACAAATCTGCCTTTGACAGATTTGATTGGATACGGCCTGCGGCCGTGATTTCAATCGCTTTTGCGTTAGCAAAGCGTTCCATAACCTACAACTTTCAACCTTCAACCTTTAACCTGAACAGCCTCGTGTTTTATCTTTGTTCCTGACTTTTGAATTCATTAATCATGTAAAAAGGCTTTATTTTAAAAGAATAAGGCCTTTTTTTAGTATGATTTTAGTATAATAATTATAAAAAGCAAGATATTACCGAAAAGTATATAAATCGTCCAAAGACAGACAGCCCCGCAGGGTGTATGATAATAACATAAATAATTATTTAATAAGTCCCGCGGGGTGATCATGATGTATATTTTAAGGAAAGAGGAGTGTATTAAAGCGTTAAAGGATGTTTTAAAAAGGATATTTTAGGATTAGAGAGGCTTTTATGGAATTTAAAGTAATCACAAATCTGATGGCAAATCTGGAAGAAGAAAATCTGATGCTGGCGATTGATGAATTTTTAGCTTTAAATCCATCGAGGGAAGAAGGATTATATGTGATCGAAGCCTGCCGGCAGGGAACGGAGAAGGTCGGAACACTTTTTGAGGCTGGGGAGTACTTTGCCGGTGATTTATTACTGGCAGGCCAGCTTTTCAGAGAAGTGAAAAAGCGGCTGGAACCAGTAGTCGGCAGCGGACTGGACGACCTGAAGTCCGGCGTCATCGCCCTGGGCCCTGTTTATGGAGATGGACAGGAGGACGGAAACGAGATTTTCAGACGCCTGGTGGAGATGGCCGGGTTCATCGTCATCAACCCTTGTTGCAAAGGCTCCCTTCGGCATTCAACGAACTAAAAAGTGGAGGATACAAAAATGGCAAAGAAATTTGATAAATTGGCAATTAATCATCTGGATGATTTTATTTATGGCTCCTGCCCGAACCCTGTGACCACCAAGAGCGGCATGGTTATCGGCGGCGGCACCGTCTATCCGGAAATCAACTTTACACTTCCGGGTATGGATGTAAACGATCAGACCATCGATAAGGCGCTGAGCATTTATTCCAATATCATTGACGGCGTGCTCAAGCGCGCGGCAGAGCTCTACGCGCCCGGCGTACTGGTCGAATTTGAAACCGTGCCGGACTTTACCGAGCACCCGAAATATGGCATCGACGCCAACCGCATTTTGTTAAACGGCATTAAGGAAGCGGCTGACAAGTACGGCCTCAAGGCAGCGCTGCGGACGACCCCCAACGACCTGCGCGAAATGAGCCGTCCTCCGGTAATGCGCGGCGGTAAATACTGGGATACCATGCTGGAGCTGTATGAACAGTGTGCCAAGGATGGTTCGGACTTTTTATCCATCGAATCGACCGGCGGTAAGGAAATCAACGATGAAGCCCTAGTAAAGGCGGATATCCGCAAGGCCATCTTCGCCATGGGTGTTCTGGGCTGCCGCGATATGGAATATCTCTGGGGCAACCTGGTTAAATTATCCGACGCTAATGGTTGCTTCGCTGCCGGCGACTCTGCCTGCGGCTTTGCCAACACTGCCATGGTACTGGCCGAAAAAGGCTTTATCCCCCATGTCTTTGCCGCCGTTATGCGTGTTGTGGCAGTGCCGAGAGCGCTGGTCGCCTTTGAACAGGGCGCCGTTGGCCCAAGCAAGGACTGCGCTTATGAAGGCCCATACCTCAAGGCCATTACCGGCAGCCCCATCGCCATGGAAGGCAAAAGCGCTGCGGGCGCCCACTTAAGCCCGGTTGGCAACATCGCGGCAGCAGTGGCCGATACCTGGAGTAATGAATCCATCCAGCAGGTTAAGCTTTTATCCGAAATGGCGCCTGTAGTGGGCATGGAACAGCTCGTATATGACTGCCGTCTCATGAACACAGCCAAGGAAAAGGGTCAGGGGCTCATGATGCGCGATCTGCTCACCGAGTCCGATGCTCCGCTGGACGTTCAGGCATGGGTTCTGAGACCAGATGTTGTGCTTAAGATCGCCGGCGAACTGGTCAAAGAACAGGATAACTTCCTGAGAACCAAGCTGGCCGCCAAGCTGACCATCAATGAGCTGCGCGACGCCATCAAGGCCGAAAAGGTCAAGGCTGACCGCCGCGACATGAAATGGCTCGACAAGATGGAAAAAGCAGTGGACAAGATTCCAGACGATCCGGAACAGTTCTACGCAGAAATCAAACCCGAGCTGGATATGGACAAATGGCACCCTGAAGGCTACGGCTTAAAGGCTTAAGCAGCGGATATTAATATTCTAAAATAAAGAACGGAAAATTCACTATTAAAATATTTTTGAAAATTGGATAATACCTTCCGGCGCAGCCAGTACACACTGCGCGCCGGAAGCTCAGGTAAGCAGCTTTAATCAGGAATAAAAACAAAAATCGGAGGATATAAAAATGGCAATTTTAGAAGATATTCAAAACTGTGTGTTAGACGGCGAACTGGATGAGATCAAGGATCTGGTACAGAAGGCAGTGGACGAAGGCATCGACCCCACCACCATCATCAATGATGGCCTGATCGGCGGTATGAACATTGTGGCGCCGCTGTTTAAGAGCGGTGAAATGTTTGTGCCCGAAGTCATGGAATCCGCGGATACCATGAACGAAGGCATGCAGGTAGTTAAGCCCTTAATCACCGACGCTGACATGCCCACTAAGGGCAAGGTTATCATCGGCACCGTCAACGGTGACCTGCACGACATCGGCAAAAATCTGGTGGTCTTAATGATGGAAAGCCGCGGCTACACCGTGGTAGACATGGGGGTTGACGTTAAAGAAGAACAGTTTGTAGCAGGCATTAAAGAGCACAAGCCAGACATTGTGGGCATGTCCTCACTGTTGACCACCACCATGATGAAGATTGACGACACCGTTAAATTAATTAACGAATCCGGTCTGCGTGACCAGGTTAAGATCATTATAGGCGGCGCGCCCATCTCACAGGAATTTGCTGATGATGTGGGAGCGGACGGTTATTCCGAAGACGCCTCTACCGCCGTTGAGCTCTGTGACCGCATGATGGCCATGTAGCAGGCAGAAAACTGGCATAAAGATTAGTTAAACATAAAATTTGACGAACAGGAGGCATTTCAAATGCTGACAATTGTTGGTGAACTCATAAACACCAGCCGCCCCGCGGTTAAGGAGGCGGTAAATAACAAAGATGAAGCGTTCATCCGGGACCTTGCCAGAAAGCAGGCAGACGCCGGCGCGACCTATATCGACGTGAACTGCGGCAATATGGTCAAGAATGAACTGGAAATAATGGAATGGCTTGTGAATATTGTTCAGGACGAGGTGGACACACCCCTGTGCATTGACAGCCCCAACGCCAAAGCACTGGACGTGGGCCTGGCCCTGTGTAAGAACGGCCGTCCCATGATCAATTCCATCTCTGACGAGGATGAGCGTTATGAATCTGTTCTTCCCTTAATTAAAAAGTATAACGCCAAAATCGTCGTGCTGTGCATGGATTCCACCGGTATGCCGGAAACCGCAGCCGACCGCATGAAGGTTGTGAAAAACCTTTATGCCAAGCTCAAGGCCGAGGGCATCGCCGATGACGACATGTACTTTGACCCGCTGGTCAAGCCCATCAGCAGCGTTACCAGCGCTGGAGAGGAAGTGCTCGACACCATCCGGCAGATCAAGCAGGATTACCCTGATGTACACTTCATGTGCGGTTTAAGTAACATTTCTTATGGCTTGCCGAACCGCAGTATACTGAACCGTTTGTTTGTAGTCCAGACAATGACCCTGGGGATGGACGGCTATGTACTTGACCCCACCAACGGCAAGATGATGGCTGATATCATCACATCCACCGCGCTCCTTGGCAAGGACAACTACTGCGGCAAGTATATCAAAGCGCACCGCAAAGGCAAGCTGGACGCATAGTCTGATGCGTAACCCGATGATTTCATTCTCCAAGTGAAATGATCACCCCTCTATGGCCGGCGGCACATCACCGCCGGCTGCTCATCAAATGAATAAATAATTTAAAGAAAATTACCCTTCCAAACTAAAATTTTTAACATTTAGCAGTAAACATTTAACAGTCGGCAGGAATGCTCCCCTCCAAGAGCCTTCCTGCTTTTTATATTGTAAGCGGGCTGGGATACGTCGAAACGGCGCACCCCGGCCTGAAACAGGCCGTATCGACCCAGATGACCGCCTGGGCGGTGTAATTAAGCCTTGCCCCAGGCATAAAAGCACTGTATAATAGATATAATGAGAAACTGAGGAGCCTGTATATGAAAAAGATTGAGGAAAAGGCAGTTGCCTTTGCAAAATCCATATGGGAGGATTATCTGGTCAATCGTGATCTTCTGAAGCTGACGAAGGTGTTTGACGATAACGCTTCCTATATTGGCACCGGAGACGGCGAAATCTGTTATAGTCTGGAACAGGTTCGCGCAGCGCTCCTAGGTGAGGAAGAGGAGTGGAACGGCCATTTTACCATTGATGACCAGTGGTATGAGGTTCGGGTCATGAGCAATGAATTTGTCGTTGTTTTTGGAGGCTTTGACGCCCATGAGGCCAGCGATAACCCTCTGGTTGCGGCCATGCACACCCGCTTTTCCCTGACACTGCGGGTCAGCGGCGATACCTTTAAGGTCGTCCACCTGCATCACTCAGTCCCCAATTTTGAGCAGCTGGAAGGGGAATTCTTCCCTAAGACCATTACGGAAAAGCGCAACGAGGAATTCCGCCATGCCCTTGAGCAGAAAACCAACGAACTCAGGCGGATGGCCCAGCTGGACTCACTGACAGGCCTTTTAAACCGAGTCAGTGTCGAGCAGGAGATTAACACCTCTCTGGAGCAGGGCGCAGAGGGCGTGCTGCTGATGATTGACATCGATGATTTTAAGGGGATTAACGATGTGTTCGGCCATCTGGCCGGCGATACCGTGCTCAAGGTCCTGTCCGACCGGATCCGCGACAGCTTTGGCGGCCAGAGCATCATGGGCCGTGTAGGCGGCGACGAGTTTGTGGTCTTTGCACAAAAGACAGCCGGCCGCGACAGCATCGGCCAGACTGCCCAGCAGTTCTGTGAGCGTGTGGTAAAGCCTGTCATGGATATTCCAGACTGCAGCATTACCGTCAGCATTGGCATCGCCCTGGCGCCGGATAACGGCAGCACCTACAGCGCGCTGGTGCGTTCAGCCGATCAGGCCCTGTACGAGCGCAAGAAAAACAGTAAAAACGGCTATGTATTCGCCGGATAAACGGCAGTAAGAGCGGCTTAGAGTCCGCTCTTTTTGTTTAGGCGCAAAAAGGCAAAAATACTTAAATTTTGTCACAGCGGGTTTTGGCTGTCGTCTAATCCTGTATAAGCATAAAGGAGGAAACATAATGGTTTCAGAAAAAGAGATGCGTACTTTTATCAGACGAGCCTCGGAGGGGGATAAGGAAGCCCTGGGGACTGTGCTGGAATCGGTTCAGGATATGGTTTTTAACCTGTCGCTGCGCATGATGGGAATGATCGAGGACGCCGAGGACGCCACCCAGGAGATCATGATCCGTGTCATGACAAGCCTGTCGTCCTTTAAGGGAGAGAGCCTTTTTTCCACCTGGGTTTACCGTATCGCCAAAAACTATCTGGTGGATTACCGCCGCTCACGGTTCGACCGTCAGCCCCTCACCTTTGATTTTTATGCCCGCGATATCGAGCAAGGCATGGCTGAGCGCTGCCCGGATCCTCAGGCTGGGGTGGACGCCGAGCTTTTGGCCGAGGAGCTGAAGCTTTCCTGTACCAATGTCATGCTGCAGTGCCTGGACGCGGAAAGCCGCTGTATTTATGTGCTGGGCACCATGTTCAAAATCGACAGCGCCATGGGGGCCAATATTTTTGACACAACGCCGGAAAACTACCGGCAGAAGCTCTCCCGCATCCGCAGACAGGTCAATGATTTTCTGAAAAAATACTGCGGCCTCAGCGGGAGCGGCATGTGCGCCTGCCAAAAGCGCCTTGGCTACGCGGTGGGCCAAAAGCGACTGAACCCCGCACGTCTGGAGTACAGCGCTTTAGAGGTGTGCAAAAAGGAAATGGAAAACATGGACGCCCTGGCCGGTGTGTTCGAAAGCCTGCCAGAGTACCGTGTGCCGGAAAATGCCCGGGCCTTTATCAACCGTCTGGTAGCTTCAGATTCAATGGCTTCGATTCAGAAAGCGGGGAGAATATAAGATGAACGACAGTGAAAAAATGCTGGATTTTCTGGCGCAGCTGCAGGCTAATAACACCCTGGAATGGATGCACAGCCATCAGCCAGAGTACAGGGCCGCCCGGGCAGCCTTTGTCGGCCTTGTCTCAGATTTAATGCAGAAGATGCTCCCCGACGAGCCCGACCTGGGCCTGATAAACCCTGGAGACCTTGTTTTCAGGCTTAACCGGGACACCCGCTTCAGTAAGGATAAGAGCCCCTACACGCCGGCGTTCCGCGCGCATATTTCACCGCAGGGCAGAGGCATGGTGCCAGTGGGAGACTACCTGTTTGTCTCGCCAGGCCATATTTTTCTGGGCGGCGGTGTCTTTCACGCCAAAATGCCAGAGATCACCAGACGCATAAGAGATCAGATTGTGTTGGAGGGCAGTCGCTTCGAGGCTATTTTAGCGGCGCCAGATTTTGCCGAAAAATTGACACTCCAGGGTGAAAAGCTTAAAAATGTGCCGCGCGGTTACGATAAAGAACACCCCTGTGGCGAACTTTTAAAGCATAAGTCCTGGTATGTGGAGTATGGCATCGAAAAAGACCTGTTTTTGGACCGCGAAGCCTTTTTGGACGAGGCAGTGGATGTGTTCAGACGGATAAAGCCCTTTAATGACTTTATCAACAAGGCTTTGGAAGGTCTTGAAATGCCCGGAAAAAGATAGGATTAAGCATTAAAAAATCCCACGGATGGCTCGTGGGATTTTTTATGCTCAGCGCAGGACACCGCGTTCTTTTAAGCGCTGCCGCACAGTGGGGTAAAGGCTCAGATCGGTGTGGGGCAGAAAGCGCGCGGCAAACATGCGGGTCAGAAAGTCCGGCGCTGCGCCAAACTCCAGATAATGGATATTGTCCTGAAGTGCGCCCACCGTATCGAAAAGGGTATAGTCCAGCAGCAGGGCCCGCGCGCCGGTCAGGGAGCTGTTGCCCAGAACCGTAAAGCGCTCGGCCGGAAGGTCGGGGTAGAGGCCGATGTTGACAGCGGCTTCAAGGTTGATATGCGCGCAGAACGCCCCGGCGATAAAGACCTGGTCAATGTCTTCTGGCCCAATGCCCGCGGCTTCCAGAAGATAGGCCACCATGGTGTTGGCGGCAGCCTTGGTGTCCAGATACTGGGTGATGTCTGTCTGATTGAAGAGAAGCGGGGTGCCGTCAGCGGTCACATCCGCGTCGGCATACCGCAGGGCATAGCCGTCATCGGTGGTCACAATGCGGTCTGTGGCGTCAGGGTTAAACTTCCCGGAAAAGTCGATCCAGCCGTTCAGCAGCATTTCCGACAGCAGATCCACAATGCCGGAGCCGCAGATACCTTTGGGCGGCGCGTTTTCAATGGTGGTGCAGTGCAGAACACTGTCTGTGATACGCACATGGTCAATGGCGCCCGGTCCGGCCTTCATGCCGCTCTTGCTGATACCGCCCTCCAGCGCGGGACCGGCCGCGCCAGCCCCGGCGATCAGGAAATTTTCATCGCCCAGCACCATCTCGCCATTGGTGCCAATGTCGATAAAGAGGGAAGGCTTTTTCTGCCTGTCGAGCCGGGCCGCCAGCAGGCCGCTGATGATGTCGCCGCCCAGGTAGTTGGCTGCTGAGGGCATACAGTAAACCAGTCCGCTGGTGGGCAGGCCCAGATCGGCGGCGGGTATAAAGTCTGTGTGGTTGAACATGGGGGTAAAGGGAACTTCAAAAATGGGCCAGGGGTCAATACCGAGGAAAAGATGCGTCATGGTCGTGTTGCCAGACACAATCATAATGCTGTAAGCCTCGGGCGCGATGCCCGTTTGGGCGGTGAGGTCGTCAAACAAATCGCAGAAGGTCTGGACAGTGCTGGCCTGAAGCTCGTCCAGGTGGTCAGGCCGGCCCTTGGTATAGAAAATGCGGCTTAATATCTCATCGCCGTAGTCGATCTGTCTGTTAAAGCGGCTTTTTTCTGCCAATACCTGTCCAGTGTTTAAGTCGATGGACTGCATGATCACAGTGGTGCTGCCGAGATCCACGGCCAGGCCGTAGTTTTCTGCGGTGGTGTCGCCGGCTTCAATGCGCGTCAGTTCCCAGTGGGTTCCAGCGTAAACCAGGGTGCAGGTTACCTTGAAACCAGCTTCCCGGCAGACAGCTGCGTATTTTTTGTAGGTTTTATAGGATAGCGCCAGCGGTGAAAAGGTGGCTTCAAGGCCCTGCAGCAGGCGTTCGCGGTCTGCTGTGATGTCGCCTTGGCCAGGTGCCGGCAGCTCTAAATAAATTTTTTGGCTGAAAGCGTTCAAAAAGTCATCTCCTGTCTTTGTATTCCGTTTCATTATAATGGAAAAAGGATGGATAAGCAAGTACAGCACAGCGTTAAAATATCGTCAAGATATACCCAAACAGGGATAGTTGCCCCAAGTTTTACCGAAAAGGGTAATTTTTTACCGTAATATTTTACAATAAGGTGACTTGAAGTGCTATAATTTAGTCATCCGATGGATCACAAAAGGAAGAGCCCCATATGCTCACGCCTTTTGAGATAAGCACACCCTGCCATTCCAGAGGTTTGACTATATTTGTGAAAGCAAGTATAAAATCCTCTCATCCATACCAATTCAAATCTCTGGTCTGGCTGTAGACGCTCCATTTGTGCTGTTTATTTTCATTTTTATAATGAAAACAAGTTTTTCGCTGTGTTCTTGTAAAAAAATGCAGCAAATTGTTTTTGATGGGGAGATGAGGCTCTTGCCATGAGATCTCACGACACATCAGCTGTTTCTGATTTTTCTGATGGCGCCGGTAAAAATGGCTGTGCGATGGAACACAGTCAAGAGGAGTAGCCCTGCCGAACCAACAGGGCTGTGATTTTGGGACTCCTCCAGATCGCTTCATTACCTTGAGGCGATTGAACAGGTTCAAAAAAATAACACGCTTTTAACATTATCATTTTCACCACTGCGGCCGGCGGACCGGCCCCCCTTAGCCATACATCACAATCTCAAACTGGGGGGCGGCATCAGAAAATAAGAACAGACTCACTTTAAAATTCCGATTTTTGGCAGCTGGGACGGGTGCATAAATCAGATCGAAAGCGTTAGTCCGATTCATTTTGATCACATTCCAAAACGTGCCTCCATATATGATGCTTTTGGAAAGCCGGTGTTATCCAGAGCGCCGGTCATTGATTTTTGACGCTTTGCTTTTTCCATAAAACGGGGAATTTTCATGGAAAGAGCAGCGATGCTTTTATCTCATTGCACTTTACCTGGTTTTATCTGAAGCCATAAACAAAAAAACTCCTGCAGCTTCGCAGGAGTTTTTTATTTGCTTTCCGGCATCAGTAAAACAGAGGCTTTGAAAATGTGGTCAGCGTAATCGAAATGGGCAAAGCCCTGGTGCTTTTCAGCGATATGGCGGACAGAAGCGAGGCCGATACCCTCACCGGCGCGTTTGGTGGAGTAAAACCTGTCCTTTACCTGTCGAATTTCATTTTCATAACTGTTTTTCACGTTAACGGCCACCATCCGCTGTCCGGCAATACCGACACTTACATGAATAAAGCGGCGCAGCCTCGTCTGAAGCAGGCAGGCATCCAGTGCATTCTCAAAAAGATTTCCAAGCACCACGCATGCGTCCATCTCGGTTATGGGCAGCTCCTTTGGCAGATTGACCGTAACATTCATCTCGATACCAGCCTTGCGCGCCAGCAGATAGTAATGGCGGAGGATGGTATCGACAGCGTAGTTTTCGCAAAAGGAAGGCGCCTCATCGGTATCCAGTATTTTCAGGTAGTGGTTAATATACCGCAGAAGGCCGGTGGTATCTCTCTGGTCGGCATAGCCCTTGAGGGCCAGCAGGTTATGCCTGAGGTCATGCCTTGCGGCCCTTGTGTCCTCGATATTTTTCTGAAGCTGCTCATACTGCTCCTTCTGGAGCTCGATCTGAAGATCCATGACGCTCAGCTTTGACTGCAGCCTTGAGTTGGCGAAGCTTTCCAGCAGGGTGCGCATGACGATATAGTAGGTCAGGATAGTCCCGATAATCCACGCCACAGGCAGCAGGAAAAAACTGTTGTGCCAGACCAGGCTGCTGTCGCAAAAGGTGGGGTACAGCCCAATCCGGAAAATAAAGTAAAAGGATATGGGAATAATCCAAAGGTAGCGCCATGCGGGCATATCGCTGGTCTGTTCGATAACAGGCTTAATAGTTTTCTGCATAAACCAGAACAGGAAAGGAAAAGCGGCCAGCTCCAGTAATACAAGGGTGATTGTAAAATCAAGCGGATAAATAAAAAGGCCAAACCGATTGTTCCAGACAATATTAAAAATTTTTGCCAGAAGCTGAATATAGTCGTTGTAGTTTGTCAGAAAGCACAAAACAAAGAGATTTGTAAAATAATTATCCCTTATACAGAAAAGAGCAGCCGTAACGACAAAAAGAAAGAATACAAAGCTCAGGACGCCGCGAACACTGTAGAAGACGCTGTCTGGCGTGAGATAAATGTCTGTGATAAACACGCTGAAGGCGAGGATAGACACAATGACGACAAACCAAACCCACTTAGGAACCTTTAAATGCTCAATAAAAACAGCAAAAAAACAAAAAAAACAGGGGATAAGCTGGGCAAGACAGATGACAACAGCGATTCGGGCGTCCAAAATCAAAGCCTCCTGTTTAATTTGTCAAATTCATAGTTAGCGTAGCGCTGCCGGATTTCTGCGCGAAGCCCGCGGTTAATGGGTACCCGTTCGCCTGAGAGCATGACAAAATCCTTTTCGTCAAGTATATCTACCTCATCCATATTCACGATACAGTTCCGGTAGCAGTTGACAAACTGAGGATAGGGCAGCAGCAGCGCGGAAAAATCAGAAAAAGGCATGTAGCATTTGACAGTACGTCGTTTAGTATGGATGTAAATGTAATGGTTGGAGTAATCCGTATAAACGATATCCTTTAAAAAGATTTTTACATAAGTCCGCCCTTCCTTCACCTCAATATACCGGCTTTTCTTGAACAGCGTTTCATCACAATAGCGCATGGTTTCCTCAAAAACTTCATAGCTGTAAGGCTTAACCAGATAGTCGAAAGCCCGGACTCTGAATCCCTTTACCGCATGAAACTGGCTGGTGGTCGAAAAAATGAGCAGACAATCGCTGTCTTTCTCACGGATTTTCTCTGCCGTTTCAATACCATTCAAACCATCCATATAAATATCCAAAAAAATAAGATCATAGGTCTGCGGGGTAAAGCACTCAAGAAAACGGCTGCCGCTTTCAAAGAGCGTGATCTCCGCATCAAGCTGGTGATCGGCGCTGTAACGGTGGATGTATTCGGAGAGCAGCTCACATTCTGTTCTTAGATCGTCGATAATCGCGATTTTCATAAAGACATCCCCCTTTCATAATTATTGCAATCAAATTTTATCATATTATGTTAAAAAAGACTGGAAATTCGGAACACAAAATTGGTAAAAAAAAGACGTTTTCGGTAAGAATGTTGATTCTGATTTTTTTGACAGGTATGATTATAGTGTACCTTAACAGGATCTTAAGAAAATGACAAGCAGACGCTTATCATCCATTAAGATAGCAGTGCGGCGCTTTGTTTTTGTATTACACCAATATGCTTTCACAGTGTGAACACATATCCTCTCATCCAATCGTAATGCAGTAAACCCTGCCCGCGCTGCATGAAGTTTAAAACAGCGAGACAATGGTGTTCCGTTTCCGCGATGCGGCAGAGTGGAAAGATTGTCTCCCTTTTTATGTTTGATATACCCAAACAGGTATTCAAAATAGACTTTAAAAGACGAGAGGAGAGAAAATGAAATTCGGCGAATTAAAAAGCTGGCAGAAAAAACGTCTGCTGATGAGCTTTTTTACCTATGTCATCGTTATTGTTGTTTTTTTGGCGTATGCTGCGGTTACCATGTATACCGACAAGAAAGCAGAAGACGGCTACTGGGTGTCTATGCTGCAGACGCCAAAGGATATTGAGGAGAAGGCGGCTCAATTCGATCAGGACGCAACTAAGGTGCAGGTTGGTACCTATGTGGAAAACCTGAAAGAAGTCAACCTGAAAACCTCAAGCTTCCGCATGGTGGTGTTGATCTGGTTTAAATGGGAGGGAGATGATAATCTGGATATGGCCAAGCATTTCCGCATTTATAAAGGAACCATTAACAAAACAGAAACCGTTAAAAACTACCATGAAAATGGCGAAAATTATCAGGCGGTTCGGTGTGATGTCTCAATTACCAAAAACTACTGGAATCGTCGTTTCCCGCTGGAATCCCATCAGCTTCGTATGTATGTGGAATCCGAACTGCCAGTGGATGAGGTCGTGTTTGTTAACGATAGCGAAAACAGCGGCGTTAACGGCTCACTTGGAATCTCCGGTTATGATTTGAGGCGCAATGAAACCGGGACCACCATGATTGAGTACGATAATAACCACGACGATCCGGAAATATCAGGTAATATCATTAACTCAGAGCATATCACCGCGCTGGAGCTCAACCGTGACAGCATGGGATTATATGTCAAATGTTTTATTGCGCTGGTCGGAACCATTACCTGGGTGCTTATCACGCTATTCATTTGCACCTATCACCGTGTCGATCCCCTCAGCATGATCCCTGCAGCTCTTTTCGGGACAGTGACCAACATTATGGTTGGAGCGAACCTGCTGCCAGACGCCCTTCAGCTCGGCCTGCTTGAGTTCGTCAATATCTTTGGCATTGCGACCATTCTGGCAGTGGCGATGACAATCATCAATATTAACCGGATTCGAAACAAATACGAGGATCGTGATTTTGCAAGCTTTTACGGGCGTGTCATGTTCTATACGATTCTGTTCTTTGTGGTGGCCGGGAATATCATCCTGCCCATATCCGCGTATATGTTCTAGGGATCGAGGCGTTAATCGATGCGTGAACAGATATACAAAATTGTTAAAAAAGCAGAGCCTGGAGATGTCATCAGCAAATACTATGACGTGTTTATCATGGTGGTGGCCTTTATCAGTATCTGCCCGCTGATGTTTAAGGAATCCAATTCGCTTTTGGTGATGATTGATACCATCACCGTCTATATTCTTTTTACCGATTATATTTTTAACTGGATTACCTATGATTACAAGCTTAAAAAGCATTCACCCTGGGTGTTTGTGGCCTATCCCTTCTCACCCTGGGCCTTGATCGACCTGGTTTCGATTTTGCCGTCTCTTGGGCTGCTGGGCGCTGGCTTTCGAATTCTGCGTGTGCTGCGTGTGTTTAAGGTGCTGTACTACTCAAAAACCTTCTCCTATGTGGCCAATGTTTTCAAAAACGAGCGCAAAACCCTGGGCTATGTGCTCATCATCGCGCTGGCCTATATCTTTGTATCGGCACTGGCCATGTTTGCTTATGAGCCGGATACCTTTGATAATTTCTTTGAAGCGCTCTACTGGGCAACAACAGCCCTGACCACCGTTGGTTATGGGGATGTGTACCCGGTCACAGAGGTAGGGCGTTTGATCAGCATGATTTCATCACTCTTTGGTATCGCAGTGATCGCAATGCCTGCCGGTGTCGTGACCGCTGGGTTTATGGATGAAATCGGACGTGCGAAGGAACTGGAACGCCTTGAAAAGGCTAAAAAAGAAGGGAAGAACCTCGAGGAAGTCATTGAGGAGGAATTGGAGGAACAGAATGAGTAACAAAACGCGCTATTTAATCATCATGGTTTTGGGCGTTGTAATGAACCGGCTGCTCTATGTTCTCTCGATGCATTTTAATCTGCCCTTCTGGCTGGATATGTCCGGCACTGTTCTGGCCGCGCTGATACTGGAGCCGACAGCTGGGCTTCTGGTAGGGCTTGTGAATAATTTTGGGCTGGCAGTGTTCAACTACAGCAGCAGCTCGCTGATTTTCTACGCGGTCAGCGCTGCCGCCGCGCTGGTGGTGGGCGTGAATATGCGCCGTAACGGACAGATCGACTGGAAGCGCACAGTTCCAACCATGGGGCTGCTGATTTTAGTCACTGGCGTCCTGTCCGCCTTGCTCAGCATCTGGCAGAGTGGCGGAGCGCTTACCCACCCCTGGGAGGTCTATTTTTACAACCTGGCCGTATCCGCCGGTGTCCCCTGGGTGCTGGCCTGCTTCATTGGCACCATGGTTATCAAGGTTTTCGATGTGATCGCCACAGCCGGTATCATCGCACTGCTTTACTTTGTTTTGCCAGACAGCCTGAAGTATCCGCCGGAAACGCTCATGGAAAAAGAAAAGATTTAGATAAAAAAGAACGTCCTTTACGGGACGTTCTTTTTTGATGTGCTGTTTTTGCGTGATAGCGCGTCAGGGTTCAGCAGAACAGATGCTTCAAAAACCTGATGGTCATCATTAAATTTTGCAAAGCCGCTGTATTTTTCAGTTATCCGGCAGACCGAATGGATACCGATTCCTTCCGCATCGCGCTTGGAGGACATAAAGCCACCATCATCCTTTTTACAGATTGCATGATCATAGCTGTTTTTGACGGAGATCACCACGGAGTCCTTGCCCGAAACGCCGAGCTTTACAGAAATAAAGCGGTTTGCCTTTTTCTGACGCTGGCAGGCCTCCACCGCGTTTTCAAACAAATTGCCAAAAACCACGCAGAGATCGCCCTCAGAAAAAAACAGCGGCTCGGGAAGCTCGATATCAATGTGCAGGTCAATGGCATTTTGGCGTGCAAGAGCAGCGTAATGCTGGGCGATGGCGTCGATGGCAGTGTTGGCGCAGAGAGGCAGGGCCCTGTTCATATCCGCAGACTTCAGGCAGTCGCTCAGGCAGGCGTCGATTTGTTCAAAGGCGTTGTTTTCCGCATATCCTTTGAGCATGAGCAGGCGGTGCTTCAGGTTATGACGGGCTTTTTCAGTATCCTCAATATTATTTTTCAGGCGGTTATACTGTTCATGCTGCATACTGGCCTGATAATCAGATAGCTCCAGTTTATTTTGAAGCTCAGCAGCCCGCTGGTTTTCCTGAATCAGTCTTAAAATAACATAATAGGTCAAAAAGGTGCCGGCAAACCAGACAAAAGGTAAAACATGGGCCGATACAGAGGAAAGATTTAAAGAGCCAGGATAGATGCAGAACCGGTATAGCAGGAAAAAACAAACGGGCACAACCCATAAATACCGCCAGTAGGGCATGCTGCCTGTCTCAAAGACAGTTGGTTTAATGACCTTAATGGTAAAAAATCCGACAAAGGGCAGTGTAAGCGTGAAAATTAAAAACAGGATAAAGGCAGACAGCAGCGGATTGGCAAGCAGAGAAGGCCCACAGAATATCTGGCTGAAAAACACAACGGTATCCAGATAATTTTTAATAATAAAGACCACAAAAAAGTTAAGGAAAAAATTTTCTTTAACGCTTAAAAGAAAAATCAGACCAATGGTAATATTAAACAAAACACTGACAGTGATCCGCGCATTGCCGGAATCAGGCATGGCGCTGAGCGTGAAAACAGCGGCATAGGTGACCGTACTTGAAATCAGGAGTACAGCAACCATCAGAATATTAATGCTGGTGCCAAATCGGAAATTGCCTTTAAAAACCGACTGGTATAGAAAGAGCGCCGGCAGAAGTTGAATAAGTGAAAGCAGCGCAGCAAAAGCGAATTGATCCAAAACCAACCTCCACAATTTGCATGAGTTTTCCTCATTTTACCATAGAACGGAAGAATTTGCATAGAGAAGCGCCCAACGTGAAAGTATAAAAATAAAAAATAATGAGGACTTATCTTTTAGTATAAAACAACCCATATGGAATGTATGTAAGCGGAAAAATAAAAATCGTAGAATACCATATTCTACGTCATTTTTTTACTTTTTATAAATTCTATTATATCATTTATAAATTGCTATTACTAGCAAAATTCTAATTAATTTTTAGTAGGGAGGCATGATTATGAAAAAAACATTTTCAATGTGGTCGCAGTCAATTCGTCGTTTTTTTTCAAAGAGGTCACTAACGCTGGGAGCGTTCAGCCGTGAGTGGATAAGGGAACGCAGCGATGAAGGAAAGATTAAGGTTTCCACACTTACCAATTATCAGCGTATTATTGAACGCTATTTGTTGCCTGAATTAGGTGATCTGCGGCTGGATGCTGTAACCGGTGAAGTGGTACAGAATTTTGTGAAATCACTGGAAAAGAAAACACTTAAGACATCCACAATTCAAGGCATTATCGGCAGGCTATCGTCAATTATGGAAAGAGCCGTGGAAACCGGATTGATTGATAAAAATCCCTGCGGGCATATCGTCATCCAGAAAAAACGGCAGACAACGACAGGAAAAATTCTGACCATTGAGGACCAAAAGACTCTGACGCACTGGCTTTCAGCCCATGAGCACAACCTGAGCCTTGCCATACAGCTCGGACTCTTTGCGGGAATGCGCATCGGGGAGATCGCAGCGCTGCAATGGAAAGACATTGACCTGAAAAATGGGTTCATTCATGTTCGCAGAAATGTTCAGCGTGTGAAAAATCCTGAAATGGGCCAGCGCAAAACCATTAACCAGATTGGCACGCCAAAATCGCAAAAAGCCTTTCGCTCTATTCCCATTACCTCTATTTTAATGAAATCACTCCAGTGCTATGAAAAAAACGGGTTAAAGCAGGAAGCTTTTGTGATTGCCAAAAAAGGTGGCTCAGCCTATGATGTGAGAACCATACAGCGCTATTTTAAAAAGACTATTTTCACCCTTAAATTAGATAATTACCGTTTTCACGACCTTCGGCACACCTTTGCGACCAGGGCGAAGGAAAGCGGAATGGACATACAGATCATCAGTGAAATTCTTGGGCATTCAGAGACATCTGTCACCATGAACATTTATCTGCACATCACAGACCATCATAAAAAACAGGAGATGGTGCTTCTGGATAAGCTAAACTCAACAATATATGGAAAAGCGGCATAAATTGTCGTGAAATATGGTATTCTACGAACTTTCTTTAAAAAATATACCCTGTATTTTAAGGAATCACAATAAAGGTAGAGAGCATGCAAGCATTGATTAAGACTCAGTTTGGGCGCTGTTCCGAAAGCGTTCGGCAGCATTGCCTGCGAACAGGCAGCTGGATAAGAAAAATAATAAAGGAATTGGGGCGTGAAGAACTGCTTTCAATCTGGCAGTTGGAGGAAATGTCTCCGGTGGATTATCACGACATCGGAAAAGCGGAAACAGAAGATACTCTCGGCCATTGCACAACGGGCGCGCGGTTTTTCAGGAATCTTTATGAAACAAAAACGACCTGCTTTGCAGAACAGATTTTCTGCAGTATCGCTTCGGATCTCTGCCGGTTCCATCACTACCGGTATGACGGTAAAAATAACCCCAAAAGGATAAGCGGACAGGATATACCCATCATTGCCAGAGTCTGTGCGGTTGCCGATGCTTTTGACCAATGGCAGGAGTCGGGCAGACAGCCGGATGAAGCGTACGAAAAGATCTGTAAGGAAAGCGGTACCCTCTATGATCCAGCTGTTGTGCAGGCTCTTGGCGAGGTTATCCAGCGGCAAAGACAATCTTAAAAACAGCATAAAAAAGGACATTTTCCCAGTTGTAGCCGATGGAAAATGCCCTTTTTATATTGGCGTTGTAAAAATCGAATAAAAATCTAAAGCTCTTCAGCCGCTCCGGTTTTATTCAGGATAATAACCGCGGCAATGACGACTGCAATACCAATAATCTGCGGTAATGAAACAACCTGCCCAAAGATAAAATAGCCGAGGATTGAGGCTGTGATGGGCGAGAATGCATTCATCATATTGGTGATGGCAGGATCGACCAGAGAAAAGGACTTTACCCAGACATAGGATGAAAGAATCTGTGTCAGCAGCCCATAGGCAACGATGATCAAAATAAGAAGCAGGACATTCTGGGCGGAACCGATCTGGCCAATGACAGCCCAGGGAGGGCAGACAACCCAGTAGATCAAAGCCGCTCCGAGGTTATAATAAGTGATGACCACATCATTGTCAATCTCATTATTTAAAGCCCATTTGATGATCAGGGCAACAGCGCAGTTAGCCAGCCAGTTTAGCGCCATCCACATTATACCTGAAGGCGCAATGAAAGCATCGGGCGAAAAGACATTTAAAACCAGTGCCAGACCTATAATGGCCAACCCCAGCGAAGCGACCTTGCCCTTGGTTATTTTGTATTTAAAAATAAAGGAAGAGAGAAGCATCAGTATAAAGACATGGGAAAACTCAAGAATGGAAAAGACACCGGTGCTCAGGTAGTTAAGCGCCCGCGCGTAAGAGTAATAGAGCACCGCGTTGGCAATTCCGCCGCCCACCAGGACGATGAGTATGCGTTTCCATCCAATATTAAAAGCCTTTGGATTTTTGATCAGGATTTTTATCCCATAAAACAGGATAACGATCATTGGCCCCATAGATGAGACGGCCACATCGCTTAGCCCAAGATTTTGGAGCAATGCGATGAAAACGCCGAGGGTTCCCCATAAAACGCCGGCAATCCCGCCGTAGATAATCCCTTTTGTAAAATTACTTTTGTTTACTTCGTTCATTTTATACTCCCCCTACATGATTAAGCTTAGAATAAAGGTTTCGAATTCTTTTTCCGTTTCGGTCATACAATCGCGGATCAGCGCCCGATATTTTTCATCGTACTCGCTGGCCAGATCTTCAATTTTTTCTATTTCTTTAAGCATAAGATTTATCTCCTTAATATTTTCCGTATTCATTGACAAAATCAATCACTGCTTTCATTTTTTCAGGCGGCGCGTCCTTAAAGCTGAAGGCTGGCTTATTAAAACCAAAGTAAAACCGTTTGCTTTCCATGCCAATATCCATGAGCTCACGGGCTTTATCCAGGCATTCCTCTGTGGAATAATTCGTCAGATAATCCAGAGGATAGGAGCAGCAGACCATGTTTTTAGAGCCGAGAATATCCAGTGCCTTTTTAAAATTCTGATGCTCCACAGCTAAAATAACCTTTCCCTCAGGCAGTTCGGAATAATAGTCAAAATAGCGGCCGTCTGTGTAATCGCCCTGGAACTGTAAATAGATGGTGTGCCCCTTTGCGGCCAGCGCGTCACAAACCTTTTTAAAAGTAGGCCAGAAAAATTTCTCGAAATGTTTGGGGCTGATCATTGGCGGCAAGTGAACCCAGGAGCAGGCACAGGAAATCCCATCGGCATCAGCTGGCAGAGTATTTTCCACATAGTCGATCATCACCGGCGTAAGCGCTTCGCAGGCGGCCTCCAATTCTCGCTTTTTCCGTCGGAGATCCATGGAAATCTGAGTGATCCCGCGCAGATGGTCGCCCAGCAGGTCAAAGGGGGCATAAAACATGGTGCCATAGTAAATCGGAACGCCCTTAGCGTAAGTAAGATCATATAGCTTATTATAAAAATCGGCAACCTGACTTTTTTCAAACAGCAGAGCCTTGGAAATGGCTGTAATATCCTTGACGCTGTCTTTTCCAAGCGCGCTGTACATGCCGGGAAGCACCTTGTCAACGATGCAGCGCAGCGGGTCTTCGATCAGCGCTTGATAATCATCCTCACTCAAGCTCATGACCTCAGGGTGCTGCATGGTCCCGGTCCTTCTGTTTTGAATCCACGTTTTGCTGCCCAAAATTTCGCTGCGCTGAGGTGGCAACCATCCCATCCCCAGATTGGCATCCATTTCAAAAGTGCTTAAAATTTTTTCATAAGCTTCGATGATTTTCTCATAATTCCACGTCGCTTCCAGAAAATCAATGCCTGCAAGCTCACAGGCATAGCTGATTTCAAAATCCAGTATCACTGGCACATGATCGGCAGGTTCTCCTGCCATTGTGTTTTTTATACACGCAATTCTTTCTTCCATCTCAAAATTTCCCTCCATGAATTGTATGAATACAATATTGTATGATTGCAATATATAGTATGTGTACAAATTTGTCAAGTCTTTTTTAAATTCTTCTTTTTTTTACTAAAAATCATGCTATAATGAACATGAGGTGAATTATGGCAAACTATAAAAATGGAACAGAGACAAAGGCTTCGCTGTATAACAGCGCGAAAAAGCTTTTTTACTTAAAAGGCTATGGTGCGACAACCATTAAGGATATTATTACTGACGCCGAATCAAAATTAGGTTTGTTCACTTATTATTTTGAGAGCAAGGAATCTGTGGCGATCAGTATTTTTAAGGATTTTGTCAATGATATTGCTTTAGTGCTGGAGGAGCCTCTAAAGGAATACACGGCAAAAAATGATTATCTGCTGGTGGACATGATTGAGTACCGCGCTTATTTTGAGTGTATAAACGCCAATGAGCAGATAAGAAGGTTTTATAAGGATATTTCGATTCTTGAAAGCTTTGCACAGATGACCATTGAGCTAAAAGATTATTTTATACAGAAACGCTTCGAGAATGGACTGAAGTTTGAGACTAGCGCGATGATTAAGGATAAGACTTACTTTGACGCCATCGCTTCTCTGACGTCTGGCATGGAGATTCAGTTTTTCAGAGATATTCTTGGGAAAAAGATCGATATCGCCTATGGCGACGCGATCGATATTTTTCTGACAGAGTATTACCGCTTCTTAGTGCTGGATAAAAAGCGGATTCAGGATAATCTGCGAAAGTCCAGAAAAGTCGTGGAAACCCTGAAATTTGAAATTGGCGGCTGCTTTAGCATTCAACTGGCAGGTGCTGACGCATAAGGTATGAGTAAAAATTTATCATAAAAGGTCAAGATATAAAAATCAGGAAAGAAGGTTATCATATGATTGTTACTTTTAGAGAAATTGGCGCGCTGAATCAGCTTTTACAGGAAAAACACTTGGATTATAAAATTCATCTGAGCGATGCCTGCGGCTCCCAGAGCATGTGGATTGAAAGCCTGAACAATGCTGGTGATCCCAAGGCGAACAAAGCCCTGTACGAAGTGATTGACGCTTTTTTTGAGAAAATGGGCACAGAGCTGGAATATACCTGGGATAAAAAATCCTTTTGGTTTAAGGACCGGTCTTTAGTATTTTAAAATTTCAGAGGTAATACAGAAACACAAATGCTTGAGTGTGAGAGCATTTGTGTTTTTTTATTGTCTTAAACAGCTTCATTCTCTGGATTGTTTTATTATGAAACATCTGCCAGATTGAAAAAGGATATGGAATCCGATAGTATAAAAACCAGAAAGAATATGGCGGAGATTGTTTGATATTTAAACAGATTTTATAAGGGGGAAGAAAGATGAAGCCTATTTTAGGGATAACAATTGGTGATCCAGCGGGTATCGGGCCGGAGATCACACTGAAAGCAATGGCCTGCCAGGAGATTTGGAAAGTGTGCAGCCCAGTGGCCGTGGGAGATAAGAAGGTACTGGAAAATGCTCTAAAAATCATAAAAATTGAAAAAGAGCTGGTTCCTGTCAAAGAGAAGAGCCTGAGAGAAACCCTTGACCACCTTGGGAAGGACGCGCTTCCATATATTGACATGGAACTTTTTAAAGCTGCTGACTGGCAGTTCGGAAAGGTCGACGCCCGCTGCGGCGATGCGGGATTCCAATTTATAAAAAAGGGTATTATATTGGCAATGGACGGTGTTCTTGACGGTGTTGTAACCGGGCCGATCAACAAGGAGGCGCTGAATCTTGCCGGGCATCATTTTTCAGGACACACTGAAATCTTCGCCCATTATACGGGCACAAAAGCATACCGTATGGTCTTGACAAGTGATAAGCTGCGCGTGATTCATGTGACGACCCATGCGTCGATCCGAAGGGTATGCGATATGATCAAAAAAGACCGGATTTATGACACAATCTGTCTGGCAGATGAGACACTGCGGCTCATGGGGATTGATTCTCCAAGAATAGGTGTAGCAGGCTTTAACCCACACTGCTCGGAGGGCGGTCTTTTTGGCGATGAGGAAGCGCTCGAGATTATCCCGGCCATAGAGGCGGCTGAAAAAGCCGGCATAAAGGCCATCGGGCCGGTTTCACCGGACACTGTTTTTGTAAAAGCCCTCGGCGGGGCTTTTGATATGGTCGTTGCCATGTACCATGACCAGGGACATATTCCGCTTAAGCTCTGTGGTTTTAGAATGGATCCTGAGACTGGTGCATTCACGAGTATGAGCGGCGTAAACTGTACGGTGGGCCTGCCGATCATAAGAACCTCTGTAGACCACGGAACAGCCTTTGAGGTGGCGGGGACCGGAAAAGCAAATGAGGAATCAATGCTTGACGCGCTGCACATGGCAGCGATTATGGCGCGTGGCAGGGAGAAACGGCAATGATCAGGCTTGTGGTGCTGGCGGATGATTTTACCGGAGCGCTTGACACAGGCATACAGTTCGGCAAGCTGGGAATCCGTACGGTTGTGACACAGCAGACCAATGGCCGCATGGCAGCAGGCGGCGACTGTGAGGTGCTGGTCATCAATACAGAATCCAGACATCTGACAGAGAAAAAGGCCGCGCAGAGACTTTATGAAATCTCGAGCAATGTCAAAAAAGCAGGCATTCCTTTTCTTTATAAAAAAATAGACTCGACTCTCAGAGGAAACATCGGGGCGGAGCTGTATGGCTGTATGAAGGGGATGGAAGCAGAGCAGGTGATGCTGGTGCCGGCTTATCCCGAAAATAAAAGGTACACGCGCGCAGGCCTGCAGTATATTGATAAAACGCCGCTCTCAGAAACAACCTTTGCGCAGGATCCTTTTAATCCGGTTATTTCCAGCAGAATTTTAGAGATCGTTCACAGCCAGTGCGCGGTGCCGGTTTATGAGATTCCAGTCACTGGGCTTGAGCGCCTTGATCCAGAAGCGAAGGGGATCTATGTTTTTGACGCAGAAAACCAGAGCGAGATGAAAAAGATTGCCGGCTGTTTAAAAGCGTTCAGGCACCTCAGTATTTTTTCAGGCTGCGCGGGATTCGCGTCATTTCTGCCGTCACTTTTGGAAATGAGGACACAGGCACAGAAAGCTTTGAAGATAGAGCGGCCTTTATTGTTAATGTGCGGCAGTGTCTGTCCGGTTTCGACATGCCAGCTTAAAAAAGCGCGAGCACTGGGAATTCCTCTTTTTAAGCTCTCAGATTATCTTGAACTGAGTGGGAATGGGAGTCAGGGGCTGAATCGGCTGTTGAAAGATATGGAAGGCCAGGCTGGGCATACAATGATCCTGGCGAGCTCGGATATTGAAAGCGGGAGTCCCTTCAGACCTGAGCGCAGCGGGGAAAGAGCGCACGTTGCGGACCGGCTGGGCTATATTACAAAGCACGTGGCCGAAGCGTTTGGCTATAAGGATCTCGCTGTTTTTGGCGGGGATACGCTTTTGGCAGTGCTTAATCATCTGAAGCTGAATGATCTGAGGCCAGTTGATGAGATTGAGCCGGGGGTGGTATTGTCAGAGACTGGCGATTACCGCGTCATATCAAAGGCCGGCGGACTGGGGAGAGAGGATGTGGTTGAGAGAATGTTAGCCCATACAGGAGCAGTTTTATGAAAATACTTGGAATTATGCCTTACAAAGGCCTGATGAAAACAGTGGCAGAAGTCCTCGAGCAGGAGCCGGACATTTCGGCCGATCTTTTTGTCGGCGACATGTATGAGGGCCTGAAAATTTTTAAAGAGCATCATCAGGATGACACTTATGATTTTGTGCTTTCCCGGGGCCGCACCGCCGGGCTGATCGAGGAGGCGACTCATATCCCGGTTATTTATATTGATATTTCCGGTTACGATATGGTGCGCCTGATCCGCCTGCTTCAGACCTATACGGGTAAAACGGCGGTGGTGGGCTTTTCTGCCATCATCAAAAGTATTTATGTGCTGTGTGATTTGCTTCAGTATGAGATTGACTGTTTTGAGATCAACAGCGAAAACGAGCTTTTTCCCATGCTTTCAAACCTGCAGAGCCAGGGATATAATTTTGTCGCTGGCGATGTGATCACCGCAAAGGCAGCGGACAGTATCGGCCTGAACCATGCCATGATCACCTCCGGCAGAGAAAGTGTTTCTAAAGCGCTGGAGCAGGCAAAGAAAATGTACGGCCAGCTTTCCTATCTCAGGGAAGAGCGCAATTTTTATAAAAAGCTCATCGCCAATGAGGCAGTCCGTATCGACGTGTTTGATGAGGAGGGGAATATCTTTTTTACCAATGACAATGCGGAGATGTTTGACGGAATCAAAGCCCATTCTGACATTCAGCGCTATAAAGATCAGATTGACCTGAAAGGACATGTCGTTTTTAATCTGACAATGAATGATGAGCTGTGGCATGTCGAGGGATCTTTGATAGAAGGGAAGGTAAAACGCTATTTCTTATATGGAAAACGTTACCTGAGCCAGCGGCTTAAGGAAAAGAATATCATCAAGCTAGATAATGATTTTGGCAAAAATACAATGATCCTGTCGCGGTTTGAGAGCAGCAATGCTTTGATGAAAAGGGCCATACAGACAGCGCAGGCAAATTGCGAAAACTATAAGCCAATTTTAATTTATGGCGAGCAGGGCACCGGGCGTGAGGATTTCGCGTTGTCCATTCATCGGGAAAAACAGCAAAAAAATAAAGAATTTATCCAGGTAAACTGTATGGCTCTGAACTGCAGTGAGAGTGATGAGGTGTTTGACACACTGTTTTCACTCATTGATAATAAGAAATCCAAAATTATTTTTTTTAATGACATCGACCACATGAATCTGTCAGTACAGCTTCTTCTGCTGTCTTTTTTGCACCAGGCTTCTTCGATTAAGAGGCTGAAACTTCTGGCGTCCTCAGAAATATCTCTTGAGGAGATGATCCGGAAGGGCATTCTCCATTCCGAAATGTACACTTTCTTCAGCGGTATTCAGATATTTTTGCCGCCATTGCGAAACCGAAAGGAAGATATCCGAAATCTCAGCAGTCTTTTTATTACACAGTTTAACAGCGAATACGGCAAAGAGATTGTCGGGTTTCAGGAGGAAGCCTACAGCCTTTTAGAGACGCTTCCGTGGCATTTTAATATCAAGGAACTGCGAAATCTTGTCAAGGAGCTGGTTTTAGAGTCCAACACCCTTTATATTTCAAAAGACAGACTGGGCTATCTTTTGAAAAATCAAAACCGCTATCCTGAGGAAAAGAAAGAGACAGATACAGGATTAAATCTTGATCAGCCTTTGGAAAGTATTGAACGGGACATCATTACGGTTCTGCTGCAAAGGGAAAATCATAACCAGTCAAAGGTAGCGAAAATGCTGGGAATCAGCAGAAGCACACTCTGGCGAAAACTGAAAAATGATTTATAATAAAACACTTTTGGCCTTTTACTTTCTTGAAGTCCCTAAATCATGGTGATAGAATACGTGTGACCTAAAGTAAGGAGAGCAGAGAACCAAATGTGTTCTGAAATGAAACATCTTCTCCTGAAAACAACGTATAGGCAAAGGAGGGGATGCGTTGATTGAATTTGGACCGTCATTAATACCAGTATTGTACCGCGTTCGGCAAAAGTGGAAGACTGATTTTTTAGAGAATCCTGAGGAGACAGTTATCCGTGAGATGAGCCTCTATAAGGAGCGTATCAGGCCAGGCAGCCGGATCGGCATCGCGGCAGGGAGCCGTGGAATTTATCATTACAGCCGGATTATAAAAGCAGTAGTAGATTTTGTAAAGGAAAGCAAGGCGGAGCCTTTTATCATTCCGGCAATGGGAAGTCATGGCGGCGCGACGGCAGAAGGCCAGCTGGAAGTTCTAGAAGGCTATGGTATTACTCCGGAGAGCATGGGAGTGCCCTTTCTGTCCTCAATGGAAACGAATACGATCGGTTATACAAAAGAGGGCGTACCGGTTCATTTTGATAAGAATGCCTGCTCGATGGATGGCATCATCATGGTCAACCGGATTAAGCCCCACACAGATTTTCATGGCGAAATTGAGAGCGGCATTATGAAACAGATGGCCATCGGGCTTGGAAAACAGCGCGGCGCTTCCACGATCCACCGCCGGGGGATCTATGGCCTGAGTGTGCTCATGCCAGAATCTGCCAGGGTCATTTTGGATAAGATGCCCATATTGATGGGGGTCGCCATTTTAGAAAACCAGCAGGACCGGACAGCCAAAATTGAGGTACTGCCTGCGGAGCGTATTGAAGCACGTGAGCGTGAGCTTTTAAAGGAAGCCAAAGCGCTTCTGCCGGCCCTTCCATGCGACAAGCTGGACGTGCTGGTTTTGCAGGAAATGGGTAAAAATATCAGTGGGACAGGGATTGATCCCAACATTGTCGGCCGCTACCTTATTCGGAATATGCCGGATCAGCTTCCAGATATTTACCGTATTGTCTGTCTTGATCTGACCGAAGAAAGCCACCGTAATGCCATCGGTGTAGGAATCGCGGATTTGATTACCCGCAGAATGTATGAAAAAATTAATTTTGAGCCTACCTATGTCAACACAATGACTTCAGGATTTTTAGAGCGTGGGTTTATGCCTGTTGTCGCAGAGAGCGACAGAGAGGCGATTGAAACCGCATTGAACTGCTGCAACCGGTATGTCACAGCCGAAAATGCCAGAATGGTCATGGCTAAAAATACATTGGAGCTGCAGGAGCTTATCGTTTCAGAAGCACTCTTGCCAGAGCTTGAGGGCAAGGTAGAGATCATGGAAAAAGTGCAGCTTAACTGGGATAAACAGGGGTATATGAAAAATTTATTTTAAACAGAGATAGAGGAGAGAAGTAAAATGAAAGATTACTATGATAACAGCTGGATGGAAAATAACCGTTGGGGTGAATGGGGCGAAGAAGATGAAGTCGGCGTCATGAACGATCTGACACCGGAGCTTATTCTGAAGGCGGTTCAGTATATTAAAAAGGGAAAAATATATGATTTGGAAACAGAGCGTTTTAAGGGTATGCCTGTCTGGGCAGGGCACTGCGGCTTTGATATTTTGGCTTATGCCTCACCGTCTGGCCGTAAAAATATGAAGGGCAGCGGGCTGAGCCCAGAGTTCAACTGGTCGGAGGACGGAGGAATGCTGGACAGCAGCAAGGACGCTTATAAAATGGGGCTCAATACGGAAATGCTCATTGCGCCGCTCCATGCAGGAACTCACATCGATGCATTGTGCCACTGGACAACCGGCGATGACAACCACTGGTATAATGGCTACTCCGCCGACCGTTACAGCACCAACTACGGCCCGGTTAAATGCGATATTGCAAAAATTCCGCCAATGGTTATGCGCGGCGTGCTTTTGGACATTGCCGGCTATAAAGGGGTCGACCGTCTTGATCCCAACTATATTATTACTGCTGAGGACTGCGACGGCTGCGCGAAATGGGAAGGTGTTGAGCTGAAAAAAGGCGACGCCGTAATGCTGAGAACCGGTGAAAATTGGCCAGGACCTGAAGCCTGCTGTGATGCCGGTCTGGGTATTTCTGCTGCCAGATATCTGGTAGAAGGCAACGGCGCTTTTTTGGTCGGCGATGATATGGCGTGTATTGACGGCTTTAACGCAGACGGCTCATCCTCTGTGCCAGAGCACCCACAGCCAGTGCACCATTATCTGCTGATTCAGCAGGCTGTTCATATTATCGAATATTTGCAGCTGGATCAGCTGGCAAAGGATAAATGCTATGAATTTTGCTTTATCTGCCTGCCCGCAAAGGTTAAATGCGCGACAGGAATGTATGTAAGGCCTATTGCGATGGTCTAGAAGCTTTTAAAAGATTATAAATGTTCACCTCGAAGGGTACAGCTCACAAAAAAGCTGTGCCCTTTATTGCTGTTTGGTAATTAAAGTTTAAAGAAATTGTTAAAACTTAAGGAGATTTTTTTATTGCTGTGATATATTAAAAAGAAAAAAGAGGTGTTTAAGATGTCTGTGGTTGGTACTTTTATTGTGCCGCATCCCCCTATTATTTTGCCGGAAGTGGGGCGCGGTGAGGAGAAAAAAATTGAAAAAACAGCCCGGGCGTACAGGGCTGTGGCCAAACGTATTGCAGAGCTAAAGCCGGATACCATTGTGATTACCTCTCCGCATTCGGTTATGTATGCCGATTATTTCCATATTTCACCGGGAAGTGGGGCAGAGGGCGATCTGCGTGCTTTTGGCGTCAGCGGTGTTTTGGTAAAAGCTTCCTATGACGAAGTGCTTGCCAAGGCCGTTGGTATTCAGGCCGAGGAGGACGGTATCCCCGCCGGGACACTCGGCGAAAAGGATCCAGCGCTGGACCACGGCACGCTGATTCCGCTTTGGTTTCTGGCGCCCTTTAAGCTTTCCTCCGAGGTGGTGCGCATCGGCCTGTCCGGCCTGCCCATGATCGATCATTACCGTCTGGGTGAAAGCATCGCAAAGGCGGCTGACAAGCTGGACCGCCGGATTGTGATTGTTGCCAGCGGCGATTTGTCCCATAAATTAAAGGAGGACGGGCCTTACGGCTTTGCGTCCGAAGGGCCGGTGTTCGATGCCGATGTGACAGCAGCCATGAAACGTGCAGATTTTCTGAGATTTTTGACCTACGAGCCCGGCTTTTGTGAAAAGGCGGCTGAATGCGGGCTTGGCTCTTTTGCCATAATGGCTGGCACTCTGGATGGTACGGCGGTAGAACCAGAGCTTTTGTCCTATGAGGGCCCTTTTGGGGTGGGCTATGCGGTGGCGGCCTTTCGCCCGTTGGGCAAGACCACAGAGCGCTATTTTGAAAAACAGTATATAAAGCTGGAGGAGGATCGGTTAAAGGCGTTGAAAAGCCAGGAGGATGAGTATGTCCGTCTGGCGCGCTATGCACTCGAGGCCTATGTCAAGACCGGTGTGCCGGCAAAACTGCCAAAAGAACTGCCAGGAGAGCTGACAAGCCGGCAGGCGGGCGTCTTTGTTTCCCTGAAAAAACATGGAAAGCTCCGTGGCTGTATCGGAACAATCGCTCCGGTAACAGGTAGTGTGGCAGAAGAAATTTTAAGGAACGCTGTCAGTGCAGGGATGTCAGACCCGCGGTTTCCACAGGTTAAGGTCTCTGAGCTGGAAGCGCTTGTCTACAGCGTGGATGTGCTGAGTACGCCGGAGGCCATCGGCTCGGCCAATGCGCTGGATAGCCGCCGTTATGGCGTGATCGTCACAAAGGGCCACAAGCGGGGATTGCTTTTGCCAAACCTTGATGGCGTTGACAGTGTGGAGCAGCAGATCGCCATCGCGAAACAAAAAGCCGGAATCGCAGCCGATGAAGCCTGTGAGCTGCAGCGGTTTGAGGTGGTGCGTCATTCATGAAACTGACCTGTGATTTATGCCCGCACCACTGCGTTATTGAGGAAGGCCGGACAGGCTTTTGCCAGGCCAGGGGCAATAACGGCGAGCGCATTGTCTGTGAAAATTATGGCAGGCTTACCTCAGCCGCCATGGACCCCATTGAAAAGAAGCCCCTGAACCGTTTTTTTAAAGGAACCTCAATTCTTTCAGTGGGCAGCTATGGCTGTAACCTCCGCTGTTCATTTTGCCAGAACAGCTCGATTTCCATGAGCGGACGGGATACACGGACGATCCATGTCACGCCGGAAATGCTGGCGAATAAGGCGGAAAGCCTGAAAGAAGCAGGAAACATCGGCATTGCCTATACCTACAATGAGCCGCTGGTAGGTTATGAGTTTGTGCGGGACTGCGCAGTGCTGATCCGTGAAAGAGGCATGAAAAATGTGGTGGTGACCAATGGAAATATTGCTTCAAACTATTTTGAAACGCTTTTGCCGCTGATTGACGCTATGAATATTGATTTAAAGGCTTTTAATGAATCCTTTTATGAGGTAGTGAGCGGTGATTTTAAAACAGTTAAGACAAATATCCTTCTGGCGGCAGAGCACTGCCATGTTGAGGTAACAACCCTGATCATTCCCGGAGAAAATGACAGTGATGAGGAAATGGACGCGTTGGCAGAGTGGCTGGCCGGCATCAATCCTGAGATCCCGCTGCATGTATCACGCTTTTTTCCAAGTTATCAGATGCTTGACAGAGGGCCGACCGAGATCGAGACAGTTCACCGGCTGGCCGAGATCGCAAGGAACCATCTGGAATATGTTTACACAGGCAATTGCTAAGCTTAAGGGAAGAGCAAAAAGTAAAAAACTGCCGCATTATCTGGAAACGATAAACAGATTTGTACCGATGATGGACCGAGAAAAATAGAGAATTATGAAACAGCAGAAACATAATTTTTTAAAAAGAATAATTTATAAGCGTATTTAAAAAATATTTTTCTTATAAGCATAAATTTACCCTTGACATGATTTTTGACAGAAATAAATATCTAAAAAAGAAACTTAATAGATTCTTAAATAATGTTACGTTGAAAAATATGTTTAAAATTTAGAGAATTAATAAAAAAATATTGCAAAGCCAGTGTTACAGGGACTGTAAACGCATTATCAAGAAGAAAACAGCAGTCGCCTTTTTATGCATCTTTGTAAAAATTTGTAACAAACTGTAAATAAATGAAAATGTTGCTTGACCAAAAGCGGATTAGTGTGTAAACTAGAATCAGTTAATAAAGCAAATAAATAACGGTGCTTTGAGAAAGGAGAGATTTTATTATGATGTTCTATAGTTTTATCGCTGCTGATTTAGCCGCAAAAGCACTTGCAAAATGTGATGATTAAGAAGCAATTTTATTTAGATAATCAATAAGAGCCAGGATATCTCTCGATGAGAATCCTGGCTTTTTGTTTATGAAATCAAATAGTTCGCAAAAGAGAAGAACATTTCCTCGAGTGACTGCATTGGTTCAGCCGCAAATTCGACTGCTTCCGGCGGAATATCGTATTTTTCCATGGTTTCCTTTAGGTCTGTGTAGTATTCAGATTTGAAATCTTCCATCATAACGCCTCCTTAATATTTTCCATATTCTTTTACAAAGTTCAGGACTGCCTTTAAATTTTCGGGGTTAATATCCCGGGCTTTGAGCAGATTTTTGTCAAGGGCAAAGATATACTGTCCGCCTGGAGCCAGAATGTCGATCAATTCTTTTGCCTTGTCAATACATTGCTGTTCGGTTCCTGTTTTTAAGAGAGTGAGCGGGTACAGGCCAGAGATAACATGGCGTTTTCCCACCTTTTCAGCGATCAGCTTAGGATCACCGAACTCAAAGCTCATGTGTGTCAGCGGCGGCAGCTCGTTAAGATAATCGAGATAGCGCATCCAGTCATGCTCAACAAACAGGTTTGCACCGATACCTCTTGCGTCCAGTGCCTCAACATAGGCCTTAAATGTTGGCCAGTAAAAGCGCTTAAAGTCTTTTTCACGCATGTATGGCGCCATGTGAAGCGGAATAAAGGTACGCACATAGCGGTTGGCGTTTGGCCCGGAGCCGGCCTTGATGGCGACAGGAAGCAGCGCGTTGCAGGCGGCCTCTACTTTTTCCGGACGGCGGCGCATATCTGTGCTGATGCCTGAGAAAGAGCGCAACTGGTCAGAGAGAATGTCGAGCGGGGTACAGGAGGCAGCAGGGGCCATAGAATAGACAGACTTGTCATACTTTTCGGCGATTTTGCCAAAGCCCTGCTGCATGACACCCATAGAGGTGAAGAAGGTATAGAACGCCTTGGACAAAGCCTTCTGGCCCTCAAAGCCCGGTTTTGCCAGAGCGGGATACAGTCTGGGCAGCACCTTGTCCCAAAGCGTTTTGATGGGGTCGGCGATAAAATCGTCATACTCATCATCTTTTAAGCCCTGCACTTCAGGATGCTGGATAAAACCGTCTGTGCCCATCACAAAGTTGATGGCTTCCAGCATTTTGTAAAGATGCGGCATTCTCAAAAACATGCCAAAAACAACATCTGAATCAAAGTCTTTGGTCGCCTGGTCGATGGCGTCCAGATTTTTTACCAGACTGTACTGTTCTTTTCTCAGGTCATAACCGGCATACTCGAGACAGAAAGCGTTATCACCAAAAACAAGACGTGGCACACGCTCAGGAACCTTTCCGTCAAAGACATCTTCAAAAAGCTTGTTTTTTTCCAGTACTCCAGCAGATAATTGATTTTCACTCATATGGAAAAACCCTCCTAAGTTATTTACTGTACGCGTTCAGTTTTTTATAAAATAATAATAACATGATTTTTTACTAAAGTCAATGTTTTTGAACGCGTCCAGTTGTTTGAATAAAGGCTTGATTAAGGATAAAAAATATGTTTAAATTAAATCACAAAGACACCGAAGGAGGTTGCCGGGAATGAAGGGGAAGAAAAGCAAACAGAAAATATACGAAACAGCCAAACGGCTGTTTTTGGAGGAGGGCTATCTCATTGGCAACCGCCGCATTGCCACAGAGGCTAACGTCAGCCTTGGTCTGATCGCCTATCACTTTAGCAGCAAGCGCAATATCGCCATCGCCATCCTGAAGGAGGATTATACCATTTTGTCAGCCCATCTCAAAAATTATTTAACGCCAGATCAGGATATTCTGCTTTATGTTCTCTGCTTTACCAACATGACGCTGAGAATCCGTGAACAGGACTATAAGATGGCGCGGTTTACCACTGAGATCATGAAAGATGATATTCTGGAGGCCTCGATTTATGATGGAAATCAGAAACATGAGTATGCAGCGCTGATGGAACTGATAGATGAAGAGATTTCTTATGAAAAGAAACTTAAGCTGGCGCTCGGAACGATTTTTGGTGTTCAGAGAGCTTTGCAGTGGAATATTAATGATGGCATGGACCTGAGCTATCAGGATTATTTTGAATATATGGTAAAGACCTACAGCTTTGCTCTGGATTTAAACTATGGGAAGCAGAAAATCAAAGAGATTGTGAAAAAATCCAACGCCATTGTCGATAAGGTGTTCAGGGATTACAGTCATTTGCTGGACACCTCGAAGTATCTGTATGGTCAGGTGGAGATCGAAGAGTAAAAGAGATACGCCGAAACGGCGTATCTCGGATGAGTCAGGCTTCACAGAGGGCAAAGCATCTTGCCGGGAAGCCAGAAGCATTCTTTGCCTTAGGAAAGGTGCAGAAGATGATCGCTCCGGCTGGCGGAACCTTGTCAAGGTTTGCCATAACCTCAATCTGAATGCGGTTCTGTCTTAAAATATAGGTTTCGCTTTCCATGGGCTTATCCTCTTCAAGGGCTGGCGGGGCAGTATCAAAGGCTTCGTGGCCAATGGCGCCGACGTTTCGTTCTTCGACGAGGAATTTAATGGCTTCGAGGCTCCAGCCCGGATAGTGAACATTTCCCTTTTCGTCAAATTCCATGCAGTCTTTTTCATCGGGCCAGCGTTTACACCAGTCCGAGCGCATGGCGACAAAGGCGCCGTCCGGGATTGGGCCATAGCTTTCTTCAAAGGCTTTGATATCCGCGATGCTCAGCGCATAGTCGGGATTGGCCGCGACCTGGTTGTGCACATCGATGACACATAAGGGATAGGTGAACTCGGTCACCTCGATTTCATCCAGGGTCCTGCCTTCCGGGTAAAAATGAATGGGCGCGTCGACATGAGTGCCATACTGGCCGACAACCGTAAACTGCTGAGTCTGAAAGATGTCGCCGTTTTTGTAATCATAGATCAGCTTGGTGGTCATGGCCGGGAAACCCTGCCAATGCGGGCTGCCATCATCAAAAGCATGGGTCAGGTCTACCCATTTGTAGGACGGGGATTTTAATTCTGCAAGCAGAGACCATAATTTTGGTGTTGCCATTCTGAATCCTCCTTTAAAGCTTTAAAGCTTATTTTTCTTATATTTTATAATAGGATGTTGTATACGTCAACATTTAGAATTGTTCCCCGACTGCAATCTTTTGTGCTATAATAATCACAAAAAATCTTTTATGAAAATCAGGACAGAACCAATGCTACAAAAAATGACAAAAACAGGGAAAATCTTTTTCTTTATCAGCTTGATAAGTGTTCTTTACGCTGCTTTTTTAGTTTATGCTAAAATGACAGGAGTGGTCATCAAGGACTATGGCGACTGGTTGTTTCTATATTATACGATTCAGGTCATTGTGCTGGTGGTACCTATCGGTCTCCATGTTTTTCAGGGATGGATGAACGAGGAAGACCTCAGGGCCGTCACAACCGCTGCTTTTGCCAATGTTATGATCTATTCGGTTATCAGCATCTGCTTTGGGCTTTTTTATACATATGTGGTGGATATGGCTGCGATGCTGGCAGATATTTTAAATGGCGTCTTTCTGGTATGCGTTATTTTCTGGTACCGGCAGATGATGGGGTAAAGGATCGTGAAAATAAAAGAATATCAGCTGGCAACCGGTGATACGGCGCGTCTTGACCGCCGGTCTGCTATTATCAGCCTTGAGAATGAGCGGCGGATCCTCAGCACATCCCTTTTAAACGGTGGTATTCGCAGCGACCTAAAATATGTTTTTAATTATGACGAGCTGGAAAATAAAACCAGACAGTGTGAAATGCTGGCGCCCACCCACGAGGAGCATTTAAAGATTGTGGCGGCAGATATTTTAAAATTACCGACGGGACAGACGACCGGGCTGACCACAGCAGCCCAGATCTGCAATGCGGCGTTCTGCGAGGCCGCTTACGACACGCTGGCGGTGTCAGCGCTGGTGACAGCGGGTGTTTCGGGCAATGCTCTGCGGGCAGGCGACCGGGCGACGCTTGATCAGAAGGAAGGCCGGCCGTTTGTGCTCGGCGGCACCATCAATGTGATCCTGGCAATCGATGCCAATTTACCGGATGGCGCCATGCTTCAGGCTTTTATGACCTGTACCGAAGCCAAGACAGCCGCTCTTGAGCGTCTGGGCTGCAAAAGCGTAATTTCGCAAGGCGGAGCGACCGGCACCGGTACCGACGGTGTTGTCATCATTGCGCGGCCAGGCTCAGAGCTGCGCATGACTGACGCTGGGAAGCATTTTAAGCTCGGAGAGATGATTGGCCAAACAGTTGAAACGGCAGTGCGGAAAGCCCTGTATTTGCAGGAAGGGCGGACGAGTTAGTTTCTTTTTTTCATCAGTCTTATCCGCGCCTTTTCTTCTGGTGAGACCTGTCTGGATTCAATGATTTTCTGCAGTGTTTTATTATAAGTAAAGGTATCTAGCGCGGTCTCGCCCAAAAGGTATGACAGGGTAATATCCGGAAAGCGGACATAACACATGGATAACGCCCAGGCTACTGCCATTTTCACATAGTAGTCCTCATGGCGGACTGCGTCCAGAAGCTCGATGGTTTGGTGAATATGGGCTTCATCAATATAATAAAACAGAAGCATCACAATGCCAAAGCGGAGAGTAAAGGCGTCTGAGGATTTAAGCTTGGATAAAACAAAGCCCCAGAATAGCTCAGGGTAGGCTCTAGCATGCTTTAAACCACTGCAGAAACTGTCGCATACAGACCAGTTGTCGATTTTGGGGATAAAAGTATTAATGGATGCTATGATGGTATCCAGTCCGGCTTTTTCAGGGTCCAGATAACCGATCACCATTCCTTTGAGCATTTTTTCTTCAAAATAATCTTCAGGTCCCTGAGACAGAAAAAGCGGATAATCTTCTTTCACAATACGTTTCGCAATCTTTCTGAGTATAGGAAGTCGGACTCCTATCAATTCGCAATGATCAGGCAGCAATTTTTGCTGAAATCTGCGATAATCATTTTCTGCAAGTAAAAACAGTTCTTCACGTATGGTCATGTCAGCCTCCTTTAGTGTTTATATTATAGCATAAATATGGCAAAACGGACTGGAATAAAAAACGGTTGAATCTTAAAAAACTTAAGAAAAGCGTCTGCATTTTTACGTTTTAAAAAAAGTTGTTCTTTTTTAAAGGATATTAACATAAAAAAAAGAATAATATTAAAGTACCCTTTGGTACAAATATCAGATATTACAGGGAAAGTGGTGAGAAGATGGCGCCTCGTTATAGTGAAGAGGTTATTAACCAGGTGCTGCAGGCCAACGATATTATCGACGTTGTATCAGAGTATGTGACACTGAAAAAAGCCGGAAGCTCCTATAAGGGCAAGTGTCCTTTTCATAACGAAAAGACGGCTTCTTTTACAGTGTCGCCGGATAAGCAGCTGTATCACTGCTTTGGCTGCGGCGTAGGAGGAAATGTTATTGGCTTTGTCATGGCCATTGAAAATCTTCCTTTTGTGGATGCGCTGAAGTTTTTAGCCAGACGGGCGCATATTATTCTGCCGGAGAACGGCAGCAGTGCCGAGGATAATGAACGATACCGGAAAAAAGAACGCCTTTATGAACTGCACCGTGAGCTGGCCAACTATTACTATCTTTGTCTTAAAAAAAACCGAAATGCACAGTACTATCTGGCAGGCCGCAAGATCACACCGGAAACCATCAGGGCTTACGGCCTGGGACTGGCGCCGGATGGCTGGCAGAACGCTCTGGGGTTCCTGCGTCAAAGGGGGTATACTGATCAGGAGATGCTGGATTCCGGACTGGTGATGCGCAGTGAAAATGGGCGTATGTACGATCGTTTCAGGAACCGCATCATGTTTCCGATTCTGAACGCTACAGGCCGGATTATTGGCTTTGGCGGCAGGCGGATCAGCGAGGAGGATCACGGGCCAAAGTATTTAAACTCACCGGAAACCATGATTTTTTCAAAGGGAACCGAGCTTTTTAATATGAATCATGCCAAAAGCAATATTGTCGGTGGGCAGATGCTCATCGTCGAGGGCTATATGGATGTGATCTCACTTTATCAGCATGGCGTACGCAACACAGTAGCCGCTCTCGGCACAGCCTTTACCGCTTATCACGCAGCCCTTTTGGGGCGCTATGTGGGGGAGGTAGTGCTCAGCTTCGACGGTGACGCCGCTGGAGAAAGCGCTACGCAAAAAGCCATTACGATCTTGAAAAATACACCGTTGAATGTTAAAATATTAAGGTTACCCATTGAGGATGACCCGGACACTTATATTCAGAAGCACGGCAGAGAAGCCTTTGAGAAAAAAGTGACTGAGGCCATCACCATTGTCGAGTATGAGATCGGCCTTCTGAGGAATAAATTTGATCTCAGTCAAACCGACGGCCGGATTAAATACATTAATCAGGCCATCGCAGTGCTGAGACAGCTCTCCGATGAGGTTCAGATCGATCTTTACAGCAAGCGTCTTGCCAGAGAAACCGGAATTGACCTCAAGGTTATAAGACGGGAGGTATACCGCAAAAAGCCTATGGATCTGACGGAAGAGGATGTTGGCGAAAAGATTGACTACTGGCAGAAAATGCCAAAAGCCTATGAGGAGGCCCAGATTCTTTTTCTCAGAAAGGGAATGATGGAGCCAGAGGTTTTTAAATCCGGGAGACTGAGGGCAGAGCACTTTAGCCCGGGGTTTTTCAGAGAGCTTTATGTGCTTATTACAGGGCTGCTGGAAAAGGGTGAGCATCTGTCACCGGCAGCGCTTATGAACCATTTTGAGGATGCGGAACAGGTAAAGCCAGTATCTGCTATTTTGATGGATGATACTCCTGTCGAAAGCACAAAACTGGAGGAATGTATCAAAACCATCATGCATTTTTACCGTTTGACCGAAATCGAGCGGATAAAACAGGAAATCAGTAAAGCGAGCGAGGAAGAAGCCGCTGTTTTAATGAATAAAATGATTACATTGAAAAAAGAAATGTAACAAGTTATGATCGAAAGTCAGGAGGATATAAATGGCTGAAGCAAAGAAGAAAAAAGTGAAACCAGATATGGAGGAATTGCTCGACGAGGTTGATGCAATCGCCGACCTAGAGGCAATGCCGGAAGTTCAGACACTGATCAAGCGCGGTAAGGAAAAAGGCTCCTTAAACAACGCCGATTTTGAGGAAGTGCTTGAAAAGACCGATCTGGACCCGGAAGAGATTGATTCCATCTATCTGCTTTTACAGAAGGAAGGCATTGATTTAACCTTCCAGGATATGGATATTGAGACCGATGATATTGATCTTGATATCGACATCGACGTGGCAGAGCTGGAAGAAATTGAGATTGAGGAGGATCCCGTCAAGGATATAGACCTGGGGGACAGCGTCAGTGTCAATGATCCAGTGCGCTTGTATTTAAAGGAAATCGGCAAGGTGCCGCTCCTGACCGCGGAGCAGGAAATGGGCATCGCCAAGCGTATGGAAGCAGGCGATGACGAAGCCAAGAAAGAGCTGGCTGAGGCCAACCTGCGTCTGGTTGTCAGCATTGCCAAACGCTATGTGGGCCGTGGGATGTCCTTTCTGGATCTCATTCAGGAGGGAAATCTCGGCCTGATCAAGGCGGTGGAAAAATTCGATTATACCAAGGGCTTTAAGTTCAGTACCTATGCGACCTGGTGGATTCGTCAGGCCATTACCCGCGCCATCGCGGACCAGGCCAGAACCATTCGTATTCCTGTGCATATGGTTGAGACCATTAACAAGCTCATCCGTGTGTCCAGGCAGCTGCTCCAGGAGCTTGGGCGTGAACCTACGCCGGCAGAAATCGGTAAAGAAATGGGCTTCTCGGAAGAAAAGGTCCGCGAAATCCAGAAAATCGCGCAGGATCCTGTATCCCTCGAGACACCCATTGGTGAGGAAGAGGACAGCCATCTGGGCGATTTCATCGAGGATGATAATGCCCCGGCACCTTCGGAAGCAGCGTCCTATGCGCTTTTGAAGGAACAGCTCATGGAAGTGCTCAACACCTTGACTGAGCGTGAAGAAAAAGTACTGCGCCTGCGTTTTGGACTGGATGACGGACGTGCCCGCACACTGGAAGAAGTCGGCAAGGAGTTCAACGTTACCAGAGAGCGTATCCGCCAGATTGAAGCCAAGGCACTCAGAAAACTGAGACACCCGAGCAGAAGTAAAAAATTAAAGGATTATTTGACCTAAAATGATGACACCACGTTTGCAGGTGATTGCAGATAATGTATTGAAAAATGAAAGCATGGCAGATATCGGTACAGACCACGGATATCTGCCTGTTTATCTAATGGAACAGGGCTTTATACCGCGCGCTGTCGCGGCAGATATTAATGAAAAGCCCTTGAAAAAAGCAGAGCAGCTTGTGGCCCGGTCGGGCTATGAAAAGCAGATTGAAACGCGTTTGGGCTCAGGTCTTTCCGTATTAATCCCCGGAGAAGCTGGAACCATTGTCATGGCGGGGATGGGCGGTTACCTGATAAGGGATCTGCTGACCGAATCCCTTGAGGTGGCGGTCTCGGCAAAACGTTTGGTGCTCCAGCCCATGAATAATGCTTTTATTGTCAGGCATTTTCTGGAGGATAACGGCTTCGTGATTGTAAATGAGGATCTTGCAAAGGAAGAACGCAGAGTCTATGAAATTATCGTTGCTGAAAAGGGTGAAATGTCCATTGAAAACGATCTGGATTATCTGATTGGCTATGAGGCAAAAAGGCGTAAGCATCCGCTTCTGCCGGAGCTGATCGACCGTAAGCTGGAGCTTGAAAATAAAATAATCCAGAACACGGAAAACAAGCATACAAAAATGGCCAGAGAACAGTATAAAAAAAGCACAGCCATTGCGGCTGCGCTGATGGAGGTGAAAAATGGCTGTAAAATGCAGTGAAATAACAAAAGTGATCGAAGCTGTGGCTCCGAGAAGCCTTGCGGAGTCATGGGACAACGTCGGCCTTCAGATCGGCTCTTTCCAGAAAAGAGTGAAAAAAATACTGCTGACATTGGATGTGACCGAGGCTGTCGTGCGGGAAGCAGTCATGGAAAATGCGGATATGATTATTGCGCACCACCCCTTTATCTTTAACGGCATCAAATCCATTTGTACCGATGAGCTGAAGGGAAAGATTGTGGCTGAGCTGATCCGCAATGACATCAGCCTGTATGTAGCGCACACTAATCTGGACAAGGCAGAGCTTGGCCTTAACGATTATATCGCGAAAACACTCGGCATTGAACAGCGCCAGCCGCTGGACCCTTCCGATGAGGATAAGCTCTATAAGATCGTGGTTTATGTGCCGGTGGATTACACCGATAAAATTGTTGAAGTGATGGGAGACAGCGGCGCCGGCTTTATCGGTAATTACAGCCACTGTACCTACCGTACTGTGGGCCAGGGAACCTTTAAGCCGCTCGAGGGGTCTTCGCCCTTCATCGGTGAGGAGGGTGAGGTGGCAACCGTTAAAGAAGACCGGGTAGAAACCATCATTGACGGTAAGATGATGAAAACCCTCATTCAAAAGCTTAAAAAAGTCCATCCCTATGAGGAGATGGCCTATGATTTATATCCTCTTGAAAACGGCGTGCTTTTAAACCAGAATGGCCTTGGAAAAATCGGCGTCTTAAAAGAGACCATGACGCCGGAAGCCTTTATTGAGTATGTAAAAAAAGTGCTGAGCCTTTCCCACGTGAGGGCAGCAGGTAATGAGCCGGCAAAAGTCAGAAAGGTGGCTTTGTGCACAGGCAGCGGAGCAGAGTTTATCGGACTGGCAAAGGTTAAAAAGGCAGATGTGTACATTACCGGAGATTTGAAATATCATGATGCCCAGCGGGCGGCCGAAAATAACCTGTGGGTCATTGACGCCGGTCATTTCGGAACGGAAAAAATGGTCGTGGGTCTGCTTGAGAACCTGCTCCGGGAAAAGGTGGACGATCCGGAGATCGAGTATGTCCGGTCAAATTACAATGAAGATTTCATGCGCTACTATTAAGCAGAGTTGACAGAGTATTAAGGAGACAGAGAGATGAAAGTTTTAGTTTGCGGCGGGGCCGGCTATATCGGGTCCCATGTAGTCAGGGCACTTTTAGACAAGGATTATGAGGTGGTGGTGCTGGATAATTTATCCACGGGGCACCGCCAGTCCGTCCCGCAGGGCGCAGTGCTGGAGGTCGGCGATATTCGCGATGCAGCCTGTCTTGAAAGACTGTTTTTACGTCATGAGGTTGACTGCGTTATGCATTTCTGTGCAAACTCACTGGTGGGTGAAAGCATGGAAAAGCCCATTGAGTATTATGATAATAATGTTTACGGGACGCTGTGCCTGCTGCGTTCCATGGTCAACAATGATATTAAGCATTTTATTTTCTCATCGACCGCGGCAACCTACGGCGAGCCTGAGCGTCTGCCCATTGATGAGGATACGCCTAAGCACCCTACCAACACCTATGGCGAAACAAAGCTGGCGGTTGAAAAAATGCTGCATTGGATGGAGGTTGCCTACGGACTTCATTACAAGGTGTTCCGCTATTTCAATGCTTCCGGTGCACACCCGAGCGGAGAGATTGGCGAGGACCACGCGCCCGAAACCCATCTGATCCCATTGATTTTAAAAACAGCACAGGGCATCCGTGATAAGATTTATGTCTTTGGCGATGATTATGATACCCCTGACGGAAGCTGTATCCGCGATTATATCCATGTAATGGACATCGCGGAAGCCCACATTCTGGGTATGGAGGATCTGGTTAAATCTGAAACCAGCGATGTTTATAATCTAGGCAACGGCAATGGTTTTTCAGTTTTGGAAGTGATTGAAAAGGTTAAGACTGTTACCGGAAAAGATTTTCAGGTTGAAATCACAGACCGCCGGGCAGGCGATCCGGGAGTCTTAATTGCCAGTTCAGAAAAAGCCCAGAAAGCACTGGGCTGGTCACCGGCAAACTCATCACTCGAGTATATCATCGAAACCGCCTGGAAATGGCATCAGGGGCATCCTGACGGCTATGGCCTCGTTTAATGTGCCTTATAAAAAACATGAAACAGAGATTGATTCTTTGAATTCGTGTATGGTTTAGTGTATAATTATAAAAATAAGTTATGAAACAGTAAAATTTTATTCTGTCACAAGGACGGGCGGTTCCCGCCCTTACAGGAGAGGAGAGAATATGAAGAAATTATTAACAGGTAATGAAGCCATTGCCCGTGGTGCCTGGGAAGCCGGCGTTAAGTTCGCCACCGCCTATCCGGGAACACCAAGTACAGAAATCCTTGAAAATGTAGCGACCTATGATGGCATTGTTTCCGAATGGGCGCCAAATGAAAAAGTAGCGGTTGAAGCGGCTGCTGGTGCTTCAATTGCCGGTATCCGTACACTTGCTGCAATGAAACATGTTGGGGTAAACGTTGCGGCTGACCCGATTTTTACTTTTGCCTATCTTGGCGTTAACGGGGGCTCTGTTATCGTAACAGCCGACGAACCAGGCATGCACTCATCTCAGAATGAGCAGGATAATCGAAACTACGCGCGCCATGCAAAAATGCCGATGTTTGAGCCGTCTGACAGCCAGGAAGCTAAGGATATGCTTAAGGACGCCTATGAAGTAAGTGAAACCTATGACTGCCCAGTGCTTTACCGCATGACTACCCGTGTCTGTCATTCAAAATCCATTGTCGAATGTGAGGACCGTGTGGAAGTGGACGATAAAGAATATGTAAAAGATATTATGAAAAACTGTCCGCTGCCGGCTCATGCCCGCGTTATGCAGGTTAAGCTTGCCAAAAATTTTGAAAAGCTGGCAGAATATACCGAAACCTCTAAATGGAATTATATCGAAGATAATCAGAAGGAAATTGGCGTTATCGCGTCTGGCGTGGCTTTCCGTTATGCCAAGGAAGTTTTTGGCGATACGGCCTCTTATCTGAAACTGGGATTTTCTTATCCACTTCCCAAGAAGCTGATTGCTGAATTTGCAGGCAAAGTTAAAAAGATCTATGTTCTTGAAGAAAATGATCCGATTCTTGAAACCGAAATTAAAGCCATGGGCATTGACGTTATTGGAAAAGATGTGTTCCCAACCATGGGCGAGCTGACACCGGAACGCATCCGTGAAGCCCTCTATGGTAAAAGCGAAGTGACCCTTGCGCCCGATCCTGAAAAAATTGTCGGCCGTCCGCCGGCATTCTGCGCAGGCTGTCCGCACCGCGGTATTTTCTACGAGCTGGGCCGCCGTAAAAATATTATGATTTTCAGTGATATCGGATGCTATTCCCTGGGCTTAACACCGCCCTACAACGCTACAGACGCGATGATCTGCATGGGTGCCAGCATCAGCGGGGGACACGGTGTGGCAAAGGCCATGGATATTAAGAATAACGATATGAAAGTCGTTTCTGTCATCGGCGATTCAACTTTCTTCCACTCTGGAATGACCAGTCTTATGGATGTTACCTATAATAAGAGCAATGTTCTGACTGTTATCTTGGACAATCGCATTACCGGCATGACCGGCCATCAGGAAAACCCGGGCAGCGGCTTTGACTTAAAGGGCGAACCGGCGCCGATTATGGATATCGAAACCATTGTCCGCGCACTTGGCGTTAAAAATGTCCGTACGGTTGATCCAAACAATCTGGAAGAAACCGACGCGGCGCTTGACTGGGGTTTGTCAAATGATGAAGCCTCTGTCATTATCACGCGCTGGCCATGTGCGCTCAAGCGTTTCTCTCAGGCCGATAAGGAAGAGTTCCCAGAAGCCTTTAAGCGCCACTGCAAGGTCGATACCGATCTCTGTATCGGCTGTAAGAAATGCCTGAAATCCGGCTGTCCTGCTTTAGCCTTTAACTCTACCGTACCGAAAAAATCCGGTATTCTGGAAGAATCCTGTCTGGGCTGTGAGGTTTGCCTGCAGATCTGCCCGAAACATGCCATTTATGTAGAGGAGGAAAAGTAGAATGAAAACAAAAAATATATTATTGGTTGGTGTTGGCGGCCAGGGAACCATCACAGCGGCAAAACTGCTGACCACGGGTCTTATGGAAGCCGGCTATGACGTAAAGATGAGTGAAATCCATGGTATGAGCCAGCGTGGCGGCTCCGTTTCATCTCAGGTCCGCTATGGGGATGACGTCCAGTCACCGGTTATCGAGATGGGAACAGCGGACATCATTGTTGCTTTTGAAAAAATGGAAGCACTGCGTTATATTGACTTCTTAAAGGAAGACGGAAAGATTATTGTCAACGATGCAGAGATATGGCCGCTGCCGGTCGTTATCGGCAAAGCGACTTATCCGGAAAAAATTCTGGAAACATTGCAGGAAAAGGCCGATGTCCGCGTGATGAATGCCTCCGCCATGGCGGAGGAGATGGGGAATCTCAAGGTTATGAATGTAATTCTGCTTGGGGCCATCATCAAATCTATGGGACTTCAGGATATTAACTGGGATGAAATTATCCGAAATAATGTAAAACCAAAATTTGTTGATCTGAATATCAAAGCGATGGCTGTCGGAATGGACGCCGTTAACTAAAAGGCTATGTGTAAAAAAGAATTTGAAACAGAAAACTTCAAATTTTTCCAAAACAGGGATTGTGAATATTTTCCCTGCCATAAAATGGAAAATCTAGACGAGTTTAACTGTTTGTTTTGTTACTGTCCTTTATATGCGCTGGGAAGGGACTGCGGCGGTGGTTTTGAATACACGGAAAAGGGTATAAAGAACTGTACAAATTGCCTTGTTCCCCATAAAAAAGAGAACTATGACCGGATCATCGAAAAACTCCTGATTCTTATCGAGCGCGTTAGAGAGCAGTAGCTCAGGATTATGTGTGAGGAGAGTTTAGTATGAGTATACTTATTGGCTTGATTTTGGTTGTGGCGGCTTATTTTATCGGTAATCTTGATTTTGCCTATATTATGGTGCGCGCTGTAAAGGGTGAGGATGTCCGTAATTACGGAAGCGGTAACGCCGGAACGACAAATGTACTCCGGACGATGGGCCTGAAATACGCTATTCCTGTTTTTATTTTGGATGCGCTTAAGGGCTCTGTCGTGATTCTTGCAGCCAGACTGCTTGGCTTCAGTGAAGCCTGGGTAGCGGCTGCGGGAATTGCAGTGGTCTGCGGTCATAACTGGCCGGTCTGCCTTGGCTTTAGAGGCGGAAAGGGTACAGCCACTTCCATCGGCGTTTTTATCGTCTTTGACTGGCCGATTGCCTTGATCTGTATTGCCGTTGGACTGATCTTCCTGGCCATTTTCAGAATGATGTCGCTGACTTCCATTATTGGGATGGTATCCCTTCCGATTGCAGTTCTTATTAAAAGTATTTTTATTACACATGGGGCTGTTTTTACACCCGAGCTGTTTTTTGCCTTGTTTCTCTGCTGCTCAACAGTGTTCCAGCACCGCACCAACATCAAGCGGATTATGGCTGGCACCGAGAGCAAGGTAGGGCAGAAGGTTAAAATGGGTGGAGATGATAAGAAAGGCAACTAAACTTTGAAAGGAGACATGAAGATGTCGAATGATAAAAAAGTCGTTGTTGCTGGACAGGAAAAAGACATCCGCGAAGCAGAGCCTGAGGTCAGACGTCAATCCCTGACAGATGATGTAATGGAATCTGTATCGGTGGAGGAAACCCATGAGGCTGGTACCTTTGAAAAAGATGTTATCGGAACTGAAGAAGCGGCGACCAACGCCGCTGTAGATTTAGACGTTTTAGAAGAACAGGAAGAAAACCGGGAAGCCTGATTCTGACTGGTGTTTTAAAGAGACTCTCAAAGCAGAGAGTCTCTTTTTACTGTTTCTGTTTTCTTTTTACAAGAAAGTTGATGTGGATTACAAGAATTTATTCCACGTATTATACCAGATATATGTTATAATAGAAATCGGCGCAGCACATCTTGTGTACGCCTTTACAAACCGATTTTATAAGGAGTTTAAGATTGAAAGAGCTGAAAGATCTATTTAAAAGACATTTTACGAAAGAACTGGAAGGCAGTAATAAGACTGTCTACGATCTTTTCGAGTGGCAGAATGTTGACGTCAATTTAACAAATTATCAGACGGGCGCGACCATTTTGTCCATGGAAGATCTTGAATTTCCAGTTGATTATTCGCAAAATGCCTGTAATATTATAGCCAGCAAGTATTTCAGACGACGGGGAATCCCAAACGGTCTGGGCTATGAACACAGCATGCGTGAAGTTGCCGACCGCATGGTTGGCTTCTGGGCAGATGCTTTGAAAGAAGAAGGCATCATCGAGACCGCTGAAGAGTGGCAGATTTTTTACGACGAGATGGTTTACGCTCTGTTGAAACAGATGTGGGCGCCAAATTCACCGCAGTGGTTCAATACTGGCCTGGCCAGAAGCTATGGCATCAAAGGTGACAAGGACGACCTTTATTACTACGACGAGGCGGCCGGTGAGGTTAAAGAATCAGATGACCGCTATACCCGGACTCAGTCAAGCGCCTGCTTTATATTGTCCATCGAGGACAAGCTGCTCGGCCATCACTCCATTTCTGAGCATTATGTCAGTGAGACAAAGCTGTTTAAAGGCGGTTCCGGTGTTGGCACAAACTTTTCATCGCTTCGCGGCGTGAATGAAAAGCTATCGAGCGGCGGGCAGTCCTCAGGAATGATGAGCTTCCTGCAAGGGCTTGACCGTAACGCAGGCGCCATTAAATCCGGCGGCACCACAAGACGTGCGGCTAAAATGGTCATTGTAGATGTGGACCATCCCGAAATTGAAGAATTTGTGGACTGGAAGGTCAGGGAAGAGGATAAAGTCCGCGCTCTTGGAAAGATGGGCTATGATACCTCCATGGACGGTGAGGCATACCGCACCGTTGCAGGGCAGAACTCAAATAACTCCGTCCGTTTAAATAAAGAATTCATGGATGCTGTCATCAATCTTGAGCACGAACCGGATCACAAAATGACTTTGAAGGGACGCGTAGACGACGCAGTTAACCGTGAAGTATCCGTCAAGGAGCTGTGGCAGAAAATCAACACAGCTTCCTGGGCCTGCGCCGATCCTGGACTTCAGTTCGACGATCTGTTTAACGCCTGGCATACCTGTCCCGGCGGTGAAGATGGCGATACCTCCAAAAAAGAAAACCGGATCAACGCGACAAACCCATGCTCAGAGTATGCTTTCTTAAATGATACAGCCTGTAACCTGGCATCCATCAATATTTTCCGCTTCTTTGACCCGGAAACCAACAAAATTGATATTGAACGGTTTTCACATTTAGCAGGACTGATCCAGCTGGTGCTGGAGGCTTCGATCTATTGGGGACAGTTCCCAACAGAAGATGTTGCCAGAAAAAGCTACCTGTTCCGCACCACTGGTCTGGGCCTTGCCAATGCTGCGTCATTGATTCTGGCGCTGGGCTATCCTTATGATTCCGATGAAGCCCGAAACCTGATCGCAGCTTTATGCGGCATTATGACAGGACATTCCTACTATGTTTCAGCCATGATGGCCGGAAAGGTCGGGCCTTTTGCGAAATATGAGATCAACAGTCCTTATATGAAGCGCGTTATCCGCAACCACAGCCGTGTCGCGGGCTATCTGACCGATGACTATGAGGAAATGACTTATGAACCGCTTAAAATCAATCATGAACTTTTAGAAGAAATGGGTTTCCTGAATATCAGCAGCCGTATCAAAGACGCGTGGAAGGATGCCATTGACTATGGTGAGCTGAGTGGCTACCGCAATGCGCAGGTTAGCGTTATCGCGCCGACCGGTACCATTTCCTTTGCCATGGACTGCGGCGCCACCTCTGTCGAACCCTTCTACAACCATGTGGTATTCAAAAAACTGGTAGGCGGCGGCTCCATGGAAATCGTGAATCCAGTGATGGAGATTGCCCTTAAAAATCTGGGTTACAAGCCAAAGGAAATTTCCGATATACTTGGTTACATGCTGGATAAGGATGAAAAAGGCTATCTGCGCCACGACAGTCTGTCCGGCGCGCCGCATATCAAGCCAGAGCATATTCCGGTTTTTGACACAGCCAATACCATCCGCCCAGAGGGCCATGTGCTCATGGTTTCGGCCATTACGCCGATGATCAGTGGTTCGGTTTCAAAGACTGTGAACCTGCCGTCAGACGCGGAGATAGAGGATGTTAAGAAAATTCATCTTCTGGCATACACTACCGGCGCCAAAGCCATTGCCGTTTACCGTGATGGCTGTAAGGCATCACAGCCTCTAAGCTCCGGTAAGCAGGAGGAAGGCGAAAAGCATCTGGAGGATTGTTCTTATAAGGAGCTTCTTGAATTTGCAAGAGACTGTAATCAGGGGGTTCCCAACCGGCGTAAACCAGACGGTATGCGTATGAGTCGTACCCATGCGGCTAAAATCGGCGATATTGAGCTTTATATCACCATCGGTTTTTATGATGATGGTAAAATTGCAGAAATTTTTGTATCCACCGATAAGGATGGTACAGTGGTTAAGGGACTGCTGGCTTCATTGTCCAAGTCCATCTCCAATATGCTTCAGTACAATATTCCGCCGGAAAAAATATCCATCATGCTGAGGGGCCAGAAGTACGAGCCGTCAGGCTTTGTCCAGAGGCATCCGTATATTAAATACGCATCCTCTATTTCTGACCTGATCTCCAAGGTCATTGATATTGAATGCGGTGATTATTCCAAATGCCAGGTGAAGCCGAAAGCTCCCCTCGCAAAGGTAGACGCCAGCACGGCAGCTCCGACACCGGAAACTATGCCGCTTCAGATGGAAATGGAAATTGAGGGTGAAAAACTCTATGGGGAAGTGTGCAGCCAGTGCGGCAGTGACCGCATGGTCCGCAATGGTACCTGTAAGGTTTGTATGGACTGCGGCACCACCACGGGCTGCAGCTGATTAAGCTAAAAATCAGAAAAATAAATAAACCGGGATATTCAGCTTGGAATATCCCGGTTTTTTATGTGAATGTTTTATTTATTCATACGATCCTTTACATCATCTGCAACATCTTTCGCTTTTTCTTTTACGTCATTTGCTTTTTCTTTGATTTTTCCGGCTGCCTTGTCCATCATGCCTTCGGCCTGTAAGCCCTTATCGCCTGTTGCACCGCCGACTCGGTCTTTTACTTCGCCTTTTGCCTGATCGGTAAATCCTGTATCTTTGCTCATAATAAAGCCTCCTTAATAAGAATTGTTAGTTCTTATATACCCCCAGACAGGTGAAGAAAACAATCGTCTTTCTATTCCTAAGGAAAGCTTTAGTTTTGAAAAAGAAAAAGCAGAGAATAAACAGAAGGTATACCCAGCGCGTCAGGATAAAACAAACTTGCAAAATTAAGTTAAGTTTGATATGATAATATTTCAGAATAGTCACCAGACCGACGGCGATAGTCTTTAATCAAAAATGGACAGACTAAGCTGCCTGAGTGGAAGACAACAGTAGACAAATGGAGGCGCATTAAATGCGACAGACAATTAAGGAAGCAGAGACCATTGTCATCAAAATGGGCACCACCTCAGTAACCCATGCCAATGGTACCCTCAATTTAAAAAAGCTTGACCAGCTTGCAAGGGTTTTGACTGATCTTGAAAACAGTGGGAGAAAGATGGTTTTGGTATCTTCGGGTGCCATCGGCTGTGGCATGAACCGTTTGGGTTTAAAGGAACGGCCGAAGACACTGGAGGCCAAGCAGGCCACCGCTTCGGTGGGGCAGGGGCTTTTGATGGAGATTTATCATAAGTTTTTTGATGAATACCACCAGAATGTGGGTCAGATTCTGCTGACCAAGGATGTATTCAAGCATTCCATTAAAAGAAGCAATGCCATCAATACCTTCAAGGCACTGAAAAATCGCAGCATTATCCCGATCGTCAATGAAAATGACTGTATCGCGACGGATGAAATTCAGGAGGAGTGCTTTGGGGATAATGATATCCTGTCTGCCATGACTGCCGATATTGTGGACGCTGACCTTTTGATTATTCTCTCGGATGTGGATGGTCTGTACGATTCAAATCCCAATGAAAATGAGGATGCCATACTCCTCCAGACCGTTGAGACGATTGATTCCGATATTTTAAGCAGCGCGGGATGTTCCACCTCCGGCCTTGGAACAGGCGGTATGGTGACCAAAATCGGGGCGGCTAAATACGCAACCGACCGGGGAATAAACACCATCATCGCATCCGGTGAGGATGTTAAAGTGATTTATGATATTTTAGAAGGCAATGAAATAGGAACATTTTTTATTAAACAGGATTTACAGGAGGTCCAAGATGTTAAAAAAAGTAATGATTAGTTTGTCTGCAGTAGCAGCTGGTATGCTGACCGTATTAGGCGCTTTTTATGTAGCGGAAAAACGCCGTGAAAAAGCAGTCGGCGGTAAATTAATGAAGGTGCAGTACCGTTTTACCAAGGATTTTGACGATTAAAAGCGGACAATATATAAAATAAAACAGACGAAAAATTTGGAGGGGTCAATGTCTAAGATCTTTATTTTTACAGCATCCACCGGTGCGGGACACAACCTGGCGGCAAAATCCATTGCCCAGGCTTTATCCGAATATGGTTTTGAGGTAGACGTTTATGATGCCTTCAAGGAAAGCAGCGCCGTTTTAGACAAAATCGTAACAAAGGGCTACAAGCAGCTGGTTGAAAATGTGCCAAAGCTTTATGAGCAGATTTATAACCAGTTCAACCACATGACGCCTTTTCAGCAGAATATTTTTAAGATGATGACAAAGGTTATGAATCCAGAAATTGTTCCCATGATTCATAAGGAACAGCCACATCTGCTGATTTCAACCCATCCCTTTGTCACCAATATTTTAGGAACCTTAAAAGAGCACGGAGCCTTTGACCTGCCAGTGCTCTCTTTTGTGACCGATTATAAAATCCACAGCGTATACCTGCACAAAAAAATCAACGCCTATGTGGTGGGCAGTGAGTACACAAAGGAAACCATGATTGAAAAAGGGGTAAACCCGGATATTATCTATCCTTTCGGCATTCCCATAAGACAGGAGTTTGTGGAGGATACCCGAAAGAAAGCTGAGATCGAAGATCCAACGATCCGCGGTACAATCCTGCTTATGGCGGGCAGCATGGGTACCAGACAGATGGAAAAAGCCTTTGTTGCGCTGATGAAGGCTCAGGAAAAAATTAAGATTATTGTGGTCTGTGGCAACAATAAAAAGGTCGAGCGCTCCATTGAGTTTTTAAACAAGGTCTATGAGACAGAGGATAAGGTTGTGGAAATTCATGGCTTTGTCGATAATATACCCGAGCTCATGGACGAGGCCGACGCTATTATCTCCAAGCCAGGCGGCCTGACAAGCACAGAGGCGATCGTCAAATGTATTCCGATGATCATCCCGTATTATTATCCGGGACAGGAGGAAGAAAACGCCGATTATTTGGTGGAAAGCGGCATGGCCATCAAGGTAGACAAGATCAAGGAGCTGACCTCCATGGTTGATTTTCTCATTGAGAATAAATATATTATTCAGCAGATGGCTGAAAATATGTCTGAGGAAGCCAGAAACCATTCGATGGAAAAAACCATCGAGCTCTGTAAAAAACTGATTTCAGAATATGAAGCGGGAGAAATAATCCCGGAACTCTGATAAAAAACTTTACACCGCCCTGCGGTTATGGTATCATTATTACGTTAAGCCCGTTCTCTTGGTTTTTCGAAACTCCAACGAAATACTGTGATTACGGAGTCTATTTATAATTTAAGGAGAATTGACACAAATGATTTCAAAAGAAGAAAAAGAACGCATTATTGCAGAGTACCAGACACACGAAGGTGACACTGGTTCTCCAGAAGTACAGATTGCTATTTTAACAGCAAGAATTAATGGTTTAAATGAACACTTTGCCGTTCATAAAAAAGACCATCACTCAAGAAGAGGTCTTCTGAAAATGGTCGGTCAGCGTAGAGGTTTATTAAACTATCTCAAAAAGAAAGATATCATGCGCTATCGTGAATTAATTCAGAGATTAGGCTTGAGAAAATAGTACTGTAAGGCGGAGTATTCCGCCTTTTTTCTTTGAATTTTCGAACATCTGTGCAGATGATTTTGAAATAAACGGAGTCCAGCCGCTTCGTAAATCGGCTGATATCATTGGAGGTATTAATGAGAATATTTGAAACAGAAATTGCCGGTCGTCCCTTTAAGGTGGAAATCGGCGAGGTTGCACAGCTTGCTAAGGGCTCTGCAATGATCCGCTATGGTGAAACAAGTGTGCTGGCCATAGCCGCTGCATCTAAAAAACCCCGTGAAGGTATGGATTTTTTTCCGCTGAGCGTGGATTATGAAGAAAAACAATACGCAGTTGGTAAAATACCAGGTGGCTTCTTAAAAAGAGAAGGCCGTCCTTCTGAAAAAGCAATTTTAAACTCACGTTTAATCGACCGTCCGATTCGTCCGCTGTTCCCCAAAGGGTTCCGCAATGACGTTCAGGTAGTTACTACGGTTATGTCTGTTGAACAGGATAACGCACCGGAAATCGCCGCGATGATCGGCGCATCCATTGCTCTCAGTATTTCAGACATTCCTTTTGACGGCCCTACTGGTTCTGTAGCGGTTGGACTGATCGATGGCGAGTTCATCCTGAACCCGACCGAAGCCCAGCGTGAAGTCAGCGATTTAAGCTTGACAGTCGCCGGTACCAAGGATGCCATTATGATGGTAGAAGCCGGCGCTAACGAAGTTTCTGAAGAAACCATGCTGGAAGCAATTTTATTCGCACATGAAGAAATCAAGAAAATTGTGGCTTTTCAGGAAGAGATTGTCGCAGCAGTGGGTGTGGAAAAGAAGGATTATACCCTTTACCTGCCAACAGACGAGCTGACCGCAGAGGTCGAAGCTTTTGTGGGCGGTAAAATGCATGAAGCGGTTCACACTGAGGATAAAACAGAACGTCTTGAAAATATCGACGCGGTTAAGACCGAGGTGGTTGAACACTTTGGCGAGCTTTATCCTGATCAGTTAAATGATATTGATACGATTTTAACCGCACTTCAGAAAAAAGAAGTCCGTAGCCTGATTCTGGTAGACCGCATCCGTCCGGACAACCGTAAAATGGATGAAGTCCGTCCAATCAGCGCGAAAATCGACTATATCCCGAGAGTGCATGGCTCCGGCCTGTTCACCAGAGGCGAAACACAGGTGCTTTCCATCGCGACTTTAGGCGTCCTGAGAGATGCCCAGGTGCTGGACGGCCTATCCAACGATACGGAAAAACGTTATATGCACCAGTATAACTTCCCAGGCTACAGTGTTGGCGAGGCAAGACCAATGAGAAGCCCAGGCCGCCGTGAAATCGGCCACGGCGCACTGGCAGAACGTGCGCTGCTGCCAATGATTCCGCCGGAAGAAGAATTCCCCTACGCCATCCGCGTGGTATCTGAGGTTTTAAGCTCTAACGGCTCTACTTCTCAGGCCAGCGTATGCGGCAGCAGCCTTGCCCTGATGGCAGCGGGTGTACCGCTCAAGAAGCCGGTCGCCGGTGTGGCAATGGGCCTGATCAAGGAAGAAGAAAAGCTGGCCATCTTAACGGATATCCAGGGCATGGAAGACTTCCTCGGAGACATGGACTTTAAGGTTGCCGGTACTAAAGACGGGATCACCGCTATTCAGATGGATATCAAGATCCACGGTATCGACAGAGAAATTTTAACCCAGGCGCTGGAACAGGCCCGCATTGGCCGTATGCACATTCTGGGCATCATGAACGAAGAAATTTCTGAACCGCGCGCAGAATTATCACCATATGCACCGCGTATTATGACGATGACCATTAACCCCGATAAGATCCGTGACGTTATCGGCTCGGGCGGAAAGGTCATCAATAAGATTATTGAGGAAACCGGCGTTAAGATTGATATTGAGGACGATGGTACCATCTATATCGCGTCTGAAGACGGTGTTGCAGCAGATAAGGCTAAAGCGATTATCGAAGATATTGTCAAGGAAGTGGAAGTCGGAGAGGTTTATACTGGCGAGGTCGTTCGTATCATGAACTTTGGCGCCTTTGTATCTTTGCCCGGCGGCAAGGACGGCCTGATCCATATTTCCAAACTTGCCAAGGAACGCGTGAAATCCGTAGAGGATGTCGTGAAGGTTGGTGACGTTGTAACCGTCAAGGTTGTTGAAATTGACGATAAGGGCCGCATCAATTTATCAAGAAAAGCGTGCTTACCTAAGGATTGAGTGTTATAATATGGAAAAGTGCAAGGTAAAAATATACAACGCATCCAAGTACCCGCTGCCGGAGTATCAGAGCTCCGGTGCTGCCGGGGTGGATTTATACGCGGATATAGACGAACCGATTGAGATTTTAAACCAGAATATTTACACCATTCCGACGGGAATTTATTTAGAACTGCCGGCGGGATACGAAGCTCAGATCCGGGCGCGTTCGGGTCTGGCCATGAAGCACGGCATTGCCTTGGTCAATGGGATTGGTACCATTGATTCAGACTACCGTGGTGAAATAAAGGTTATTTTAACAAATCTGAAGGCCTTTTCCCATACCATTCATCCCGGTGACCGCATCGCGCAAATGGTAATAAAATCCTATGTGACTGCTGATTTTGTAGAGGTCGACAGTGTAGAGGCTCTGACGGACACAGAACGCAGCGACGGTGGATTTGGACATTCCGGTATGTAGGAATACAAGGTACAGAGGATCTGTGCCTTTTTTTATTAAGTAAGTGAGGTGATAATAAGGTGGCAACAGCAAGCAAAAAGAAACCTGCCAAAAAGCGCGCGGGAAGCAGAGCCAAAAAGCAGCCTGGCATGAGCCCAATGGTCAAGCAGAGAATAACCGGTGCAGTGCTGGCCGTTCTCGGCCTCTATGTCGGCTATGCTTTTTTGACGGCAACGCCCGGAATTTTAGATAAAATTGTAGGGAAAGTTATCTTTACCTACATGTTTGGCAATACAACGATCATGATTGCCCTTTATATGATCGCCTGGGGAATCATGCTGTTTTTTAACAAGCACAGAGGAAATATACAGACGCTGGTCATGGTGTTTTTACTTCTGGTTAATCTGATGGTGGTCTTCAGCCTGAATATTCCGAGGCTTATGACCTACAGCGTGCTCGATCTTTTCAGCGTGGCCAGCTATGGCGGCTATGGAGGAATTATCGGGATACTGCTGTCCTACTTCCTTCAGATGCTTGTGACCAAGGTTGGTACCATTGTCTTTTTGATACTGGCGTCCATCGCCGAGGCCCTGCTGATCGTACGGGCAAATTTTAACGATTATTATCAGAAAATGAAGGAAAACAAATTCGGTGTTGCGCCTCTGAAGAATAAGGTCGGCGATCTGGTGGAAGAACGCAAGCTCTCAAAAGAACTGAGTGAAAAGAGCAAAAACGCCAAAAAGAGCAGGACAAAACAGGAAGAGCCGGCAAGTGACAGCTATGACGGCCTGTTCCAGCGCTCAGAGACTGGAAAGGTTTCGATTGACACAGAAATTCTTGATTTTATTGACGATGTCAATAAAGAGCTGGATGAATCAGACACCTTGGAGGATTCCAATGAGGCTCTGCCAGAGGAACAGCAGGAAAGGCTTTTGATACTTCCTGAAAAGAAGCAAAAACAGAATAAAATTGTGGATGAGCTTTTGGATTTATCCGACAACGGGGAGGACCCCATAAACCCTCAACTGGAGGCTGACGAGGTTTATCATTTTCCGGAAACGACTTTGTTAAATCCGCCAGCCTCCGGTTCCAAAAACAGAAAGGACGCAGTGGTTAAAAAGGCCAGAATTATCGAGGAAACCCTTTCTAATTTTGGTGTGCATGCCAAAATCGTCGGGGTAGACGTCGGCCCGAGTATTACCCGGTTTGAGCTTCAGCCCGAACCGGGAGTAAAGGTCAACAAGATTGTTAATTTGGCTGACGACCTGGCCTTAAATCTGGCGACCTCGGATATCCGTATCGAAGCGCCTATTCCAGGAAAAGCTGCGGTGGGCATTGAGGTGCCAAACGAGGAGAGCGTTATCGTCGGCCTGCGTGAGATCATTGAGACGCCGGCCTTTGAAGGCTTTAAAGGGCCCCTGCCTTTTGCACTTGGCAAGACCCTGTCCGGACAGAATATTATTGGGGACATCAGCAAAATGCCCCATGTGCTCATCGCCGGAGCCACAGGTTCTGGTAAGAGCGTGTGCATCAACAGTATTATCATCAGCCTTTTGTACAAGGCTTCACCTGAGGATTTGCGTTTTATCATGATTGACCCCAAAATGGTCGAGCTGAACCAGTATAACGCCATACCACACCTGCTGATTCCTGTGGTCACAGACCCTAAAAAGGCCTCCTATGCCCTGAACTGGGGAATTAAGGAAATGACGGATCGTTACCAGCTGTTTAAGGAAAACGGCGTGCGTGATATTGACGGTTATAACGAGCTGATGGCTGGCCAGGGCGGCGAAAAGCTGCCGCGTATTGTCATTGTGGTCGACGAGCTGGCCGACCTGATGATGACATCGCCGAAGGAATGTGAAAACGCGATCTGCCGTATTGCGCAGCTGGCCAGAGCCTGCGGGATTCATCTGATCATCGCGACCCAAAGACCCTCGGTAGATGTTATCACCGGGCTGATCAAGGCAAATATCCCATCCCGTATTGCCTTCTCGGTGGCGTCTAATACGGACTCCCGTACCATTCTTGATATGGCCGGGGCTGAAAAGCTGCTGGGCAAGGGGGATATGCTCTACTATCCCGTCGGAAAATCAAAACCGCTGCGCGTGCAGTGCACTTTTGTCTCTGACGCGGAGATCAACCGCGTAATCAACGCGGTCAAACCCAAAAAACAGCCAACCTACAATGATGAGATTGAAGAGGCCATTAACGAGCCCCAGGAAGAAGAGGAAGCCAAGGAGGATGACCTAGACCCGCTGTTTGACCAGGCAGTGGAGACGGCCTTTACCTATAATCAGGTATCGACCTCCATGCTCCAGCGTAAGCTGAAGGTTGGCTATGCCCGGGCTGGAAGGCTCATCGACTCCCTTGAGCAAAAGGGGATTATCTCAGGGCCAAACGGCAGTAAGCCGCGAACCCTGCTGATGACACAGGAAGAGTATTACAGGAGGTGACAGAGTGAAGAAGATACATATCACAACCCTGGGCTGTGATAAGAATACCGTAGACGCCCAGCAGATGCTGGGAATGCTCGCGGAAAATGGCTATACCATTGAGCCGGACCCGGCGCAGGCTGAAATCATCGTCGTCAATACCTGCTGCTTTATCCAGGCAGCCAAGGAGGAATCCATTGAGTATATCCTTGAATACGCCGGCTATAAGGAAAGCGGTCCGTGTGAGATTCTGGTGGTGGCGGGCTGTATGGCGGAACGCTATCATCAGGAGCTGGCTGAGGAAATGCCTGAGGTTGACGGCTTTCTAGGTGTGGGCCATATCGACAATATCATTGACCTGATTAAATCGGTTGAAAGCGGAAGGGGCGGTGAAACCCTCGCGGGTGATATCGACCGGCCTTACCTGGAAGAAATGCCCAGGTATATCGAGGACAATACGATCACAGCCTATCTGAAAATCAGTGAAGGCTGTGACCATCACTGCACTTATTGTGTGATTCCGAAAATCCGCGGAAGGCACCGCAGCCGTCAGCCAGAGGCCATTTACAGGGAAGCGGCTCACCTTGAGGAAAAGGGTGTCAGGGAGCTGATCATCATCGCTCAGGACATCACCCAGTACGGAAATGATCTGGATGAGGAGATCGATCTGGCCGGACTGCTGACGCGTCTGTCAGAGGATTTTTCTTTCCATTGGATACGCCTGCTCTATATGTATCCTGAGGGGATCACTGAGGCGCTTCTGGATGTGATTGCAGGCCATGAGAATATCTGTCATTATTTTGACATTCCAATCCAGCATACTGAGGATAAGATTTTAAAACGCATGGGGCGTCCGGTCAGCAAGAGCCATCTTTTTGAACAGGTTGGGCTGATCCGTAAAAAGCTGCCTGATGCGGTATTGAGGACGGCGATCATCACCGGTTTTCCCGGTGAGACAGAAGAAGACCATGAGGGTCTTCTGGCGTCATTGAGAGCGCTTAAGATCAACCGTCTGGGTGTATTTAAATATTCGCAGGAGGAAGGGACTCCCGCGGCAGCCTTCCCGAACCAGGTGGATGAAGCGGTTATGGAAAGACGGTGGAATGAAATATACGGACAGCAGGAGGAAATAACGGCTGAAGCCAATGAGGCCTTTGTTGGCAAAAGCCTGGACGTTTTAATAGAAGAAATGGAAGCGCCGGGAACTTATTCCGGCCGAACTTATGGTGATGCACCAGAAATTGATTGTATGGTTTTTGCCAATAGCGGGGAAGAGGTATTAGACATTGGCAATTTCTATAAAGTAAAAATAATCCAGACACTGGATTATGATTTGATAGGAGATGTAGAAAGTGAACTTACCTAACAAAATTACCATGGCCCGAATCATTATGATTCCATTCTTTATTATTGCCCTGCTGGTCAATTTTCCATTCCACGAGCCCATCGCAGTGGTGATCTTTATTGTCGCCTCTGCCTCTGACGCGGTGGACGGGCATCTTGCCAGAAGCCGGAATCTGATTACAGATTTCGGAAAATTTATGGACCCGCTGGCCGATAAGCTGCTGACCTGTTCAGCGTTTATCTGTCTGGTTGAGCTCCAGATGATTCCATCCTGGGTGGTGATCATCATTATTGCCCGCGAATTTGCCATTACAGGCCTCCGGACGCTGGCTGCCTCCGACGGCATCGTCATTGCCGCCAGCAAATGGGGTAAAGCCAAAACCATTTCTCAGATGATTGCCATCATCGCGTTGCTGCTGGTCAACTGGCCGGTTATGGCATTCCCCGCGCTGCTGTTGTTTGGTAACATCATGGTTTATGTTGCCCTTGCCCTGACCCTGATCTCAGGCATTGATTATTTCAGACTGAACAAGGGTGTTTTTAGAAGTATGTAGGTTTTTGAAAGTAAATAAATGAGAATAAAAAACAAGCGCGGCGGAAGCCGCGCTTTTGTGTGAGGAGTTTTTATGGAAATCGATGTTCATGTAAAAAGAGCGATTTTACACATTCTGGATACAGGCGCGGGCATTCCGGTGCTTTCGGATACGCTGCTGGGCCTGCCCATCGGTATCCAGGAATACTTATATAAGCATCTGACCCGGGCCATGAAGGACCCGGATATTAAGAGAACCCAGTTTGTGGACCCGCCAAGCCGTTTTTGTGAGCTGGTACAGCAGTATAAAAAGGACGGCGAAAGCTTTACTTCTGTCAGCCAGGAAATTGCGAGTCTGCTCTTTGATTTTATGCTGGAAAACGTGGGAGTGCCGTCGGCCGATCTGCTGGTAGTCGATTTTATCGGCGATGGAGAGCCTTATTTGGGTGTTTTAAAGCTGAATTACATGCACAGCTATATCCACTATGTCGACCACGAGGACGGCCGTTTAAATGATATTCTGCGCCAGCCCTGTTCACTGCCGACAGAGGGGCAGCGGCTGGATGAGTTTGTGATCATCAACCTGAATACAGACCAGATTTTTCTTAAGGAAAAGAAGTTTGAGATTGATGATAAAAAGGAGTACTATCTCTCCAACCGTCTGGTTTTATGTGAGGATGTGCTCTCCGAAAAACAGACATTTGATATTGTGGAAAAAACTGTTAAAAAAATTATCGCCAGCGAGTATAACGGTGACATCGAAAAGCTGAACACTGTCAAGCGGGTCATTGCCGACGACTACGAATCGGACTCGGTCATCGATATGGACAGTATCGCGCAGGCCACCTTTGGCGATGACTTTACCGTTAAGGAGCGTTTCAGGGAAGAAGCGGCCAAAAAGGGTCTCACCCAGAGCAAGGTGGCGGTAAGCGATAATATTGAGAACAAGATTTTTAAAAAACAGAAGTTTGTCACAGACTCCGGTATAGAGCTCTCGATTCCAACAGATTACCTCATGCGGGAAGATATTGTGGAGTTCAGAAATAATCCGGACGGCACCATCTCGGTTGAGATAAAAAATATAGAAGGGTTTGTGCCAAAGTAAGCGGCTGCCAAATACGCGTTCCGGGCATCCCCCAAATTTTTTGTCGGCATCCAGAGTAAACAACTCTGAATCAAAGTTTAATAACATTGCAGAATTTTGCCAGAAACAGTATAATGATAAGGGCCGGAGCTTTATGAAGCCCGCCTGAATTGACATAAGGAGATGGAATTATGAATTGTGAGCTCGTTTCGGTTGGAACAGAACTTTTAACGGGAGACACCTTAAATACCAACGTTATGTTTTTGTCCAAGGAATTATCCATAAATGGCTTCTCGGTGCTTTATCATACAACGGTGGGCGACAATCCGGGGCGTCTGAAATCCGTCATCATGAGGGCTTTAACCCGCAGTGACCTGATCATTACGACCGGTGGTCTCGGACCTACTCAGGATGACCTGACAAAGGAAACCATCGCGGAAATCTTTGGGATGGAAATGGAACAGCGTCCGGAAATTGTCGCAAAGCTCAAAGCGTTTTTTGACCGCCGCGGGGTAGAAATGACAGAAAACAACCTGCGCCAGTCCTACGTGCCAAAGGGCGGCGTCATGCTGCCAAACCCCAGAGGCACCGCGCCGGGGATTATGATCAAGAAAGACGATAAGACCATTATCATGCTGCCAGGACCGCCGCATGAAATGATGGGCATGTACGAAGACTGTGTGGAGCCTGTCCTGCACCAGCTGAAAAACCAGCTTGTGATCTCACGATATTACAATCTTTCGGATATTGGTGAGTCCACCGTGGAGGACAGCATCATGGACATCATCGACCGGCAGGATAATCCCACGGTCGCCACCTACGCCAAGCTGGGCGAGGTGATGATCCGCCTGACGGCCAACGGTGACGATTCTGAAACCATTAACGCTTTGCTGGACCGTTATGAGAAGGTCATTATTGAGCGTTTTGGAAGCCATATTTTCACACATTCCCAGGACAGCCTGGACGTGACTGTCGGTAAGCTTTTAATGGAAAAGGGCCTGACCGTGGCCCTGGCAGAATCCTGTACCGGGGGCCTTGTTGCCTCAAAGCTGGCAGAGATTCCGGGAATTTCAGCGTCGTTGAAAATGGGGCTGGTTACCTACTCCAACGAAGCTAAAATGCAGCTTTTAAATGTGAGGGCTGAAACCCTTGACCGCTACGGCGCCGTCAGCGAGCAGACCGCGCGTGAGATGTGCGAGCACCTTAAGGAAATTTCAGGCTGTGATATTACCGCGTCGGTCACCGGCATTGCCGGGCCTGACGGCGGAACGCCGGAAAAACCTGTGGGACTGGTATACGTAGGGGTTTGTGCCAAAGGAAAAACCACCATAAAAAAATATCTCTTTGAAGGCAGCCGAAAGATTGTTCAATTGCGCACCGCCAATAAAGTTTTTCACTTAATTCGCGAAGCAATCCTTGACAAAACAGAGTGATTTCTTTATAATATAGATAGTGACAGAACGAACGTTCACAGAACGCTTCGTGGAAATAGAGGAGAAAAGTATGGCTGAAAAACGCAAACCATTAGAAAAAGTAGAAGAAAAAACAGACAACAGCGCAAAGCAGGAAGCCCTGAACGCTGCTTTAAAAAATATTGAAAAAACCTTTGGAAAGGGTGCAGTCATGCGTCTTGGAGACGAGAGCGCGAAGATGGATGTGGATGTTATCTCCACCTCCTCCATCGGTATTGATATGGCCCTTGGAATCGGCGGGGTGCCCCGTGGCCGGATCATTGAGATCTACGGGCCGGAATCCTCCGGTAAAACCACTATCGCCCTTCATATTGTGGCGGAAGCCCAGAAAGCCGGAGGCAACGCGGCCTTTATCGATGCCGAACATGCGCTCGATCCCGTATACGCAAAAGCCCTCGGTGTGGATGTCGATAACCTGATTGTATCCCAGCCGGATACAGGTGAGCAGGCCCTTGAAATTCTTGAAGCCTTGGTGCGGAGCGGCGCCATCGACGTAGCTGTTGTGGACTCTGTCGCGGCTCTGGTGCCCCGCGCGGAAATCGACGGGGAAATGGGGGACTCCCATGTTGGGCTTCAGGCGAGACTGATGTCCCAGGCCCTCAGAAAGCTGGCGGGGATTATCAAAAAATCCAATACCGCAGCGATCTTTATCAACCAGCTGCGTGAAAAGGTTGGGGTGATGTACGGTAATCCAGAGGTTACCACTGGCGGCCGTGCTTTAAAATTTTATTCCTCTGTCCGGATGGACATCCGCAGAATTGAGACCTTGAAAAAAGGAACGGACATGATCGGGAACCGTACCCGCGCCAAGATCGTAAAGAACAAGATGGCGCCGCCGTTTAAAACCGCAGAGTTTGACATCATGTACGGCGAGGGTATCTCCAGAGAAGGGGATATTCTGGACATGGCGGTTGAGCTGAACATTATTAAAAAAGCTGGTTCATGGTTCTCCTACGGCGAGGAACGCCTGGGACAGGGCCGTGACAAGGTCAAAGAATACCTCAAGGAAAACCCTGAATTTGCCGATGTGGTTGAACAGAAAATCCGTGATCATTTTGCAAAGAAGGATGAGCCCGAAGCGCCGGAGGAAAGCTCAGAGACTTTGGCGAAGGATCAGGCTGAAATGGCTGCCGAATTATCCGATGAGGATATGGATGAGTTTTTTGAGCTGAATGAGTTTGAGGAAGAATAAACAGGAGAAAAATATGGAATTAGCGGAATTAAAAGTAAAAGTACTGGAAGCCATGCGTGAAAACGGCGCGCCGATGAATGCCGGAGCGGTTCAGAAGGCACTGGACGTTGACCGCAAGGAGATTGATAAAGCCTTTAAAGAGTTAAAAGCTGAAGGCGCCATTGTTTCACCGGTTCGCTGCAAATGGGAGCCGGCTGACAAATAAGAAAGCTGACAGAAAAGGGTGCGTACAGTCGTGTATGTGCCCTTTTTTAGTGGTATACAGGGCACGGCACATTTTTGCGCCGTGCTCTGCGGTAAACTTACATGCTGGGAGGTGAGAAGATGGAAAGAGTTCGCCGGATTCTTCATTGTGACCTGAACAGCTTCTACGCTTCGGTGGAGCTTTTATCCCATCCAGAGCTTAAGGAGCAGCCTGTGGCCGTCTGCGGTAATCCGGAAAACCGGCACGGCATTATCCTGGCTAAAAATGAAGCGGCAAAGAAATTTAAAATCCAGACTGCGGAGACCGTATATCAGGCAAAGCGGAAGTGCCCGGATCTGATTCTGCTGCCGCCTCATCACGACTTGTACCGCCATTACTCAAAAATAATCAATGAGATTTACAACGAATTTACAGACCGAGTGGAGCCTTTCAGCATTGATGAGTCCTGGCTGGATGTGACCGATACGATGCATCTCTTTGGCGGCAGCGGCACAGCCATGGGCGATCTGGTGCGTGAGACAGTTAAGGAGCGTACCCGGCTGACCATCTCGGTGGGTGTTTCCTATAATAAAATTTTTGCCAAGCTGGGCAGCGACTATAAAAAGCCCGATGCCGTGACCGTCATTACACCGCAGAATTATAAAACACTGCTGTGGCCCCTGCCAGTCACTGATCTTATCTATGTGGGCAAGAGTGCTTTCAGGAAGTTGAAATGCTATGGCATAAGGACCATTGGAGATCTTGCTGTCTCAGACCGCTCTGTGCTTTCTCACGATATGGGAAAGATGGGAGAAATGCTCCACGATTATGCCAACGGCCTGGATGACAGCCCAGTTCGCTCAGCCACTGAACCGCGGGAGGTAAAATCCGTAGGGCATGGAAACACCTTCAGCAAAGACCTCGAAAATATGGAGGAGGTGAAAAAAGGCCTTTATCCGCTGGCTGAGACGGTCGCTAAACGCCTTAAGGGCTACCATCTGAAGTGCCGCGGCGTACAGGTGATGATAAAAGACCCGGATTTCCGCCAGATTTCAAGACAGATAACCCTGAGCCATCCAACACAGCTGTTTAAAGAAATCTTTGACGCGGCGGCCGCCCTGGTAGATAAATACTGGGATTTCACCAAGGGAATCCGTATGCTCACGGTAACGGGGATCAATCTGGTGAGCGCAGATACCTGTGAACCGGAACAGCTGACCCTTTTTGGCACAGACAGCTTTGAGAAGCGTGAGAAGCTGGAAAGGGTGGAAGCAGCCATGGACAAGCTGAAAGAAAAGTATGGCGACGCAATCATTTATAATGGAACCGCTCTGGAGAAAACAGAGCGTAAAGAAAAAGACCCATCCGAATAAACAGGATGGGTCTTTTGGGAAAGTTCGCTGTATGATTTTTATAAAAAGAAGATTATCCTAAAATAACTGCGTTGGCAAGCAGAGCGCCCAGGATCGCGCCGATCAATGGACCAACAACCGGAACCAGTGCGTAACCCCAGTCAGAGGAGCCCTTGTTCGGGATTGGCAGAATGGCGTGAGCGATACGTGGAGACAAGTCTCTGGCAGGGTTCATGGCGAATCCGGTGGTACCGCCAAGTGAGAAACCACAGGACATGATGATGGCATATACGAAGAAGTAATTCAAACCAACATCACCGACATTTGTCATGCCTGCATGGCCGATCGCTACAATAAAGAATACCAGTGCGAAGGTTGCTGCAGCTTCGCACAGGATATTCTGGGGGATATTACGGATCTGAGGACCTGTACAGAAGGTTCCTCTAATGGTATCCGCATCTTCGGTGGCAGCAAATTGAGGTCTGTAAACAACCCATACGAGGATTGCGCCGACTAAACCGCCCAGCATCTGTGCAAGAATGTAACCCGGAACTGCTGCCCACGGGAATGCACCGATAACGGCTAAACCGACTGTCAGAACAGGATTGAAATGTGCACCAGACTGTGCACCAAAGGCCATGGCTGGCAGCATAACTGCAAGACCCCAGCCAAGCATGATATAAACAGCACCGGCACCTTTAAAGCCGGACTTATTCAAATTAACCGCGGCACAAACGCCGTCCCCTAATAGTACAAGCAACGCTGTTCCGATAAATTCTGACATGTACGAAAGCATAGTAACTTCCATGATTTTCCCTCCTTATTCAATTGTAAATAGAAAAATAATAGCGTTTACACAAAAACAAAACTATAACTGTTATATGTTTATGTGATAATGAGAACAATACAGCGTTTTCTTTCGCTACATATATAATACACCCATTTGAAATAAATTCATATTGAATTAAAGTTATGGCAGATATAACCTGAAATTAAGTTAAAGTTGAAGCTTTGTGAGCGCGCTTTATTGAAAATGCTTTAACACATCATAAAAAAAGCAGCTCCTCAGGATCTGCTTTTTTATTGGAGTTTTATTTATTTTTACGCTCAGCGTCATGCTTCTGGACATCCTTTGCCATCTGGCGCAGAGCGTCGAGGGTAGAGATTTCATCCAGATCGGGGGACAGCGTTTCGATGGATTCCTCACGCAAAGGTTCCACCTTTGTCTCTTTTAATTCCGACTCAGGGGTTGACGGCACCGATTCTCTGGAGGATGCTTCGGAGACTTTTGGGGTATCCGCCAGGTCATCAAGCTCCTCGCCGCTCAGGCAGCTGGAGATCAGATCCTTGAGGTCCAGTCCTGTGCCATCCTTGACCGCGTTAAAAATCTGGCTGGCGGCGCCGGTGACGTCCTGAACCATCTTCGTTTCGTTTCCGTTGCCATACATGGTGATGGAATCTACCTTTTCCATTGGTTTGGCCGCGGCTTCCACCATTTCAGGCAGCTTTTCGATAACCATCTTGACAACAGACGGTCCTGTCATCTTGCGCATGGCCAGGGCTTCCTTTTCGATGGCGGCCGCTTTGGCCTCACCGATAGCCCGAATCCCTTCGGCTTCCTTCTGGCTCGCATAGAGCTTGGCGTCGGCGTCGAATTCCGCCTTGGCTTTGTCGGCCTCTGCCTTCTTTCCGATATCCGCCATATATTCATTCTCGCGGATACGGATTTCCTGCTGCTTCAGCTCAACTTCCTTCTGGGCTTTGATGATTTCAACTTCCTGCTGCTTGCTGACCAGGGCCTTGTTCTGTTCTTCTTTTTCGATGTCGTAGGCCACGTCGGACTGGGCCTTGGCGATGGCGCTCTCACGGTGATAGCCCGCGATCTGGACATCTTTTTCTTTTGTTTTTTCTTCGACCGCCACCTGGTTGGCCAGCTCAATTTCCTTGCTCTCGCGCTCGGCCTGGGACTGCTTGATCCGGGATTCCTTTTCGGCCTGGGCTCTCGCCACATCTGCTTCTTTCTTGATTTCAGCTGAGTTTTTAACCGCCAGGTTTTTAAGGACCTCATTGTTGTCCGTAAAGGACTGAATCGTCAGGTTGATGATCTCCATTCCCATTTTCTGAAGGTCCTCCTCGGCGGAGGTGACACACTGGTTAGCGAATTTTTCACGGTTCTGGACAAGGTCCTCAACGCTGAGCCCGCCCATGCCGCTTCGGATCGTTCCTTCCAGAATCTGCTTGACCATGTCGCGGATTTCATCAATGCGCTTGGTCGAAAACTGTTCAGCGGCCAGCAGCAGGTATTCAGGCTTGCTGGAGATTTTGACATTGGCCACAGCGTTAACCTTGACGCCAATGTAGTCTTTCGTGGGAATGTATTCTGAGGTGTCGATATCCACCTGCATCGTGGACAGGCTCAGTCGATACGCCTTTTCCAGGTAGGGGATAACAATTTTCGCGCCGCCGCCCGGCACGACCTTGATCTTGCTGGTGCCGATCACATTTCCCTGGGCGTCCTTGATGGGATGGGAAAAGGGCGATGAGATAAGCAGCGCCTCAGAAGGCGGGGCTTTTTTATAGCCTGTCAGCAACAGTATAACCACTGCGATGATGACAATACCGATAATAATAAATGTAAGCATAATAATTTCCTTCCTCTCAAAAAATTCTGTGCTTAATGCGCGTCTTCAGGGCCGATCTTTAATTTGTAGGTTTCGGGATTATCAGCCAGCTTCTGGATAAGTACCTTGCAGGTAATACAGAGCTGAATGGTCTCAAAATTTTTGTTCTTTTCAGCCAAATCCTGAACTTTATTAATCTCATCCCAGGTCAGCAGGCGGAGTTCCTCCGCTTCCTTTAATGTATAGGCGGATTTATCCCGGATATAGGGCAGAACATCTTCAATTTTCACGGTTTACCTCCTTTAATATAACCATTTCAACCATCTTGATTTCTTATATCTCCTTTCTTAATCCCATTATAGCATGTTCATCTTATTTTGTGGCGCTTTTCGAAAAATTTACCAGTTATTGATTTAAGGCGGTGATTGGGGTAAAATAAAGAAAGAAGGCCGCTGGTGGCGATCATCACGCAAAAAACGCGAAAAAACTCCAAATTTCAGCGCCCTTTCACGAAGCGTTCATAAAACCGTCACATTCTCCATTTAGAATAAAGCTATCAACAAAAATAAAAGCGATATGCGACTTAAATAAATGGAGGAACAAATGAACGATCAGTATACAAATAATCAATTTACAAACAATAATGATGAAGAACCAAAGGTAGAAAACGCTCTGGTGCCCATTGACGGCGGCCAGAAGAAAAAGAAAAAACGGTTTGCGGGTAAAAATGTGTTCGCGAAGAAAACCGGGGCCATGATGGCAGTGGGTCTGGTGCTCTCGGGCGCCTGCGGTTTTGGCGGCGGTATGCTGGCCAGCAGTCTGGGGGGCAACAATAAAAGTGTGATGTACCAGTCCGTGGAGCGCACCAGCACCAATTCCAATGAGACCAGTAATTCCGGCGCCATGACCACCCAGCAGATCGCTGAGTCGGCGGGCAACTCTGTCGTAGAAATCAAGACCGAAACAGTGACCAAGGACAGCCGGCTTCAGCAAGCAGTGTCCGAAGGCGCTGGCAGCGGCGTGATCGTCACCAATGACGGCTATGTGGTGACCAACAACCATGTGATCGACGGCGCCAGCAAGATTACCGTCACTCTGAAATCCGGCCAGAGCTATGAGGCAAAACTGGTCGGCACGGATGCCACCTCAGATGTAGCGCTGCTCAAAATCGACGCCAATGATCTGCAGCCGGCTGTCATGGGCGATTCGGACAAGCTGAGCGTGGGCGAGACCGTTGTGGCGATCGGGAACCCGCTTGGGGAACTGGGCGGCACAGTTACCGACGGCATTGTCTCAGCCCTGAACCGTGAAATCACCATCGACGGGGATACCATGAACCTGCTCCAGACAAACGCGGCCATTAATCCCGGCAACTCCGGCGGCGGGCTGTTCAACGAATACGGCGAGCTGGTGGGAATCGTGGACGCCAAGTCAACGGGCACTGGAGTGGAAGGCCTTGGCTTTGCCATCCCGATCAATGATGTGAAAACAGTGGTCGAATCCTTATCTCAAAACGGCTATGTAAAGGGACGTCCGAGCCTTGGCGTGTCTTTAGTGGATGTCAACTCAGCTGAAACCGCCATGCAGTACCGTGTCTCTGAAATGGGCGTATATGTGGCCAAGGTGGCGGACAGCTCCGGAGCGTCAGCGGCGGGCATCCAGTCTGGCGATATGATCGTCTCTGTGGACGGCACGGCAGTCTCAAGCGCTGCGGATGTCAAGACTGCTATTAAGAGCCATCAGGTAGGCGACACTGTTAAAATCGAAGTGCAGCGCGGCGGCAGCATGCTGACCCTAAACGCCACACTGGGAGAGGAAACCCCCACCACGAATAACTAACAGAAAAACGAGGTAAAGAAATGTACCGGATTCTAATGGTTGATGATGAGGAGAAAATACGGGCGATTGTAAGAAAATACGCGGAATTTGAGGGCAATGAGGTCGTCGAGGCCGCTGATGGTATGGAGGCAGTGGAACTCGCCAAAAGCCAGGATTTTGACATCATTATTCTGGATATTATGATGCCAGAGCTTGATGGCTTCTCAGCCTGTAAGGAAATCCGTAAATATAAGGATACACCGGTTATCATGCTCTCCGCCAGAGGTGAGGAGTATGACCGGATCCATGGTTTTGAACTGGGCATTGACGACTATGTTGTCAAGCCCTTTTCGCCTAAGGAGCTGATGATGCGCGTGGGTGCGATTCTCAAACGGAGGGGCGGCGCCAAGGAGAACAGAGACGTGGTCAAAATTGGAGACCTGGAGGTGGATTTTGCCGGGCGCCGCGTCACGATTTCCGGAAAACCGGTTGAGATGACGCCAAAGGAGTATGATCTCTTTTTTTACATGGTGCGCAACCGGGGGATCGCCCTGACGCGGGAAAAGCTCATTACAAATGTCTGGGGCTATGATTTTTATGGCGATGACCGCACCCTGGATACGCACATTAAGCTGCTGAGAAAAAGTCTGGGTGATTACAGCAGGTGCATCGTGACACTGCGCGGAGTAGGATACCGTTTTGAGGCTTAAGAATACCAGCATTAAATGGAAGCTTTTCGCCTATATTGCCCTTTTTGCAGCGGTCATGATCTTTGTGATCTGGCTCTTCCAGATCGTCTTTTTAAACGGCTTTTACCGCCAGACAAAGATCAGTGAGCTTAAATCTCTGGCCAACACCATCTCCGCCAATATTGACAGCAACGATTTGAGCAATATTGTAACAGAGGTGGCAGGGCGGAACAATATCTGCGCGAAGATCACCGATACCGAGAATAATGTGGAGATCAACGTGGACACGGTTCCCCGCTGTGTGCTGCACCAGATGACCGCCCAGGATCTGGCGAACCTGTATCTGCAGGCCAAACAGCACGGCGGCTCCTATTTTGAGAGCTTCTCCAAGGACAGCTACCAGCTGATTAACATTCAGAGCAGCGACGGCCGCCAGGGGGTGATCCCTGAAAAGAAATTTGAGCGGGATGAAAACCTGATTTACACCCAGATCATTACAGGCGGCAGTGGCAGACAGTATGTGATCATGCTGAACACCATGATCTCGCCCGTCAACGCCACAGTACAGACCCTGCGTTCCCAGCTTTTTTATATCAGCATGGTATTCATGGCGCTTGCCCTTATCTTTGCAGCCATTATGTCTAAGAAGGTCTCAAAGCCCATTATCAAGATTAATGAAAGTGCCAAGGAGCTCGCAAAGGGCAATGTGGCGGTTCACTTTGATGGAGAAGGCTACCGGGAAATCACAGAGCTCAACGATACGCTGAACTACGCGGCGGAGGAGCTTTCAAAGGTGGAAAACCTGCGGCGTGAGCTGATCGCCAACGTTTCCCATGACCTGCGCACACCTCTAACCATGATTACCGGCTATGCCGAGGTCATGCGGGACATTCCAGGTGAAAACACACCGGAAAACGTGCAGATCATCATTGACGAGGCCAACCGCCTGACAAGCCTGGTCAATGATATGCTGGATATCTCCAAGCTTCAGGCCGGCGTGCAGGTCTTAAACGAAGCCCCATATAATCTGACTCAGAGCATCCGCCGGATTCTCACAAGGTATACAAAGCTCATCGAGCAGGAAGGATATCATATACGTTTTGAGGCGGATCGGGATGTCTTTGTAAAGGCTGACGCGATCAAAATGGAACAGGTGATTTACAATCTGGTGAATAATGCCGTCAACTATGCCGGCGAGGATAAAACCGTTGTGATCCGCCAGAACGTCTCGGGAGATACGGTGAAGATCGAGGTGCTGGATCATGGCGATGGCATCGAGGAGGCGCTGCTGCCCTATGTGTGGGACCGATATTATAAAATTGACAAAGCCCATAAACAGGCGTCCATTGGAACTGGGCTGGGGCTATCCATTGTCAAGAATATCATGGAGCTGCATCACCTTCGCTTTGGCGTCAACAGCGCACCGGGAATGGGAAGCAACTTCTGGTTTGAAATGAAGATCATAGAGGACAATACCGAAAAAAATCAAAATTAACGTTGATTTTACAGGCGTTTTGCGGTATACTGACTAAGCTACTAAGCCAGATAATCGCGGGCAGCGCAGGCTGTCTGAGGAAAGTCCGAGCTCCGCAGAGCAGGGTGCCGGGTAACGCCCGGTGGAGGCGACTCCAAGGCAAGTGCAACAGAAAGTAAACCGCCGGCCTGGCCGGTAAGGATGAAAGGGTGAGGTAAGAGCTCACCAGTGGCGAGAGTAATCCGTCAGCTATGTAAACCCCACCTGGTGCAAGACCAAGAACGGATGTAAAAAAGGCGGCTGCTCGTCGCCGTCCAAATGGTAGGTCGCTTGAATCCATTGGTAACAATGGATCTAGACAGATGATTATCTAAGACAGAACTCGGCTTACAGACTTAGTGGTATGAATTAAAAATGAAAGACCCTTTCAAACAGCTTAAACAGGCGGTTTGAAAGGGATTTTTCTTTTTCAGGGCTCCTGATCTTTGACCAGGAGCTTTTTTATATGAAGAAAGACGAGCGATTATTATTTTAAAATGTATCCTAATTAATAATAGACAAGAACTAAAATAGATGCTATAATAATGACGGTAAAACGTTTATATCGAAGAACGAAGGAGGAAGATATTATGAAGATCAATATGGATAAGGCTGTTGTTGAATTTATTCCAGAAAATCCGATTGAAACCGCTGAGCTTGAAGCGCTTTGGATTAAAATGGGGAACTGCGTGGGCGATAATAAGAAATTGTCACCGATTGGCGTATATATCCCGACAGAAAACAATGTGGCGCGCTTTCACATTGGTGGTTTAACAGAAGCAGAAGCAAAGGCTGCACCAGAGCTCCGGGCGCCTTTTGACTGTCAGGTTTACTGCCTGACCTGTAATAAGGTTCAATCTGTAAAAGAAGGAGATTTAATTCCTTTCTGCTGCGGAAAACCCATGGAAATCATGGATTAATCATCGAGTATTTACAGCTCTTCTGGTGCAGGCGGTCCGCTTTGTGAAGAAGGGCTTTTTTATTTTTTTGAAAAAAGAGGTCAGCTTCTTAAGCCGACCCCTTTTTCAATCAGATACCAGCAAATGCCATAAAGCACGATGATAAAAAGGATGAGGATCATCAGAGACCAGACGACCGGGACATCCGTTACGCCAAGAAATCCAAAGCGAAAGCCTGAGACCATATAGACAATGGGGTTAACCTTTGATACGGCCTGCCAGATCGGCGGCAGCATTGAAATTGAATAGAATACGCCGCCCAGATAGGTTAATGGCTGCAGCACAAAGGTCGGCACAATGGATACATCGTCAAAAGACCTGGCAAAGATGCCGTTCAGCAGTCCAGCCAGCGAAAACAAGACGGCAGTCATCAGCAGGGTCACGAGGATGATGGGCCAGGAAAAGACATGAAGGGGCACAAAAAATAATGAAATCCCGGTAACGAGGGCCCCGACCAGGATGCTGCGGCCCACCCCGCCGGCGACGAATCCGAAAATGATCACCTGGGTGGGCACCGGCGCCACCAACAGTTCCTCAATATTTTTCTGAAATTTTTGAGAGAAGAAGGAGGAGGCGACATTGGCATAAGAGCTCGTGATGACAGACATCATGATGAGCCCGGGCACAATGAACTCCATATAGGAAAAGCCGCCCATTTCTCCAATCCGGCCGCCGATCAGGTTTCCAAAAATAACGAAATACAACGATGTGGTGATGACCGGCGGCACCAGGGTTTGTACCCAGATACGCAGATAGCGGTTGGTTTCTTTTGCTGCCAGACGTTTTAGCGCGGTAAAATATAGTTTAAACATTTTTTCCCTCCGATTGATGTTTTACATCGGTGATTTTTAAGAACAGTTCTTCCAGGCGGTTGGATTTGTTCCGCATGGAAGCGACCTTTATCCCTTGCCGCGTGAGCTGCTCGAAGATGCCGTTGACCCCCTGGTCACGCTGGACCTCGGCGACAAGGGTTCGGCTGTCCTCAAAATAATTTTTATACCCGCTGATGACGGGTTTGTGCTCAAAAGGTTCTAAATCAAAAATAAAGGTTTCAAACTGTAATTTTGACAACAGGTTTTTCATGCTGGTGTTCTCGATCAGTTCACCGGACTGAATAATGCCGATATTGCGGCAAAGCATTTCCGCCTCCTCAAGATAATGGGTCGTCAGAATAATGGTCGTGCCCTGTGCGTTCAGGTTTCTCAGAAAATCCCACATTTCACGTCTCAGCTCAATATCGACTCCGGCGGTGGGCTCGTCCAAAATAAGCAGACGCGGTTCGTGCATCAATGCCCGCGCGATCATCAAACGCCGCTTCATTCCGCCGGAAAGCATCCGCGCCCGTTCATGGCGTTTCTCGAGCAGGCCGGATTGCCTGAGGTATTTTTCGCTGCGCTTCAGAGCCTCTTTGTGGGGAACGCCGTAATAACCGGCCTGATTGACAACGATCTGTTCAACGGTTTCGAATGGATTGAAGTTAAACTCCTGGGGGACCAGGCCGATCTGCTGCTTTGCCTGCACAAGCTCCGTGTCAAGGTCATATCCGAATACCTTCACCGACCCGGACGTTTTATTGACCAGGGAGGTCACAATTCCGATGGTAGTGGATTTTCCGGCGCCATTTGGTCCGAGCAGCGCGTAGAAATCGCCCTGCTCCACGACCAGATCAATGCCGCGCAGCGCCACGACGCCCGATTCATATGTTTTCTTTAAATTTTTTAATTCGAGTGCAACTGTCATATTTTTCTCCTCATTAACAAGCATTCTGTTCTTTCAACTATAATTCACAGAGCCTGAACCGTCAAGCAAAAAATGCGGTTTGAAAGCAGGACTGCTGAATGAAAAAGTGCGCCTAACAGGATGTTTCAAAAGCTACGGTCTACCAAGGGATAGGAGAGTATCGCGCTCATTGAAAATGTTAGGTGCACCTTTTTTAATATATCAGATATTTGGGGCTTTTGCAAGAGCGGTTAAGCTAAGGTTTAGATATGTTATAGAGTATACCCTTTTATGGACTGCCGATATCTTTTTTATTCTGATGTTTAGAACCCGGGTCTTCGGGTATAAATATAAAAGAACACACATACCTCTTACTTAAATCAATTAATCTCTCCCCCAATTTACTCTCCCCAAGAGAAGCCCCTGATCTTCGGATCAGGGGCTTTTTTGCTGCAATTCACTAAGATGCGGCAGTGAAACTTGTGAAGAATATTCGTTCTCAAACACTTGATTTTTGAAACGAATGTTTGTATAATAAGAGTGTCATCACTTTTCTTTGAGGGGATAATCGCGATAAAAAGACAGGGCAGAGTGGTCTTGCACAGTGACCAAAGCGAGGTCCGTGCATCGGTTGAAGCGCTCCATGCTCCTGAGCTGTACCGATTGTCCCCCCTCTATGGTTTCTTGTCTTTCAATATTATCGGTGCTTTGCTTTTATGAGCTGTTCTGGCAGATGATTCTGAGTTTTTTATTGCGCGCTAAAAGTTGAACTTTTTCTGTGATTAAGTTATAATGAATTAAGACTTATTATAAAATAGCATTTATAGAGATTCAAGTCCGTTTAAGGGAGTTGTTTATGGATAATCAGGCAGAAAAAAGAAAGATACTCATCGTTGACGACATGGAGCTGAACCGCGCGCTGCTGTGCGAGATGTTCCAGACAAAATATACAATATACGAAGCTGAAAACGGTGCGCAGGCGCTGGAAATTCTGGAGCGGGAGAGCGAAAATATCGCGGTTGTGCTTTTGGATCTCATCATGCCAGTGCTCGATGGCTTTGGCGTCTTGCAGGAAATGGAGCGTATGAGCCTGACTGGGCGGATACCGGTCATCATGATCACTGCTGAGAACAGCGAGGGCGTCATGCAGCGGGGCTATGAGATGGGGGCCGCCGATATTGTCACCAAACCCTTTAACCCCAATATTGTCATTCAGCGCGTCCACAACATTATCGAGCAGTATACGCAGAAGCTCCACCTGCGCCAGCTGGTGGCTGAGCAGACAAAGGCGCTGCGGGAGCAGGCGGAAAAAATGCGTGAAAACAGCGCGCAGATGATCGATACGCTCAGCAGCATCATTGAATTTAAGAATACTGAATCTGTGTCTCATATACACAACGTGCGTGTGATTACCAGACTGCTTCTGGCTGAGTTCGCAAAGGGCCACAGCGAGTACGGCCTGTCCGACTCCCTGATTGAGATGATCTCCGAGGCGGCGGCCATGCACGATATCGGCAAGGTAGCCATACCGGACAATATCCTCAACAAGCCCGGCCGACTGACCGATGAGGAATTCGAGATCATGAAGACCCATACCTCCCGGGGCAGCGAGATTTTGATGGAGCTGTCCGGCGTCCAGGATCTGGCTTACTATGACTACTGCTATGATATCTGCCGCCACCACCATGAGCGGTGGGACGGAGGCGGCTATCCTGATGGCCTGGCGGGCAATGAGATCTCCATCTGGGCCCAGGCGGTGTCGCTGGCTGACGTTTATGACGCCCTGACCAGTAAACGGGTTTATAAGGACGCCTACACCCATGAAACCGCTGTCCAGATGATTTTAGACGGCGAGTGCGGGGTGTTTAACCCGCAGCTGATCGAGTGCTTTCTGACAGCGCTGCCTGAGCTTAACCGTTCCATGAAAGGCGGCGAAATGCTGACGTCGACGGTTACCGCGCCCGGTGAAGTGACCATTCCGGAAAAGAAGAAAAAAGAGACTCACGGCGATCTTTCCAGCCGGACCCTATACCTGTTAGAACAGGAGCGTCAGAAATATCAGATACTGTCTGAGCTTTCGGATGAGCTCATTTTTGAATATGACCTGCGCACTGATAAGCTGGTCTTTTCTGACCGTTTTCAGATATTGACCGGAAAAGACCCGGTGTTCCCACAGATCAGCAGGATATTATCGGATGCGTCGCTGGTCAACGCCGAGGACTACAGCCGCCTTTACAGGATGCTTGAGCGCGTTACGCCGAACAGGCCGACCTGCAAGGCAGAGCTGCGCATCAATCTGGATGGCCAGGGGTTCCAATGGTACCAGGTATACCTTTATCCCATCTGGGATATGGAGTTTGAGCCGGTATGCGTGAGCTACATCGGTAAGCTTATCAATGTGGAGGAGACCAAGCAGCGCAATCTGATGCTTAAAAAGGAAGCGGAGAGCGATCCGCTCACGGGGCTGTTAAACCAGCGGGCCATGCGTGAGCAGACGATTCTGGTGCTAAAGGACCGTCGTGTGAAGAATGCGGCCCTGTGCTTTGCCGACGTCGATAACTTTAAATCGGTCAATGATGAGCGCGGCCATCTGTTTGGGGATATGGTACTCAAGGAGGTGGCGGAGATCCTGACCAGCAGCGTGCGCCATACCGATCTGGTAGGCCGTGTGGGCGGTGATGAGTTCCTGATTCTGTTCCACGATATCGTCGACCAGCAGGATATAGAAAGGCGTGTTGCGGCCATCTGTAAAAAGCTGAACAAACGCTTTAAAAGCTATGGCATTACCGGAAGCCTTGGCATTTCCCGTTATCCTCAGGATGGGGAGGATTTTGACATCCTTCTCCAGAAGGCGGATCAGGCCCTTTACCACTCCAAGGATCTGGGGAAAAACCGGTATAAGGTTTACGATGTCAGCTGCGCCAACCGGCCGTTCCGCTCATCCCTGACCAGGGTGGATAACTATAACGAAAAAATCGAGGAGATGGCCAGGGAATTAAAAAACGGAACCAGCAGTTGAGCAGAGGGGCTTTTGTCCCTCTGTTTTTATGTTAAAATAGAAGCATCAAGCACATAAAAGGAGCAGAATAGCATGAAAAAATATAACTGGGCGATCATTGGCACTGGCGTCATCGGCAATGAGATGGCAAGGGCGCTGAAACAGGAAAACGGTGAGATCTACGGCGTTTATAACCATCACGTGGAAAAGGGCCATGCCTTTGCGCACGAATACGGGGTTCAGAAAGTCTTTGAGAGCGAGGAGGCTCTGCTTGCTGATCCGGAGGTGGATGTGGTCTATATCGGCACGCCCCACAACTATCATTACGCCACATTGATGCGGGCTGTGGAGGCTGGCAAGCACGTTTTTTGTGAGAAGGCCATTACCGTGAATGCGTGGCAGCTGGAGACGGTGGCGGCCCTTGCCTCTGAGAAGGGCGTGGTCGTCATGGAGGGGATGACCATCTACCATATGCCGCTGTACCAGAGGCTGCGTGAGATCGTGGACTCTGGCGTCATCGGGAAGGTGAAGATGATACAGGTCAACTTTGGCAGCTGCAAAGAATACGATGTAAAGAACCGCTTCTTCGACAAAGCGCTGGCAGGCGGCGCCCTCTTGGATATCGGTATCTACGCCATATCCTTTGCCCGGTTTTTTATGGAGGCCAGGCCCAATGTGATCCTGACCACACCCCAGTACTTTGAGACCGGCGTCGATGAGCAGTCAGGCATTATCCTGAAAAACGACCGGGGGCAGATGGCTGTCACAGCCCTGACCATGCGGGCCAAGCAGCCCAAGCGCGGCGTGGTGGCCGGGGAGCTCGGCTACATTGAGGTGGATAATTACCCCAGGGCCCAAAGAGCGGTCATCACCTATACCAGTGATGGACGGCAGGAGGCGGTTGAGGCCGGAAAAACCGGGGACGCCCTCTGCTATGAGGTGCGCCATATGCAGGAGGCCATTGAGAGCAGGGCCGGCATCGCGCCCCTTGCCCTGAGCCGGGATGTGATGGAGATTCTGACCGCTGTGCGCGGGCAGTGGGGAATGCAGTACCCCTTTGAATAATCAGAGCCCTGCCAAAAGCGGGCACGGCACATTTTTGCGCTGTGCCCGTCTCAGGCAAAAGACATGGGCTTTATCATGATAACTTTACTTGATATTTAGTCCGAGTTGTAGTAGAATGGGTGGTAATATTAATCAGGGAAACTTTCATTTTATATATTATATCGCTAAGGTATGCTGACCGATTACATCTGTGCCCCAGTCAAATACATTAGCCCGATTTAAAATAATCAACATTCCCGAAAACACAGACATGAAGGCATAAAACAGACAGGGGAAGGCAGAGATGACAAAATTATTAAAAAAAATCCGTTTTACCACCATTGTTCTTATTTTGGGCGTGGCGCTGATTGTCAGCAGTGTTTTTTCATTGCTTACAATCCAGAGCCTGGAGGGGAACGCCCGCGTGATTAATTACTCCGGCATTGTCCGTGGGGCAACACAGCGCCTGGTAAAGCAGGAGCTGCACAATGAGCAGAACGACGCGCTCATCGGGCGGCTGGATATCATTCTGGAGGAGCTTGAGAACGGCGGAGAAAAGAATAATCTGATAAAGCTGGATAATCTGGAGTATCAGGCGCTTGTGGATGCGCTTCAGGGTAAGTGGGGCGCGCTTAAAAACGCGATCTACGATTACCGCGCCGGCGGGACGGCCGGGCCACTCTACGAAATAAGCGAGGAATATTTCGGGCTTGCCGACCAGACGGTTTTTGCCGCGGAGCATTACACAGAGCAGGCGGTAAGGAACGCGAAGTATTTTCTGCTCCTGGTCACCCTGATCTTCCTGATCATGGTGGTGGTCTGCGCTTTTTTTGCCTCCTCCCAGCAAAAACGCCGTGAGAAGCTTCTGGGGGATGAAAAGGAATCTCTGGAACGGCAGATTCATTTAAACCAGATGCTGAACGATATCCGCGCGCCCCTCGACGAGCTGCCCGAGCTTATGTATGTTGCGGATTTGGAGAATTACAACCTGCTGTTTATTAACAAGGCGGGTAAGGATACCTTTAACTTTAAGGCTACAGAAGGAAAGAAATGCTACGAGCTGCTCCAGGGTCTGGACGCACCCTGTCCTTTCTGCTCGACGCCAAAGCTGAAGCCCGAGGAGTATTATAACTGGGAGCATACCAACCCAATAACCGGGCGGCACTATCTATTAAAGGACCGCCTGATCGAGTGGGAAGGACGGCCCGCCCGGTTTGAGCTCGCCTTTGACTTGACCGAGGCCATGAGGGAAAAGCAAAACCTGAAAAATATGCTTGAGACTGAGCAGGTTATCGTGGAGTGCATCCGCGATCTCTACCAGAACCATGACCTGAACCAGGCCATCCCTCTGTTTCTGGAGCGTATCGGAAAATTTCTCAGAGCAGACCGCAGCTATATTTTTGATCTGAGAGGCGAGCTTCTGAAAAACACCTATGAGTGGTGCGCTGAGGGCATCAAATCAGAGCAGGGGGATCTGCAGCGTATTCCAAAGGACTATTTTGGGCGATGGCTGCGCGTCTTTGACGATCATGAATGCATGGTAATCGACGACTGTGAGGCGCTTAAGACCAGCGAGCCCAGGGAATACGAGGTGCTTTTCGCCCAGAATATCAAGCGGCTCGTGACCGTCCCTTTAGAACAGGACGGCGAGCTCTATGCCTGTATCGGCGTGGATAATCCGCCGCCGGAGCTGCTGCAGAACGCCGCGTCAATTTTGCAGACCCTGCGCTATTTTCTGATGCTGGCCATCCGGCGCACCGAGGATGAGGCAGAACTGACCAAGCTGAGCTACTATGATACCCTCACCTCCTTTTACAACCGCAACCGCTATATTCAGGATCTCGAGACTTTCTCGGATTACGAGAGTTCTGTGGGCATTGTCTTCCTGGATATGAATGGCCTGAAGGAGGTTAACGACCAGTATGGGCATGGCAGTGGGGACCGGCTGCTGGTGGAATGTGCGCGCCGAATCCGGGAAGGGTTTGGCGAGAGCAATTTTTACCGCGTGGGCGGAGATGAATTTGTGGTCATTGACCTCGGAGATACCGAGACAGGGTTCTCTGACAGGGTTGAAAGGCTGCGCGCATGCTTTGGACAGGACTCCCGCGTCAGTGTAGCTATCGGCGCGTACTGGACGTCCTGCGGGGCGGACATTGACGCGGCCGTCACCGAAGCGGACGAGAGAATGTACTTGGACAAGCAGGTGTTCTATCAGGACCATCACACCTCTAAAAGGTACCGCTATATCAATGATGACGCGGTTAATCCCCCGGAGGCGCAGACAGGTGAAAACTAAAAAAAGGAGCACGGCACATTTCTGCGCCGTGCTCCTTTTTCCGTTTTACATGAGATGGGTGCTTTCCAGCTTCTCGGTAAAGGTGTGGTTGAGCCGGATAACCGGTTTTCTGAGCACCAGGCCCAGGAGCAGGGAAGGGATCAGGAAGATGGCCAGATAGCCCATCTCGATCCAGTAGGTGTTCTGGTACATGCCGGCAATGCACTCACGCATGGCGTTCATGCTGTGGGCAAATGGCATAAGCGGGTAGAGCCTCTGGAAGAACTCTGGGAGCACCTCGATGGGGAAGCTGCCACCGGAGCCTGCGACCTGGATAACCATCAGGACAACCGCGATGGCCTTGCCCACATCCCCGAAGGAGACCGTAAGGGTATAGATGAGATGGACATAGACAATGCTCGTGAGCCAGCCTGTGAGCAGAAAGAGAATGGGATGCTCACACTGAATTCCGAGAAAGAAAAGATCCCCCAGAACGATGATGGTGCTTTGGATCAGCCCCAGAATCAGAAAGGTGATGTACCGGCCAAAATAGACGTGATGGGGCCTGAGCGAGAGGGCCTTTTCCGTTTTTTCCGAGACATTTACGCTGATCATGGCCACGAGCACAACGCCGCCTACCCAGATGGCCAGAGTTGTGTAAAAGGGCGCCATGGCGGAGCCGTAATTAGCCACAGGGTAGATTTTTTCGGTTTTAAGCTCGACCGGTGCTGCCAGAAAGCTGCTGAGCTCGGCAGGACTGCCGGAGAGCAGCGTCTCGATTTCAGCCATGTCGCCGCTGGCTGCTGCGTTCTCAACCTCCTTGAGCACACTGTTCAGTTTTGCCTTCACGGCGTCCAGCTGGTCGGCCGAGCGGGTCAGAAGATCCTTTGCCGTACCCAGGTCCCAAGCGGTCTCGCCGGAAAGGGCAGCGATGCTGCGGACGCTGCCGTTTAGCTGGCCGAGGACGCCAGCCACTTCACCGCTGCCAAAATCGAGGCTTGAGAACAGCGTGTCCAGCTGCGGCTTCAGATTGGTTTGATAATCATTTTTTACGTCGCCCATCAGGCCGCTGGCCTCATCGGCCAGGCCTTTGAGGGTTTTGTAATCCGCCTCTGCCATGCCAGTGGTTTCTGAAATATCCGCCACGGTTTCTGTCAGCTTATCCCGCAGGGCTTCCTGCTGGCTGATGACCTGGTTCAGCCTGCCAATCACAGGCTGGAGCGTGGGGGCCATGTCCGGGTAGGCATCGCTTAGCTTTTGAATGGTATCTCTAAGCTCGGTATCGTGGTCGATGAGAAGCTGAACCTCATCGGCCAGGCTGTCCAGGCTTTTGGCGGCTTCCCCGGCGTTTTGGCTCACAGAAGAGAAGGCTTTGTCGATCTCGGCTGAGATTTTCCGGTAGCTCTCGCCGCTCACATCAAAGATGGTCTCAATGCCCTGGGAGGCTGTGTTCATGGCGCCCTGAAGGCCCTGGGCGGTGCGCTCTGTCTCCTGCAGAATGCCCGAGCTCTCTGAGACGCTGTCGCCGGAGGTTTCAAGAAAGCCGGCGGTGGAGGACAGAACCTTCTGGGTGGAGTCGGTCATGGCCGCAAAGGCCCGCACTGTTTTCGCAGAGGTTTCCACCTCGCCCTCTATGCGCTGGAGGTTTGTCCTGAGACTGTCGGTCAAAGACTGGCTGCCCTGCCTGTCCGCGGCATGATAGACGGATTGCAGCGCCTCGAGGGAGATTTCGGACACCTTTTCCACAAAGAGGCTGTTAACCTGCTCCTGGACAGCAGTCGCCCCTTTATCGGTCACCTTGGGGGCGATGGCGTTTTCCTTCTCGTTTGTGTAATAGATAATGGCGCTCTTTTTAATATCGGAGGAAAACAGGCTCATGATGTTGGCGCTGAAATCCTCGGGTATCACGATGGCGGCGTAGTAAGCGCCGGACTTCACGCCCTCCAGGGCTTCGTCCCGGCCTGTAAACTGCCAGTCCATCTGGTCGTTGGCTTTCAGGGCGTTTACCACCTCGTCGCCCACGTTCATGCTCATGGAGAGGATCTCCCCGTGATAGCCCGCGTCGGTGTTGGCCACCGCGATTTTGATGTCCTTTGTATTGCTGTAGGGGTCCCAGCTCCCGGCGATATTAAACCAGGCGTACATGGCAGGCACAACGCAGACGCCCATCACGACAATGAGGGCAATGGTGTTATTCCGGATACGGCTGACGTCTCCGGTAAATATTTTCAAGATTTTTTTCATTTTTCTGTTCCTTTCCAGCCGTCCTTAAACATCGCCCGGATTTCCTCATCGGTCATGCCGCAGAGCTGCTGCTCCATTTCAAACTGCTTGCGCATTTTATCCCGGAAATATTCGAGACAGATGAGATACACTGAGATACCAATCAGGGATATGATCCACAGCACCAGATAGACAATTTTCGAGTCCAGGCTGAACATGAGCACCATGAACACAAGGGGCAAAATAAACATGAGCAGAAATCCCGCCTTTATCTTTTTGCGGTAGCTCTCCTCAAAGGCGGCCTGGCGGGCCTCCCGTTCTTCGGCTGTCCGGCCCTCCACAGCCAGGGCTCTTGCGATAATGGAGATGGGATCCTTTTTCTGCCGGATACCGCCCTCGGTCTCGCTGACCATCATCCCGGTTTCGGAGAGCCGCCTGTCAAAAAAGTGATTGAGGTTTAAGAGCAGCGGCCTGAGCCCCAGCCCGATGACAAAGGCCACAGGGATAAAGATGAGCAGGTGGAGCAAATCCGAAACATAGTGCGCCGCGTAGACACCTGCCACTGCCTCGCGCATGGCGTTGATGCCATAGGTGAAGGGCAGCAAAGGATGGACCGCCTGAAAGAAGCCCGGCGTCATCTCGATGGGGTAGGTACCCGCGGAGCCGGGAATCTGTAAAATGACGAGAATCACGCAGATGGCCTTTCCAATATGCTTGAAGGTCACTGAAAGGGCATAGATCAGGTTCACATAGACAAAAGAGGCCAGCAGTCCGGCCAGAATAAAGGCGGCCGGGCTCTCACACTGGATTTTCATCAGGAGCAGGTCTCCGAGGCATACCACAAACCCCTGCAGAAGGCCGACGGTGATATACAAAAGCCACCGGCCAAAGTAGGCCCGGGTGGGCGTCAGGTTTTTGATGTTTTCATCCTCGTCCACCTCCAGCTTAAAGATGGCGATCAGAACAATACCGCCAACCCAGATGGCCAGGTTGCTGTAAAAAGGCGCGAGGGCAGAGCCGTAATTGGCGACGGGGTAGATTTTTTGAGTCTCGACCTCCACGGGGGATTCCATAAACTCTGCGACCTGCTCGGGCTGGATGCCTGTGGTTGAGAGAAAATTCTGATAGAGTCTGGAGTTTTTAATGGCGCTTAAATCTGTGGAAACCCGGCTGAGCTGCCCGGTAAGGTCCACCAGGACACCCTGGGTGCTGTCAAGGGCGTTCTGCGCTTCTGTCAGCGCAGTGCCCAGGTCGTCGAGGATTCCCTGGAGCTGGTTGGCCGCCGGGGTGACCCCGTTCAGAATCCCGGCGGTTTTCCCGGAGAGGGCGGCAAAGCTGTCGAGAGTCTGGTTGACCTGCGGCAGGAGGCTTTGCTGGAACTGGGTGTTAACCCCTTTGAGGGATTCACCGCTGTCTGTGGCAATCTGGTTCAGGTTCTTTCGCGTTTCGGAGGTCTGGGTAATCATGCTTTTAACGCTGGCATTTCCGGTCTCCAGGCGGCCAAGGATTTTCTGCTGGCGCTCAATTTCGGATTCCAGCGACTGGATCAGTCTGGCAAGCTCCGGAGAGGGGCGCTCTTCGTTGAGCTTTTTCAGCGCGTCCACGATCTCCTGATTGACAGAAAGCATCTGCTCTGCTGAGGTGATGCTGCTCTCAAACCCCGCGTTGATCTTAAGGGCCTGGGCCTCCAGGTTTCCCAGCTGTGACGCGGCCGTCCCGTTTATCTGTCCCAGAACGCCCTGTCCCTGGCTCAGGATATTTGACAGGCTGCCCGAAAATTTTCCAACGCTTTCACGGCTCTGGCTCAGACGGGCCTGCGCGCTTTCGAGGCCCTCCTGGCCCGAGGCGGCGGCGTCCTTAAGGCTGTCGAGGGTAGCTTTGCCGCCGTCTACGGCGCCCTGTCCCTCAGAGACAGTCCCCCTGAAGTTTTCCAGCAGCACACGGTAAGTGTCCAGATCGCTCCGGGTCGTGTCGATGGCAGTGGTGATGTCCGCGCTGGCCTGGTTGAGCTTTCCGGATATGCCCACTGCCGAAGCGGTCATGACCTTTGACACGCTCTCAGAAGCCACTGAGGAAAAGGCGCTCTTGATTTCCTCCTCCAGGGTCTGAGCGCCAGTATCGGTGATCTTGGGCGCGATGGCGTTTTTCTTCTCGTTGACATAGTAGATGATCTCGGATTTCTCTATCCGGCCGTTTAAAAACTCAGTCAGCCGGCTGCTGAAGTCCTCGGGGATAATGATGGCCGCATAGTATTTGCCGGATTTTACGCCCTCGACAGCCTTCTCAGTATCGACAAAAGTCCAGCCAAGCTGGTCGTTTTCCTTAAGATTCGCGATGATCTCGTCGCCGGCGTTGAGATCGCCCGCAACCGTGTCTTTGGTTCCGGTATCCTCGTTGGCGACGGCGACCTTGATGCCCTTTGTATTGCTGTAGGGGTCGTAGTTTGCCCCGATGTTAAACCATGCGTAAAGGGAGGGAATCACAATAATACCGATGGTTACAATGAGCGCGAAGCGGTTTTTACAGAGCCGTCGGACGTCTCTTTTAAAGATATTCCATATTTGTTTCACATTACACCTCTGCGATATTATGATACATTTTTTCAAGATACACTTTCAGGTTTGCCCTCTCCTCAGAGGTAAACCCCTCGAGCAGGTGGTCTTCGATCGCCTTCTTTTTTTCGAGAACGCCCTTAATCAGCGGGTCGTCCTGACGGGTTGGCGCCACAGTTTTCAGGCGCTTATCCTGTTTGCTGACCGCGGTCTCGATAAAGCCCTTGAGCTCCATGGACTTTAAGATACTGATCACTGTGGAGTGGCTCAGCCGCATATAGCGCTGAATATCCTTCTGTGTGGTTTCCTCATGATGATAACGCGCCTCCATTAAGAAGAGCAGAATTTTAAGCTGCTGCATGGTCAGGTTAAACTGCTTAAAGTCCCGGTTGACCCGGCAGACAATGGCGTCACTGAGATTTTTGACCAGCAGGCTGATTTCATCGTTTTCCATTTTCCATCCTCCGTAGCAATATGTCGTATACAACATATTTTAATTTTTAATGAATATTTTGTCAAGTAGGACATATTCTCAACTTATGCGGTTTGACCGGTTTTTATGTGGAAAGGCGGTGCCTGGAGCACAGCACAATTTTGCGCTGTGCTTTTCTTTTGTTGACATGGGCCCGGATCTTCGTATATAATGGATGAAAGTAAGCACTTGCATTGGAGGTGGAGCCTTTGGACGAGACGAAACAGAAAATTATGGACGCAACCATGGAGCTGGTGCGGGATAAGGGGTATGCAGCCACGACCACCAAGGATATCGCGCGGGAGGCCGGGGTGAACGAGTGCACCATTTTCCGCAAATTCAGAGGAAAGAAGGATATTATTCTGAGCGCCATGGAGGAAAAACGGTGGCGGCCGGAGCCCGGGCCGGGTATTTTAGAAAAGGTAACCTATGCGCTTGAGCCGGACCTCAGACTTTTTATGCGCACCTATCTGGAACAGATCACCGCTGATTTTGTGGGGCTCTCCATTGGGCTGCGCGCCCCGCAGATCTATGAGGAGACAGCCCCGCTGATTATGAAGACACCGAAGTCCTTTATGGACGCTTTAAAGGCGTATTTTAAGGAGATGGCAGCCCGGGGGAAAATCGCGGAGACAGATTTTGACTGTCTGGCTATGACCATCTTTTCCGCAACCTTTGGCTATACCTTTCTCACAGCGTCCTTTGAGAACCGGCTGACACCGGTTGAGCAGGAGGCTTATATCGAAAAAAGCGTGTCCCTTTTTGTCAGGGGCATTGAGCGGCAGTAAAGTGCGGCACCTTCTTTCCAGAGGGTGCCAAAAAAATAACCAGCATGCAAGCAAGTGCTTGCATTTAAGGAGGGAATTATGAAAATAACTGGAGCAGCCTTATTTACCAAGGCTCTGAAAGCAGAGGGGGTTGATATGATTTTCGGGTATCCCGGAGGGCAGGCCATCGACCTGTTTGACGCGCTGTACGATCACCCGTCCATTGAGGTGATCCTGCCAAGGCACGAGCAGGGGCTTGCCCACGCGGCCGATGGCTACGCACGCTCTACGGGAAAGACAGGGGTCTGCCTTGTGACCAGCGGTCCCGGCGCCACCAATCTGGTCACAGGTATCGCCACTGCCAATTACGACAGCGTACCGCTGGTCTGCTTTACCGGCCAGGTGGCAACTGAGCTGCTGGGCAGGGACGCTTTCCAGGAGGTGGATATTGTGAGTATCTCTGGGAGTATTACCAAATACGCGGTCACGGTTTTACGGCGTGAGGACCTGGCCGGTGAGATCAGAAAGGCCTTCCTCCTTGCCAAAAGCGGTAAGCCCGGCGCGGTGGTGGTCGATATTCCAAAGGACGTGCAGCAGGCTCTCGGAAGCGACGCCTACACGCCTTCTGGAACGGTGACACAGCCAGAAAACGCGCCAGCGCTTGATAATACCTGGGCAGAAGAGGTGGCCGGCCTGCTCGCAAAGGCCAAACGCCCGCTAATTTTGGCGGGCGGCGGCGTGCATATTGCCGGTGCGTCAGCCGCGCTCCAGTCCTTTTCGCGAAAGACCGGAATTCCAGTTGTCACCACCATTATGGGCCGGGGAGCGCTGCCGACAAAACATCCGCTGTATGTTGGCAATATCGGTATCCACGGCAGCTTTGCGGCCAATTCGGCAGTGTCGGCCTGCGATGTGCTGCTGGCGGTAGGCACCCGCCTGAATGACCGCATAACCGGACGCACAGCGGATTTTGCGAAGAACGCGAAGCTTATCCATATCGATATTGAACCATCCGTTCTGTCCAGAAATGTGCCGGCATACCTGGCCGTGACAGCGGACGCGGGCGATGCTCTGACCGCCCTGGAAAGGCACGCGGTCCTGACCGCCTGCCTGCGCTGGCGCCGGCAGATTGGGGAGTGGCAGGCCCTTTATCCGCTTGGCATGGCGGGTGAGGGGCTGACGCCACAGCGGATCATCGAAGCGGTCAATGCGCTGCTGCCCGAAGCCATCGTGGTAACAGATGTGGGCCAAAACCAGCTCTGGACCACCCAGTTCCTTGAGCACAGGGGCGGCAGGCGTCTCATCACCTCTGGCGGACTGGGCACCATGGGCTATGGGCTGCCTGCCGCCATCGGGGCCAGCCTGGGAAATCCAGGAAGCAGGGTCGTGGCCATCATGGGGGACGGCGGACTTCAGATGGTCAGCCAGGAGCTGGCCACCGCAGTGGTCTACGGCCTGCCTGTTATCATCTGTGTGCTTAACAACGGCTGGCTTGGCAATGTGCGGCAGTGGCAGGAGCTTTTTTACGCAAAGCGTTACTCGAGCACCTGCCTCAGGGCCAGGAGGGACTGTCCGCCCTGCTGCTCCGGTCCGTCGGAAAATTGTCCGGAGTATACGCCTGATTTTATCCGTCTGGCCGAGAGCTATGGAATGTCCGCCCAGCGGGTCACGGGTGTGGAAGCCGTGAGGCCGGCCCTTGAAAAAGCCGCTGGCTACGCGGCTGGCCCGTCGCTCATCGAGTTTAGGCTCGAGGCCGGCGCCAATGTCCTGCCCATTGTGCCTCCTGGCAATGCGCTGGATGAAATGGAGGGGATATAAAAAGGCGGCCTAAGCCACCATTTTGACAAAGCTGAGAAGCAGCTTCAGCCCATAAAAAATAATGACCACACCGCAGATTATATTGATGACCCGCAGTACCCGGTCGTTGAATTTATGGCTGAACAGGGTAATGAAAGCTGTCAGGCCCAAAAACCAGAGGCAGGAGGCTGAGGCGACCCCGGCGATAAAGGCGAGGCCCTGCTCTGCGGGCAGCGTGACCCGGAAAGCGCCCAGCATCATGGTGCCGTCGATGATGGCCTGGGGATTGAGCCAGGTGACCACAAAGGCTGTGGCCGCCACCTGGCGCAGCGGCAGGTTTACATCCCCGGATGTATCCAGGGTACCCTTACCCCGCAGCAGGCTGATGCCGATTCCAATGACGATGACGCTGCCCGAAAGCAGCACAAGCTTCTGTACCCAGGGAAACTGCTCCATGAGCGCGCCGACGCCAAAGAAACAGGCTAAAGCCAGTGAGATATCAAAAAAGATAACAATCAGCGCGGTAACTGCGGAACGCCTGCGGCTCTGTGTGAGCGCTGTATTGATGACAAACAGATTTTGAAGACCGATGGGGGCCACGTAAGCCAGGCCCATGGTCAGCCCTTGAAGAAAATGCATAAAGACCTCCTGATACCAACCAAAAACGTAATGTTATGCTATAATTATACGTATCAGAAGCGGCTGTGTACACAGCCAAAATCATAAAAGGAACCCAACCAAAAAGGAGAGGCCTATGCAAACTTCTAAGACACTTCAAACCGTTTCTTTCGACTGGAAGCCGGACAAAAATTCCGGCGTGCCCCTGTATGTGCAGATTGTCCGCTATGTCAGCGGCCAGGTAGCCTCAGGCCACTGGGGCGTGGGCACGCGCCTGCCCTCGCAGCGGAACATGGCTCAGGCCCTCGGCGTCAACCGCAGCACAGTGGTCACCGCCATGGAGGAGCTGGCTGCCATCGGTCTGGTGGAGGGCAGGGGAAGCGGCGGCACCCGCATTGCCAGCGACACCTGGTCGGTGCTGCTGTCTGGGGCAGCGCCGGACTGGGGGCGCTATATCCGGTCGGGCAGTTTTCAGGCCAACCAGCCTACGGTCCAGACCATTAACCGCCTGGAGTTTGAGGACTATGTGCGCCTGGGCACCGGGGAGCTGTCGCCAGCGCTCTTTCCTGAGGAGATGATGCGCCGCGTCCTTGAAAAGCTGGCCCGGAGGACACCACCTCTCCATTATCTGGAACCCTTGGGACTGCCAGAGCTCCGGCACGTCCTATCTGAGCGTCTGGCAGACCAGGGAATCACAGCGCCTCCCTCGGGCATCCTCATCACCTCCGGGTCACTCCAGGGGCTGCAGCTTATTTCTGTGGGGATTTTAAGCCCATCCTCCCGGGTTTTTACCGAAGCGCCCACCTATCTGAAATCCCTCCAGGTCTTTCAGTCTGCGGGGATGTCCATCACCGGCATTCCCATGGACGGAGAGGGGCTGCTCTACCGCGAGCTGGAAAGATATCAGAAGGCCCCGGGAAAAAACAGTGAAAACCAGCTGCTCTATACCATTCCTTCCTACCAGAACCCAACCGGTACCCTCATGAGCGAGGAACGCCGGGCCGGACTTTTTGAGTTCTGCCAGAAAAACCGGCTGCCGGTCATCGAGGACAACGCCTACAGCGAGCTGTGGCTGGACAGTCCGCCGCCCGCCTCTCTGAAGGCAAGGGATAAAAGCGGTATGGTGCTTTCGCTGGGAACGCTGTCCAAGACTCTGGCGCCGGGCCTGCGGATCGGATGGATCGCGGGGCCGGAATCCGTGGTGCGCCGCCTGGGGGATATTAAAATGCAGACAGACTATGGCGCAAGCTCACTGTCACAGTGGGCGGCGGCGGAATTTCTGACAAGCGGCCTGTACGATACCTACCTGCATGGTCTCAGAAAGGAGCTGAGAAAAAGGCGGGCCGCGGCGCTGCGGGTGCTGGCGGACTACTTTACCGGCCTGGCGGACTGGAATGTGCCAGAAGGCGGCTTTTATGTCTGGCTGCGGTTTAAAAGCTCTTTGTCCATTGACCGCCTGTTTAAAAAGGCGCTGGAGCACCGAATCCTTTTAAACCCCGGCGGTATCTATGATTTCGCGCCCAACCACGCCCTGCGCATTTCCTACGCCTACGAACCGCCTGAGGTTTTCAGAAAAGCCATGAAAACCCTGGCGGAGCTGGGACGCGGCCTGGACAGTCTTTAACTTCCGGTCAGCGCGGCAGGGAGGGCTGAACAGGACACCCCCGCCGGGTCAGACCAGGACAGGGCAGGGCGTTTTAAACTGCCGCCCTCTTCACAAGGACAGGCCTCCTGCGCCTGTCTTTGGCATGACACCTCTGGCCGTCCGGTTTTCACAAAATCCGGACGGCTTTTTTCGCATCCTCAGACGGCCCGCCGACGCGGGGCGGTTTTCTTCCTATTAGAATAAATATAAATGCGTAAATAATAAATGAATTAAGGGATGTACAGAGGCCTGCGCCAAAGCTGACAAACCCGCCAGTTTCAGGTGTCCATAGGCAGCGGGAGCAGGCGGATGGTATACTAAAGCCATCAAAACGAAAGGAGATATTCACGATGGCCTATGAAAGACAGAAGCTGAAAAATGAGCTCAAGATCTATCTGAATTATGGAGAAGAAGGCGGTAAAATCAAGAAAAAGCTTAAGACCTTTGGTGGTCTGAGCACCGATGAAGCCATTGCCACACCCGAGGCGGTGGTGCGCACCGCCAAAGCTCTGGGCACCCTGATGGACCCCATCATCAGCGATATTACCAATGTGATGTATTACGATAATATAGAGACTGCCTGACACGGCGTTTAAATCAAGTCAGAAAATGAGAAAGGAGAAAAGATGGAAACTGTCACCACAAAAAGCCTGGACCTGGAATTTCTGCTGGAAAACGGCGATACTGATACCCTGAGCCTGCCCGACTATCTGGACGGGCTTACCGAGGAGCAGATCACCGCAGCGGCCAGCATCGTCATTGCCCAGAATATCTTTCAGCCCGGCGGCTTTGGCTACCAGAAGCTCAAGAGCTACGAATATGTCGATAAAACCGTCCGAAAGACCGAGCTGGAGATCTGACGACGCATTTCCGGGGCACGGCACATTTTTGTGCTGTGCCCTCTTATTATAGCCGCGCCCGTAAAAACATTGGCAGTCTGACACCACAATAAAGGCCTCTGCCACCTCAGGTTGCGGATATGCAAACAGTAGCTGCTGGACGGCCGGGGCGCTTTCGGTTAAAATGAGAGAAAAGGGGACGGAGGTGTTTAAAAATGGGCTTTGGAGAAAATCTAAGGCAGCTCCGGAGGGAGCGGCGGCTCTCCCAGGAGGAGCTGGCCGAACGGCTCATGGTCAGCCGTCAGGCTGTATCGAAATGGGAGCAGGGCAATGGTTATCCCGAGGTCGAAAAACTGCTTTTGCTGTCAGAGGCGCTGGATGTATCACTGGACCGCCTGATGGCCGAGAGCGCAGAGGAGCCGGAAATGCACGCTGCCTCCAGAGACAGCAGGCAGACCGGGCGGATCCTGATCGACTCCTTTGATGGAAAGTCGGTTGTGAGCTGCTACCGGGTGCAGGCATCGCCCCGGTTCAGGACAGGGAAGAATGAGCCAAAATACGCTCTTTTCGGCGTGGACAACAGCTCATTTTGGGGAGAAAACACGACTGTGCTGGGCTGGTATGACGGCGAGGAGGCCCTTGAACAGGAAATCCAGGAAATCAAAAAAGCCCTGGCCGGGGGCTGTGTCTCCTATACGCTTAAGTATGCGGTTAAGGTAAAAAGGCGCTGGGGGAAAATAAAGATTGTGAAGTAGAGGCGTCTGTGTTATGCTTGAGACAACTGAAAAGAGAGGTGGTATTTCTTGAAACGCTGCATTGCACTGACTGGAATAGCCTGAAAATAGTTTAACACAACAGGAGGATTAAAATGACTATTCCAGAGAAAAAAATCTATCCCCGTACAGGTGACAGACAAACCATTTATCTAAAGGATGCTATCACCAACCCTGACATAACGGTTGGCGACTATACCATGTATAACGATTTTACCAAGGACCCCATATTGTTTGAGAAGAACAATGTGCTATACCAGTACCCCATCAACCACGACCGGCTGGTGATCGGAAAATTCTGTTCCATCGCCTGCGGCGCGCGTTTCCTGTTTAACAGCGCGAACCACACCATGCGCTCGCTCTCAACCTATCCCTTTCCGCTTTTCTTTGAAGAGTGGGGCCTCGATTCAAAGGATGTGACCGCGGCCTGGGAAAACAAAGGGGACATCGTTGTCGGCAATGATGTCTGGATCGGCTATGAGGCAGTCGTGCTGGCCGGCGTGACCATCGGCGACGGCGCCGTGATCGGTACACGGGCGGTGGTCACAAAGGATGTTCCGCCCTACACCATTGTAGGCGGGGTGCCTGCACAGCCCATCAAAAAACGGTTTCCCGACAAGGCCGTCGCCGATCTGCTTGAAATAAGGTGGTGGGACTGGCCCAGAGAAAAAATCGCCCGGAACCTCACCGCCATCCAGGAGGGCCGTACCGGAGAGCTGAAGTAAAATTCATACGGTCAGAGAAGCGGAGGCACAGCACATTTTTGCGCTGTGCCTCTTGTTTTATGTTATACTAAAGCCATACTTAGGTTTGGTCCGCTTGGAGGCATGATGTCTTTTTGCGGCTGTGAGAGCATAAAGGAGGTTATACAATGAAGCTAGGCATTATCCGATGTATGCAGACAGAAGATTTCTGTCCCGGAACAATGGATTTTAAGGTGATTAGAGAGCGGAAAGGCACCTTTGAGGATGTGACAGAGGATATCGAAATTATCGGCTTTACAAACTGCGGCGGCTGCCCGGCAAAGAAAGCTGTTCTCAGGGCGAGAGAGCTTGTGAAAAGAGGCGCGGATACCATTGCCTTTGCCTCCTGCATTCAGAAAGGCAACCCCATCGGCTATCCATGCCCCTTCGCCAGGAAAATGAAAGAGATCGTTCAAAAAGACCTGAGGGATGAGAATATCCGGTTTCTGGATTATACGCATTGAGAGAGGGCAGCTTTGGAACTGTCGTAAGGATACTTATTAAATACACAGGAGGTACCAGACAATGATTTACACAGATCAATACGCTTCGCCCCTGGGCAAAGTTACAATGGCCAGCGATGGCTCGGCGCTGACAGGGCTTTGGTTTGACGGGCAGAAATACTTCGGCGACACGCTGACAGAACAATGTGAGCCGGGAAAGCTGTCTGTTTTTGATACGACAAGGCAGTGGCTGGATATTTATTTTCAGGGGAAGGCGCCCGATTTCACACCGCCGCTGCTGTTTAACGCCAGCCCCTTTCGCGAGGCGGTATGGGCTATATTGCTCTCAATCCCTTATGGGCAGACCATGACCTACGGGGAAATCGCGGATAAAATCGCAAAGCAGAAGGGCGCTGCCAGAATGTCCGCGCAGGCGGTCGGCGGCGCTGTGGGGCACAACCCCATTTCCATCATTGTGCCCTGCCACAGGGTCGTGGGAACAAATGGCAGCCTGACAGGCTACGCGGGAGGTATTGATAAAAAAGTGAAGCTGCTCACACTGGAAAAAACAGAAATGTCGGCCTTTTTTATTCCCAAAAAAGGAACGGCGCTGTAGGGGCATTGTTTAAGGAAAAATCAAAAACAGTCACAGCACAGCATATAATTACGCTGTGCTTTTTCAATCTTCAGTTACGATGTGTCTTTTAACCTAAAATGTGATATAATTGTTATAAATTCAATAGAGGAGGATAAAAATGCATCGTTTAAAAAAGTATTTGCCTTTTTTGATGGGCGGTATCGTGTTGTTGGCTGTATTGATCGTTCTGGCTGTCTGGAATAACCGGCAGACACCAGAATGGGTATTGAACCGGTATATGCAATATGTCAATGAAGGTCGGTATGAGGCGGTGTATGACGAGCTGTTATCCGATAAAGCTAAGAGCTACACGGATCGGCAGACCTTTATTGACCAGTATCGAAATATTTACGGCGGCATTGAGGCCCGGAATATAAAAATGAGCAATCTCGAAAAAAGCGATGAGAGCACAGATAACTACACCTATCTCAAATATGATTATGAAATGGACACAGTCGCCGGTCATTATATGGGAGGTACCAGCGCGCGCATCACGAAAAAGCCGGGGGGCTGGGCCATTGAATGGAATGAGGGCATGCTTAGCGTTTATCGCTGACCCGAACAGTCCTGAGCAGCTTCTGGTGGTGAGCATGGTGGAGGACGTCAAGGAACGCGGCGGCAGCCATTACCTTGTGCCAAAGGTACGAAACATCTTCTGATTTATAAAAAGCCTGATAAACAAAAACATCCTGTTTATCAGGCTTCTTTTTATGCTATACTTACCTTAGATAAAAAAGCCGCAGAACTTCGGGGCTTTATGCGACGCTGACATAAGTGTTCTGAGAAAACAATAGAAAGGAATGATTTGACATGCTGATTAAATTTGATGAGATTGAGGAAATAACCATCCCGCATTTAAAGGACGGCGCGGGCGCGGTGTCCGCAAAAATGTATATGGAGCCGTCCAACAAGATTATGGTCAGCCGCCTGCCAGCGCGTCCATCGGTATGCACGCTCATACCACGCAGGAGTAGCTTATGGAAATAAAACTGAGATGTGAGCAGACCAAAGATTACCGTGAAACTGAGACAGTAACCCGGGAGGCGTTCTGGAATCACTACGCACCGGGATGCTTTGAGCACTATCTGGTGCATGTCATGCGGGACAGCCCTGCTTTTCTGCCTGGGCTGGCTTTTGTCGCTCTGGATGGCGATAAGATTATCGGAAATGTGATGTGCGTGAAATCCATTATTCAAGGAGATGATGGAAAAGCCTGTGAGGTTCTAACTTTAGGACCGATTTCTGTTCTGCCTGAATATCAGAAAAAGGGGATCGGCTGCAGAATGCTCAGACAGGTCAGGGCCAAGGCCTGTAAAATGGGGTACCGGGCGATTTTACTGTATGGCGATCCGGATTACTACACAAAGCAGGGCTTTGTCCCTGCCGAAAACTACAATATCCGAACTGCGGACAACATGTACGCCGCGGCGCTTCAAGTCTGCGAATTGCGTGTCCATGCACTGGAGGGCGTACAGGGGCGTTTTATTGAGGACACTGTCTATGATATTTCTGAGACGAAGGCAGAAGCATTTGACAGACAGTTTCCGTTTAAGGAAAAGTGCAGCGGTACCCCATCACAGCAGAAATTTGAAAAAATTGTCAGGATGAGAAGAAAAGCAGATTAGAATGAGAATCGAAATGGACACAGCCACAAGGCTGTATAGATAAGGAATGAAATCGTGGAAAAAAAGAAAATAATCAAAGGCTGCCTGTGCGCTGTTTTCTGTGAGATACTTTTTGGGCTGAGCTATTTATTCACAAAGCACGCCACCACATCGGTCAGCCCACTGACGCTGCTGAGCTGGCGGTTTCTCGTTGCTTTTCTGGTCATTAACCTGTGTGTGGCCGCCGGGGTGGTCAAGGTCCGCCTGAGGGGAAAACGGCTGCTTCCTTTGTTTTGGATTGCCATTTTTCAGCCGGTTATCTATTTTGCCGGCGAGACGGCAGGCATTAACCTGACAACGGCCTCTGAAAGCGGCGCAGTCCTCTCCATCATACCGGCCGCCACCTTAATGGCTGGAGCGCTGATTTTAAGGGAAAAGCCCACGAAATTGCAGGTAACAGGTGTGTGCGTCACCATGGCCGGGGTGATGGTCTGTGTCCTCTCTAAGGGAATGGAGGCTTCCTTTAACCCGACGGGATACCTCATGCTGCTGATGGCAGTGGTTTCCTACAGCCTGTATTCTGTTTTCTCTGAGCGGGCCGTTTCTTTTTCCAGTGCGGAAAAAACCTATGTGATGATCGCTTTCGGCGCCATCGCTTTTACGGCCGCCGCTCTTGCGCAGAGCCTGCGGACCGGCACCCTGCCGGAATTTTTATCCGCGCCCTTTGCAAACCCCAGCCTTTTAGCCGCGGTTCTGTACCAGGGCATTGGCTGCTCGATCATGGCCTTTTTACTTTATAATCTGGCCATCGCTTATATTGGGACCAACCGATCCGCATCCTTTGTGGGGATCTCCACCGTGGTTTCCATTCTGGCGGGCGTCGTTTTTCTAAAAGAGCGGTTTTCTGTGCTTCAGGCGGCCGGAACCTTTTTTGTCATCGGCGGCGTCTATCTGGCGAATCTGACGCGCGGCAGTGAACGGCCTCAGCTCAACGAAAAAGAAACGAAAAAGGCTGAGTGAACCTGCCGAGGGGGCTTTTAACCATCCCCCTGTCGGAAAGCCATTACCATAAATATTTTAAGGAGGCAATTATTATGAAAAAAGTTAAAATTACGGTTCTCAGAACAATGCTAAATCAGGACCTGGCTGAGGAATACGGCGTGGACGGCCTCACCGCCTGTCCCATGCTCAGGGAGGGGCAGGTCTTCTATGCCGACTACGCAAAGCCTGAGGGGCTCTGTGACGAGGCCTGGAAAGCCATCTACCAGTACGCTTTTGCTCTGGCCCACGGCGCGGATAAGGAGCTGTTTTATTACGGCGACTGGATCAAAAAACCCGGTGTGGCCATCTGCAGCTGTAACGACGGGCTTCGGCCTGTTATATTTAAGCTGGAAGCCACCGACGAGGAGGGCCAGATCAGTTATACGCCAGTGCGTTAGGGCGGGTACCTGAAAAGCAGGAACAGACTCCTGCTTTTTTATTTTGCTCAGGAATCCTGGCATCGCGCTGGATAAGAAATTTGAGGAGCTGCTTTATTTTACCGCCTTCACCCCAATCCTCCGGTAGCATGAATTTTTTTCGGAAATACCGCGGTTTATGGCAAAAAAGGTTACCCTTTCTGATAAAAATGTGTTAAAATAAAAGCACATTACTTAAAGAGAAAAATATCATACTCAAATTAAACAAAGGGGAGAGTCATGCAGGGAGGCGCTTGTATCCATCTGTTCCCGCCATATACCGGGCATAATCGAATAAAACACTAAAGGGACACTTGCTGTCACCCGAAAAGGAACTGAAGGCTGAGCGCTGGCGGTTCCTTTTTTATTGTCAAAAACTTAACATCCCAGCGGGAGCGGCGACATGCTGATCTCAAAGGGAAGACTGGAGCTGGTGAAGGAGACCCTGAAGGAGGATGGGGAAACCCCGCTGAACTACTATCAATTCATCTATGGCGAAATGCCCCGCTGCCCCGATTGCGGCGCGCCCATGCACGAAAGAGAGCGTCTCACCGGTAAAAAAGCCCGGTGCTTTACCGGTATGGACGGCATCGAGAGTAAGGTGGAGATACGCCGCGTGGTCTGTGACAATAAAGCCTGTTATAATCATAACCACCCCAAACGCGACCTTCCTGATATCCTGGTGCCCCACAGCCATTACGACGCCGAAGTGCACCAGGCGGTTGCCGACGGCAGCACCGAGGTGCCCTGCACGCCAGGCACGATCCAGCGGCTGCTCAAAAAGATGGCGGACCAGCTCATGCTGTTCTTATGGGCGCTCACCCAGCTGGGGATTCGCCTGACCTTTTGTGAAGAGGATGGTAAAGCCCGGGATTTCTGGTCCGCCCTGCGGGCCGCGACGGCAGGATTTGAGCGCTGGTACCTCCTGGCGCTCAAAATGACCGTCAACCGATTTGGTGCTTTGCACTGGCAATGCAGCGACACAGGGTAAGCCAGCGTGATAAGATGCCTGTATCATCCAATAAGCGATGAAATTTCAAATCAAAACTGGAGGTACAGTGATGAAAGAAAACAAAGAGCACCCGGAAAAAGACCGTGGCCTTGTTCAGTGTGCAAAAAATCAGGAAATAATGGAAAATACGGCTCCGGCAGACCTGTCCGCAGCCAATGTGGTGGTCACCCTGTGTGGTGAGCAGCCCGTGGTATCCAGCCGGCGGGTGGCCGCGGATTTTGGCAAGGAGCATAAGAGTGTGCTGCGGCGCATTGCCCAGCTCAACCGTGAGACCACAGCGCAGAATTGTGCCGGTCTCTTTATCCCCTGGTCCTACGCCGACGCGGCGGGCAGAAAGCGCAAGGCTTACCAGATCACCCGGGACGGCTTTACCCTGCTCATCATGAGCTTTACCGGCGCCCGGGCGCTGGAGTGGAAGATCCGCTACATGCAGGCCTTTAATCAGATGGAGGAAAGGCTGCGCTCCGAAAGGCCCGCGCTGCCCGAGGGCGACGCCCTCATGGCCATGGCGGTGCTGGAGGCAAAGGATATCATCAAAAACCTGAAACCTGAGGCCGACTATGCCCGAAAAGTCCTCGACAACCAGGCCCTGACGCCCATTACCGGCATCGCCAAGGATTACGGCATGACTGCTGAGTTCATGAACCGTCTTCTGCACAGCCTGGGCGTGCAGTACCGCATCGGCAAACGCTGGTATCTTTATTCGGATTACCAGGCCGAGGGCTACGCAGCCACCAAGTCAGACACCATTTATAAAAAGGACGGCACTGCCAAGGTGGTGGAGAGCCTGCAGTGGACGCCCAAAGGCCGGCGCTTCCTGTACGAGCTGCTGGCAGAAAACAACCTGTATCCTGTACTGGAGCGTGGACAGCATGAATCTTCTGACTGAATTTCTGGCCTTCTTTGCCTGGCTGAGCCGCCACCCCAAAAGGGCGCTGGAATACAAGGGCTTCTGGGTTTACCTGCTGTATCAGAACAACCAGAGCGCCGTGAGAGATGCGGCGGGCGACTGGCACTGGCCCGTATGGTTTGAGGTGGATAACCCCGGGCTCAAGGCTTTTTTAAACCTGGAGGACCGGCGGCAGATCGCCTATTACCGAGGCCGCCTGATCCGGGACGGCCGCATCGATTACCGGAAAACCGGCGGCGGCTACCAGTACGCTCTGAAGCCCTTTGACCACAAAACCGTCCAGACGGCCATCCGCCTGGAAGACCACACCAGCCTGAGCGTATGGACCACGGCAGGGGATAAGGCCGCGCGTCCTGTAAAAGATCATAATCCCTGCGGTTTCTGGATTCCGCCCGCCCTGTCTGAGGAGGAGCGGAAGGCTCTGGCACTGAAATACCCGGACGATGTCCAGCGGTTCTGGGCTGAGCAGGCTCTGAGAGAACAAAAAGCAAGGGAGGAGGAAGAAAAATGGGCTTACTAAAGGATACCTACGCCGATCTCTACGGCGAGCGGTTTGACACCAACCCCGCCTATACCGATTACGACTGCATGGCCGAGGGCGCCCTGCACATCAGCCTGAGAGCGCGCACCCTGTCTGAGGCTGAGGATGCCTTTGCCGAGCTGCTGGACAATGCTGAGGACGATGTGCCCGGCTTGGTGCTCAGGCTTCAGTGGGTGGACGAGCAATGAGCGGCAGCGAGCTGGCCCGCTGGGTCCGTGACAACAGACGCTCCAGGGGCCTCACGCAGCCTCAGCTTGCGGAAGCTGTGGGCGTGAGCCATAAAACCATCTTCAGGGCTGAGCGGGGAGAGTCCCTCAGCGCCTATACCCTGGATCAGCTTACCCGGTACTTCGGCAGCCCCCTGCCCAAGGAAAAAGCCTGCACTGCCGGCCATTTTGTGCTGACCATCTACAGCGAATATCTGTGATGGTATTCTGGCACGGCACATTTTTGCGCCGTGCTTTTTTAATACAAAAAAAGTTTTCTTAAATTAAATCCTCAGGGCTTCCTCAAACGTTATATAATACAAGGGGACGCCCGGAGGAGGAAGAACTTGACGCGTGAAGATATTTTACTGAGAAAAATTGAAAATGGAGACCGGCAGGCGCTGGATGGGCTGATTACAGACTATTACCCGGATATTTTCCGGTACTGCCTCTGGCACACCAGAGACCGGGCCGCCGCCGAGGATGCGACCCAGGAGACCTTTCTGAAGGCTGTGCGCTTTCTGGACGGCTACCGCCATCAGGGGCATTTCAGGGCCTGGCTCTATAAAATTGCCACCAATGTGTGCCGTGACGGATGGCGAAAAGCCGACGAGGAACCTCTGCCGGAGAACCTTACCTATGATGAAGCGGGCTTTGAGCGCGCCGAATCGGACGCTGATTTTATTTGTATGGTAAGGGGCCTGCCAGAGGAAGCCCGTGAGCTGGTGCTCCTGCGCTTTGCTCAGGACCTTACCCTGCGCGAGATCGCCCAGGTTACCGGGCTGCCAGTGCGCACCGTTCAGTCACGCCTGCGGTCAGCCCTGAAAAAAATTAAAAAACAGCTGTTAAAAGGAGAAATATGCCATGAACCATAAATTCAAAAAGAGAATGAGGCAGGCCTTAAAAGCGCCGGCCCCGGTATCCGAAGAGCATCTGGAAGCGACAAGGGAGGCCGCCCGCGGGCTTTACGCTGACAGCAGGCAACGGAAAAAAATTTCTTTTCCCGAGTTTTTGCTTATGCAGATACGTTTTTGCGGCGTCTGGGTCTGGCTTTTGCAGGGCGGCGCCCTGTTTGCCCTTTTTCTGGTTTTAAACAGCATTCTCGGCGGCGATTTCAGCGCCATAAAGCCGCAGCATCTGCCCGAGCTGCTCAGTCTCTGTGCGGTGGTGGTCGCGGCCACAAGCCTGCCGGGGATCAGCCGTTCCTGGCAGCACAGGATGTATGAGACGGAGGCGGCGACGCGTTTATCCCTGCCCGGCCTCATCCTCTGCCGGCTGCTCATTCTGGGGCTGGTGGACTTTTTCATTCTGGCCGCCGCCTTTACCGCGGCCCTCTGGCAGACCAGCCTGAGCGGCTTAAACGCCGCTGTCTATCTGCTGCTGCCCTTTCTGAGTGCCTGTCTCGGCAGCCTTCTGATCATCCGGCATGTGCCCGGAGAACGTCTGCTTTTTTTCTGCACCTTGTTCTGCGGTGCGCTTTTTCTGGCCCTGTGGCTGGCCGGAAGCCTGAACCCGGTCATTTATCAGCAGACCGGACCGCTTACGGTGCTCACACTCCTCTGCGGAGCGGGTGTTTTAGCGCAGTGCCGGAAGCTCGTCAACGACTATAACATTGAATAGGAAGTGAAATGATGGAACTTAAAATCAACCGATTGACCAAGCAATATAAGGATAAGCTGGCCGTGGACAGTGTCAGCCTGAAATTAACGCCGGGAATCTGGGGGCTTCTCGGCGCCAACGGCGCGGGGAAAACCACCATGATGCGCATGGTGGCAGGCATTTTAAAGCCAACCTCCGGCGGGGTGTTCTACGATGGGATAGACATTGCCGATCTGGGCGAAAGTTATCGGGACATCTTTGGCTATCTGCCCCAGACCTTTGGCTTTTACCCTGAATTTACAGTGAGAAGCTATTTGGAATATATGAGCGCCCTCAAGGGTATTGGCAGAAAAGAAGCGTCTTCAAAAATCGAGAGCCTGCTCCAGATGCTCGCACTGAGTGATGTGAAAAACAAAAAAATCCGCAGGCTGTCCGGCGGTATGCAGCGGCGGGTGGGCATTGCCCAGGCCCTGCTCAACGATCCGGAAATCCTGATTCTGGACGAGCCCACCAGCGGCCTGGACCCGGGCGAGCGGGTGCGTTTCCGCAATATTCTGGCCGAGTTTGCAAAAGACCGGATCGTGCTCATTTCCACCCATATCGTGTCCGATGTGGAAAATATCGCCACGCGTAACGCGGTCATGAAGGACGGGCGGATCATCGCAGCGGGCAGCACGGATGAGCTGGTGGCAACCATGAAAGGACGTGTATGGCATACCGAGGTGCCTGAAAGGGACCTGTTAAAATGTGAGCGCCTTGTCCGTGTCGCCAATATCCGGAGCGAGCCCGGAGGACGGGCCGCACTCCGCTATCTGGCCGATACCGCCATACTGCCGGGCTCAGCCCCGGAAACACCCCGGCTCGAAGATTTATACCTCTGGCTTTTCCCAGAGGGCACAGAGGAGGTGCAGTGATGCTTAACGTATTTTGTATGGAGTTTAAACGCCTTTTTAAAAGCCGCATGGTATGGATACTGTGCGCCGCGTCGCTTATTGCCGCCCTGCTGCTGTGCGTGATGGCAGTGGACAATGTGAGCTACGGAAGGCGGGACGACCCGGACGCCAAAAACGGGCTGGCGGCCATCCCGGCCCTCAAGGAAGCCTATAAGCCCCTTTATGGAGAGGTAACGCCCGAAAAGCTTAAGTCTGCTTTTGAGACCTATATCAACACATCAAACGCCTATGAGGAAAAAATGCCGGCCTCGGTTTATAAAGAAAAAATAACCCCGGTCCAGCCAGCCCTCAGCTGGATTTTCAGCGCCTTTGACGATTCTGAAATCACAAACGCCGATGAGGTGGGTGGCTTCTACGCCAAACGTCTCCAGAATGTCCAGAGCATGCTGGAGGATAAATATCCCAACGCACCGCAGGCAAGGCAGGCGGCCACGGAGCTCAACAGCAAGGTTGAAACACCCTTTCACTATGCTTACGGCTACGGCAGCAGTGATGGAAAGGATTTTATGGTTTTACTGCTGCTGATTCTTGTGCTGTTCTGCACCGCCATAGCCGCGCCGGCTTTCGCCGCCGACTATCACAGCCGGGCCGATGACATCCAGCGCTGCACCCGCTACGGCAGGGGAAAGCTGAGCGCCGCGCGGTCGCTTTCTGTGCTCATCCTCACCCTGGGTATAACAGTGATCAGCACCGGTGTCTACCTGATCATTCTGAACAGCATCTTTGGTTGGGAGGGCTTGTCAGCCTCCCTTCAGACGGCCTTTGTGGCCTGGGGCATCGCGCCCATGAATGTGGGGGATATGGTGCGCATGACATTTTTTGCCGGCATTCTCACTCTGCTGGCCACAGCGTCCTGCTGCCTGTTTGTATCCTCCCGGTGTAACTCGCCCACAACGGCGCTCATCATCAGCTTCTGCGTCAGCCTGCTGCCCATTTTCCTGGGCTTTGCGGGCGTCAATGTAAAATGGCTGTACGCGCTGCTGCCCTCGGGCGGCATGGCCATGGAAAACAGCTTTTACTATGCCCTGACGCTCAACAGCACGAGCTTCCTTCACCTTGGGAGCTTTACCCTGTGGCTGCCTTACGCCTATATCCTCTTTGCCGCGGTGGAGATTCCACTGTTTGTCCTGCTGACCATATTGTCCCACAAGGGTCGGCAGGTCGCCTGAGCTACCTCGGAGCGTGGCCATGCTAAACGTCTTTTTTCATGAATTTAAGCGGCTGTGCCTGAACAAGACCGTTCAGGCGCTGTCGATCCTGTCGGTTTTGTTTACCATTTTACTGGTGTATGTGGTCATAGCGAACACCCGTTATGGCTCATACGAAAGCCCGGCGTACAGAAGCGGCCTGGACGCCGTTGCCCACGCGAGAATAGTCTACGCGCCGTCATACGGCTCTGTCACAGCTGAAAAGCTGGAGTCAGCCCTCAGGACCTATCAGGATATCGCAGAAGATTACCCGGAAGGCGAAATACCAGACGCGCTCCGGGAGAAAACGACAGCGCCTTTGTCGCCGCTGCTGCGCCTGCTGTCGTATACTTATGAAACCCGCGACATTTCTGTTGATGCTGCCGCTGACTTTTACAGACAGCGTGAAGCGCGCATCAACGCATCCATTGAGGAGCAGTATCCCGGTTCGCCAGCGGTTCAGAATGCCGCCAAAAACATTAACCAGAGGGTCGAAACGCCTTTTTACTACGCCTATGGTTACGGCGACAGCGACGGGCCAGAATTTCTGGTGTTTCTCCTGTTTGTGCTGGTGTTTTTCGGTACGGTTATTGCCGCGCCAGTCTTTTCTGAGGATTATCACAGCCAGGCCGATGATATCCAGCGCTGCTGCCGGTATGGGCCGCAGCTTGGAACAGCGCGGCTGATGGCCGTATATGTCCTGGTTCTTTTGCTGGTGACAGTCTGCATCGGGATTTATCTGCTATCCCTCAACACCGTATTTGGATGGGAGGGGCTGAAAGCATCCCTACAGACCCGTTACTTCACAACTGCGATCACACCAATGACCATCGGCGGCGTTATGGGCGCCACAGTGCTTTCAGGCATTCTCACCCTGCTGGCCACAGTATCCTGCGCCATGCTTGTATCCTCACGCTGCAAAGTGCCGGTGGCGGCTGTGTCGACCAGTGTGGTGATCGCCCTGCTGCCTGTTTTCTTCTCCTTTCTCCATATTGAGGAAAGCGTGCTGTCTTCTCTGCTGCCCTCTGCCGGCGTCGTCTCGAGCAGTGGCTTTTATCAGACGCTGACAGAGAAAAGCCTGGAATTTTTTAACGCTGGCGACCTTGTCCTGTGGCGGCCCTGCGCCTGCCTTCTGTTCGCCGCGGTGGAGATCCCGCTGTTTGGCGGGCTGGCTGTATGGTCCTACAAAAGACAGAAACTTTACTAAAAAAGCACGGCACATTTTTGTGCCGTGCTTTTTATTCACCGATGATTTTAATGAGCGCGTGTTTATCGCGCTTACCGTCAAACTCAAAATAAAAGATCTGTTCCCAGGTGCCGAAATCCAGGCGGCCGTCTGTGATGGCCACCACCACTTCACGGCCCATAACGGTCCGCTTGAGATGGGCGTCGGCGTTATCCTCAAAACCGTTGTGGTGGTACTGGCTGTAAGGTTTTTCGGGCGCCAGCTTTTCGAGCCACACCTCATAGTCATGGTGCAGGCCGCTCTCATCGTCGTTGATGAACACGCTGGCAGTGATATTCATGGCGTTGACCAGCACCAGTCCTTCCCGGATACCGCTGTCAGCCAGCGCTGCCTCCACATCCGGCGTGATATTGACAAGGCCTCTGCGGGTCGGCAAGTTAAAATGCAGTTCTTTTCGATAAGATTTCATAAGTCCTCCTATAAATAAAATTAATAACATTCAAAGAAGCGCTCATAGATGCGTTTCTGATAGACAACGGAACCGATGATCTGGACATTATCCTTATTAAGGTCATAAACCTCCACCTCAAAAGCTGGGTTGTGCGGCTGGAGAATCACCTGATTTTTCCGGAAAGAGACCTTCCTTATTTTGAGATCCGACTCACCCACGTGCAGCGCGGTCAGATCGCCGGATTTTAAAAAGGTGTTGAGCTTTACCACCACATGGTCATTTTTCATGAGTGTGGGCTCCATGCTGGCGTCTGTAATCTCCAGAGCAAAGACCGGGCCCCATTTTGCCAGCTGGTCGCTGGGCAGGGTAAGGGTATGGACGGTCTTCTCGTTGGAAAAGACAGGCAGCTGGTATTTTATGCTCCCGAAAACCGAGAGTGTCACCTCCGGCCCAAAAGGCCGGGTGTCGTCAAGCACCTCTCTCTCGTACATCGAGACAGGACGCCCCATAAGCCACAGGGGGCTGACGTCAAAGTAGGCCGCCATCTCCCGGATGGTCGTAATCTTCGGGGCCATCTCGCCTCGGGTATAGCGTGAAATACTCGGGGGAGAAAGATTGAATTTTCGGGACATCGAATAGGTGGTTTCATTAAAATTGGTCATCAGGTATTTAAGGCGCTGGCCGAAGACCTGCTTATCTACGGTATGTTTTTTATCCATCATATACCTCCGCTTTTGTATATCATACACCAAACAAGTGCAAAACTCAATATTAATACATTCAATTCCTGTGCATATTACGTAACACAACAGTGAGTGCCATCATCTCTTAAATCCTATGGGTGTTTTTCTGAATACAATTGATTTTTCTGAGTTCAGGGTATATAATACAAGTACAAATTCGTTTACAAAAATAAAAGAATCGAGGAAAGAGAAGTAGTGTTAAAAACCTTAATCGAGTCGATATATTGGCGCCTGTTCTATTTTAAAATGCGGAATAAATATTCCGGGCAGGACCAATAGATCCGTAAGCGAAACCAAAAACGGCCGGAGCGATCCGGCCGTTTTTACGTTGCTCAGTCTTTTCGCCGCATAATGCCGCCATAAGGGTTCTCGTCCTCTGACGGAGCAACTGCCACAAGCTCTCCGTCATCAGCCATGGCCTGCAGACGCATCAACAGCCACTGCGCGCTCACCCCCGGGACGCGGATCAGGGTTCTGCCGATGGGAACAGCGGCCATAAAGTCACCGTCCGGTATATTCGCCCGGAGAACAGCGTCATAGAAGTTTTCGCGCACGCTCATAACGCGGCCATTTACCACAGCCCGCAGAGGGGCGTTTTCTTTGACGAGCTGTTCCCACAGCGCTGCGCAGGCTTTTACCTGGACAAGGGCGAGGGGTTCCTCAAGCTGGGCGAGGCTGCCGAAGTCCTCTGGAAAAATATTGCCTGTGCTCAGGTATTGGCGCGCTTTGCCGTCAAACACAGTCTGCCGGGAGACAAAGACTGCGGATAAGGGAACTGAACCTTCTCTGAAAAAATGGCAGATAAAGAGAAGGCCGCAGACCTCGGCCGGATCGTTCTCGGACAGCCAGATGCGGACGGGCTCAAGGGTTTCCCTGGCTTTTTCCAGACAGTCAAGGGTTTTGCGGTTCAGCCCCGCAATTTCCTCAGCCACGCCGGGCGTTTCGCCGTACAGGATTTTCAGCACAGAAAGCCGGACGCCGCTCTCTGTATCGTTGTTGTCAAGCTCTCCGATATCCAGCGACTGCCACAGGGGCGCCACATCCCCGGGGCTGCCGCCAAGGGATAGCCCGGGCCAATGGGTGGGGGTGGTATGATTCTTACCACGCAGCATCGACGCTTCTTTTATCTCCTGGCCATGTTTCATGGATTTTGCGCAGCTCAGACTTCCAGCAGCGCTGTTCCCGAAAATAAGCTCAATCATTTTATTTCCTCCAGCCTGTAAAGATCCTTTCTTCTGGCTGACAGAATGGGCAGCTGTTCCCGCGCCGCGTCAACGACACGGGTGTCGATTTCGACCGAGATGGCGCCGGGCTTTTCATCAAGCCCGGCGATATTATTGCCCCAGGGGTCAATCACGCAGGAATGTCCCCAGGCCGCGTATTTGGCGTTTTCATCCCGGGCGGAGGAGCAGGCCGCGATGTAGCACTGATTATCCACAGCCCGGGAGCGCAGCGCCAGTTCCCAGTGCATGGGCCCGGTGGTCATGTTAAAGGCGGCGGGCAGCACTGCCAGCTTCGCCCCGTGTTCTGCCATAATGCGGAACTGCTCGGGAAAACGGATATCGAAGCAGACGGCCACGCCCACAGGTCCAAAGGGCGTTTCCACAACAGTGATGCTATCACCAGCAGTTAAAACATTCGACTCCTTAAAGGATATACCATCTTTGACATCAACATCAAAAAGATGCACCTTCCGGTGCCGTCCAAGCAGACTGCCATCCGGTCCAAAAACGAAACAGGAGTTATAGATATGACCGTCCTCCATCTCGGGGATAGAACCGGCGAACAGTGTGATGCCGAGCTCCCCGGCCAGGGCAGACATGCGGGTATTGGCAGGCCCGTCCGCAGGCTCGGCCGCGGTCAGAAAATCACTCCCGGCGTAGGGGCATATATACATTTCGGGCAGCAGCACCATCCCGGCCCCGTTTTCTGCGGCGGTGCGGATCATTTTTTCAGCAGTGTTCAGATTTGTTTCCTTATCTGCTGTCAGCGGCATCTGGCAGCAGGCGAGCTTTGTTTTCATGGAAGCCTCCAGTTTCTTGTTCATAATTTGCGGTTTCTTTTTATTATACCTGAAAAGACTGAAAGAAGTTTTTAATCGCCAGGGGAAAACTTCAATCAATTGTAACCCTTTCCCAATTTAAATAGTTCTAAAGAAAACTTTGATAAATTCTTGAAGATTTGTTATAATAGTGGTCGTTTAAGAATTGATATATAATAAATAAGAAGAAATTTGATTTTGAGGTTAAGGTTTGGAGAAGGAATTAGTTTTAACGATTGATTGTGGCACCCAGGGCATTCGGGCCATTGTGTTTGACAAAACGGGCCGGGCGCTGGCAAAAACCGAGAAAAGGTTTGAGGGCTACTACTCAAAGAAGCCGCATTATGTGGAAGCGCCGCCCGCTATGTTCTGGGAGGATCTGGCCAGGGTTACTCTGGAGATGAAAAACCATTATCCTGAGTATGTCGAAGCGCTTTCGGGTATGAATATCGCGGTGCAGCGCGATATCGCCACCATTGTGGACGAAAAAGGCGAGGGCCTGCGGGACTTCATCAGCTGGATGGACCGGCGGACGCTGGAGAAACCACTTACGATACCGCAGCCTTACCGTTTTGCTTTCTGGATAGCGGGCAAAAAAGCCTTTACCGAGAGCTTTAATACCGGCACACACGCGCACTGGATCAAGGTGCATGAGCCGGAGCTTTGGAACGCTGCGGATAAATACATTTTTCTTTCGACTTACCTGATCAATAAACTGACCGGCCAGATGGTGGACGCGACCTCCAATATTGCGGGCCACTTTCCCTTTGACTTCAAGCATAAGAAATGGTGCGGTCCTTACGAAATCAAGCGCCAGATCATTCAGATCGAGCGTGAAAAGCTTTGTGACCTGGTGGATTCCTGCCAGGTCATCGGTGTCATTACCCCTGAGGCCGCCGAAAAGACAGGTCTGCCCGAGGGATTGCCTCTCGTTGGCTCAGGAACCGATAAGGGCTGTGAGACCATTGGGGTCGGCTGCGTGAACGAGGGCTGCGCCAGTGTATCCCTTGGCACCCAGGCCACTGTGGAGACAACCTCCAAGCGCTATTATGAGCTGGTGCCCTTCTATCCGCCCTTCCCCGGGGTGGACCCAGAGGCTTATAACCCTGAGATCACAGTTTATCACGGATTCTGGATGGTCAACTGGTTTATCGAAATGTTTGCCACGAAGGAGCGGGAGGACTGTGAGAAACGGGGTGAGGACCTGTTCGATTTTCTGAACGGGAAACTGCCCACCGTACCCGCGGGGGCCGGCGGCCTGGTGCTGCAGCCCTACTGGGGACAGGAATCCTTTAAGCCGGAGGCCAAAGGGTCCATTATCGGCTTCAGCGAGCGCCACACCAAATACCATATTTACAGAAGCATTATCGAGGGGCTGGCCTTCGCGCTTCTGGAGGGCCTTGAAACCATCGAGAAAAAATCTGGCGTGCGGGTGAATACCATCGGCCTGTCCGGCGGCGGCTCCCGCAGTGACAACATCGCCCAGATTATGGCCAATGTCTTTGGCCGGGAGGTTTACCGGGTTCAGACCTATGAGACCACCGGGCTCGGCGGCGCCATGGCTACCTACGTGGGGCTCGGCGTTTATCCGGATCTGGAGACAGCCGGGGCGGAGATGGTGCGAAAATCGCGCCGTTTCATGCCTGATCCCGAAGAAAGCCGGCACTACGCAGTTCTTTACCGAGAGGTGTATAAAAAGGCGTATAAGCGCTATAAACCGCTGTATAAACGATTGGGAAAAATAGAGAGCGTACACTAAACAAGCATTACTGACAATGATTGATGATTAATAAAAATGAGGCATAATACATGAACAAAACTTACAAGATGGGCCTTGACGTAGGCTCAACCACCATTAAAGTGGTGGTGATGGACGAGAACGACAATATTATTTACAAAGAATACCGAAGACATCTGTCCAATATCAAGCTGACCATGGCGGAGCTTTTAAAGGAAACCTTTGAGGCGGTAGGCGACATCACCACCAAGGTCTGCGTGACCGGCTCCGGCGGACTGATGATTTCCAAATGGCTGGATATCCCTTTTATCCAGGAAGTGGTAGCCGGGACAGTGGCGGTTGAGCAGTTGATTCCTGAGACCAACTGCGCCATTGAGCTGGGCGGCGAGGACGCTAAGATCACCTTCTTTGAGGGCAATATTGAGCAGCGGATGAATGGTACCTGCGCTGGCGGCACCGGGGCCTTTATTGACCAGATGGCCACCCTGCTGAAAACCGACGCCACCGGGCTCAATGAGCTTGCGAAAACCCACCAGACCATTTATCCCATCGCTTCGCGCTGCGGGGTATTTTCCAAAACCGATATACAGCCCCTGCTCAACGAGGGGGCTGCCAAAGAGGATATCGCCGCCTCCATTTTCCAGGCAGTGGTCAACCAGACCATCAGTGGTCTGGCCTGCGGGCATCCTATCCGCGGCAATGTCGCCTTTTTGGGCGGGCCGCTGTTCTTCCTGTCTGAGCTCAGGCAGCGCTTTATCGAAACGCTGAAGCTGTCGCCTGAGCAGGTAATCTTCCCGGAAGGCTCTAACCTGTTTGTGGCCGTGGGCTCTGCCTACTCCTCCGATAAATACGGCACGCTGCCGCTCTCCGAGCTGGTCAGACGCGTACAGAACACCGACGGCGCTGGTGACAGCGAGGTAGGACGTCTGGACCCGCTTTTTAAAAGCCAGGAGGAGCTGGACCGTTTTCTCTCACGCCATCAAAAGGACCGTGTGGAGCGGGGAAGCCTTGAGGCCTATACTGGCGCGTGCTTCCTGGGTATCGACGTTGGCTCCACGACCACCAAGGCAGTACTCGTCGGCCGTGAGGGCGAGCTTCTGTACCATTACTATGGCAGCAATGAGGGCAGCCCTCTGGGCCAGGCCATCAAGATTGTGGAGGATGTTTACAACAAGCTGCCCGACGGCGCGGTTATCGGCAAATCCGCGGTCACCGGCTACGGCGAGGGCCTGATCAAGACAGCGCTCAAGGTCGATATCGGCGAGATCGAGACCATTGCCCACTATAAAGGCGCTAAATACTTTATGCCCAGGGTCGATTTTATTCTGGACATCGGCGGCCAGGACATGAAGTGCATGAAGATAAGGAACGGCACCATTGACAGCATTATTCTCAACGAGGCCTGTTCCTCGGGCTGTGGCTCTTTCCTCGAAACCTTTGCCAAATCTCTGAACCTGAGCATGGACGCCTTTGTGTCCCAGGCTCTGCTGGCCGAAAAGCCCGTGGACCTTGGCACCCGCTGTACGGTCTTCATGAATTCCAAGGTAAAGCAGGCCCAGAAGGAAGGGGCCGAGGTCGGGGAGATTTCCGCCGGCCTGTCCTATTCGGTCATTAAAAACGCCCTGCAGAAGGTTATCAAGGTGCATAACCCCAAGGATCTGGGCGAAAATATCATTGTCCAGGGCGGCACCTTCAACAATAACGCGGTGCTGCGCGCCTTTGAGAAAATTACCGATAAGGACGTGGTGCGGCCAGACATCGCCGGGCTGATGGGCGCCTTTGGCGCCGCGCTGATCGCCCGTGAAAACTATACCGAGGGCGACAGGAGCACCCTTCTCGATCTGGATAAGCTCTACAGCTTTGAGGTTGAGGTCAGCCACCGCCGCTGCGGCGGGTGCAGCAACAACTGCCTGCTCACCATCAACCGTTTTAATGACGGCAGCCGGCACATTACTGGTAACCGCTGTGAGATTGGGGCCGGCGAGGGAAGAAAAAACAAGGACCTGCCGAACCTGTACCAGTATAAATACAAGCGCGTTTTCGATTATCAGCCCCTGCCCACCAACCAGGCGTCCCGCGGTGTGATCGGCATTCCGCGCGTGCTCAACCAGTATGAAAACTATCCCTTCTGGTTCATCTTCCTGACCAGCCTTGGCTACCGTGTCGAGCTGTCTGAGGAATCCAACCGCAAGGTTTATGAAAAGGGCATGGCCAGCATCCCCTCCGAATCAGTCTGTTATCCGGCCAAGCTGGTGCACGGTCATATCCAGGACCTGATCGACCGGGGAATCAAGACGATTTTCTATCCCTGCATTCCTTATGAGGAACGGGAATTTGAAAAAGTGGACAACTGGTACAACTGCCCCATTGTCATGTCCTACCCCGAAACCATCAAGCACAATATGGAATCCCTGAAAGAAAACGGCGTGACCTTCCTGAATCCCTTCATCGCCCTGGATGACCACAAGCGGCTGGAGGAACGGCTCACCGAAATTTTTGGCGGGCTGGGTATCCCGAAGGAAGAGATCAGCGTTGCCCTGAAGCTGGCCCTGGGCGAAAAGGACCGCTTCCGGGACGATATGCGCGCAAAGGGCGAGGAGACCATGGAGTGGCTGAAAAAAAACGGCAAAAAAGGCATTGTGCTGGCCGGCAGGCCCTACCATATCGACCCTGAGATCAACCACGGGCTCGACAACATCATTACCGGCCTGGGCATGGCCGTACTCACCGAGGATTCCATCGCCCATCTGGCCGCTGAGCTCGATGAGGAAAACTTCCGCGTACTGGACCAGTGGAAATACCACAGCCGCCTTTACAAGGCTGCGGAGGTTGTCGCTCAGTATGATTTTCTGGAGCTGGTACAGCTGACCTCCTTTGGCTGCGGCCTGGACGCGGTCACCTCCGAGCAGACTCAGGAAATCCTGGAAAGTAAGGGCAATATCTATACCCTCATCAAGATTGACGAGGTCAACAATCTGGGCGCTGTCCGCATCCGTATGCGCTCGCTGAAGGCAGCCATGGAAGAACGTGAAAAAAACCACGTCAAGCTCCCGTGTGAAGAGCTTCCTGAAAAAGTGGTGTTCACTAAGGAAATGCGCAAGCGTCATACGCTGCTGGCACCTCAGATGTCGCCCATCCACTTTGAGTTTATCGCGGACGCCATGGCCGAAAGCGGCTACAACGTCGAGGTGCTGCCAAGCGTGGACGAAAAGGCAGTGGATGAAGGACTGACCTATGTCAACAACGACGCCTGCTATCCGACCATCATCACCACCGGGCAGATCATGGCAGCACTGAAATCCGGCAAATATGATCTGGATAATGTGTCTGTGCTCATGACCCAGACCGGCGGCCCCTGCCGCGCGTCCAACTATGTGGGCTTTATCCGCAAGGCGCTGAAGGAAGCGGGCATGGAGCAGGTGCCGGTAATCTCACTGAATCTGGTGGGCCTGGAGGACAATCCGGGCTTTAAGATCACGCCGGGGCTGGCCAACCGCGCCATGATCGGCATGGTCTACGGCGACCTGTTTCAGCGTGTGCTTTACGCCACCAAGCCCTACGAGCAGGTGCCTGGCTCCGCCATGGCCCTTTACAACAAGTGGAAAGAGCGGGTTAAGATTGACATCCGCAAGCCGAAATGGTCAGTCTTTAAACGCAATGTGACTCAGATTGTCGAGGACTTTGACCGTCTGCCCAGAATTGAGAAGAAAATCCCGAAGGTCGCCATTGTAGGGGAGATTCTGGTCAAGTACCACCCGACCGCCAACAACAACCTCATTGAGGTGCTGGAAAACGAGGGCGCTGAGGTGGTGGTGCCGGATCTCATCGACTTTTTCCTTTACTGCTGCTATAACTCGATTTACAAGTACGACGAGCTGTCAGGCAGCAAATCAGGAAAAACCGCCGGTATCGCCGGGATCAAGGTGCTGGAAATGTACCGCAAAAACATGAAAAAGGCACTGGATAAGAGCCGCCATTTTCACGCGCCGTCGACCATCTATAAAAAGGCGGAAAAGGCCAGGGAGCTCATCGCGCTGGGAAACCAGGGCGGGGAGGGCTGGTTTTTGACCGCTGAAATGATGGAGCTTATCGAGTCCGGCGTTGAAAACATCGTCTGTGTCCAGCCCTTTGCCTGCCTGCCGAACCACGTCATGGGCAAGGGGATGATCAAGCCTATCCGCAAGCGCTATCCGAAGGCCAATATCGCTCCCATCGATTACGACCCCGGCGCTTCCGAGGTCAACCAGATCAACCGGATCAAGCTGATGATGGAAACCGCCAATAAAAATCTCGGAATCTGACAGGGGATGAAAAGCCCCTCGAAAGCTAAGAAAAACCTGATGTTCAGAGGCATTCTGCTCACAGGTTTTTCTTTTTATTTATCTCAGTTCACAAATTAAAATCTGCAAACGATATTGCAAAATTTGGCCTTGCAACTTGGGATCAATAACTCTATAATAATAAATATCACATATAATCCTTTTTCCTTTAGAATTACTCCCCTTTTTCTATAGGAAACCGAGCGGAAGCCTTAACCGGTTTCCGCTTTTCTTTTTTGTTTTCCGGCACTGCTTCAGGGTAAACTTTAAATGAGACTTAAAATTCAAGAGGAAAGCATGAAAGAACAAAATAAAATACGAATCAAGAAGACGATTTTTATACTTACAGTGGTTGCCATGACCGTCTATTTCGGCTGGCGGCTGTTTTTTACGCTGCCCTTCCGGTTTGGGCCGCTGGCTTCAGCCGTCGGCGTTATCCTGCTCATCACAGAGCTCACAGGCGCTTTGGAAACCTTCGAGCTCTACCGGAATTATTCCCGCTCTGCCGTACCAGAGCTCCCGGTGATTCCCGCCGCGGATTATCCGGAGGTGGATGTGCTCATCGCCACGCATAACGAGTCGGCCGGGCTCCTTTATAAAACCGTCAACGCCTGCAGATACATGGTGTATCCGGACAAAAACAAAGTGCACATTTACCTCTGCGACGATACCGGCCGCGCAGAGGTCGCCGCGCTGGCCAGACAGATGGACGTCGGCTACTTTGGCCTCCGGGACAACCCCCACGCCAAGGCCGGGAACCTCAACAACGCGATCTTTAAAACCCATTCGCCCCTCATCGCCACCTTTGACGCGGATATGATCCCCACCCATGATTTTCTCATGAAAACTGTGCCCTACTTCTTCCTGGAGGAGGGGCCCATCGGCTTTATCCAGTCGCCCCAGAGCTTCTACAACGCCGACCTTTTCCAGTATAACCTGTACTCTGAGAAAAAGCTGCCCAACGAACAGGACTACTTTTTCAAGGAGGTTAATGTCAACCGGAACTATGCCAATGCGCCCATCTATGCAGGGTCAAACACCCTTATCTCACGCCGGGCGCTCACAGAGGTGGGCGGCATCGCCACGGACAGCATCACCGAGGATTTTGCCACCGGTATCCGTATTCAGGCCGCCGGGTACCGGTGCTATGCCATTCCGACCGTTCTGGCCCACGGGCTGGCTCCCGCCACCCTGCGGGACCTCATCAGCCAGCGCAGGCGGTGGGGCAGGGGGTGCGTCCAGACCCTGCGCCAGTCACACTGGCTCAGGCATATGGGCCTGCCCCTCAGGACACGCCTCAGCTATTACAGCTCCTTTTTATACTGGTGGGCCTTTTTCAGGCGATTTGTATATATTTCAGCCCCGATCCTTTTTACCCTGTTCCAAATTGTTATCGTGGACTGCACTGTGCCCGAGCTGCTGATTTTTTCAATACCAGCCTATCTGCTCTACGGCCTGTCACTGCAATTTCTTTCCGGCAGCATGCGCAGCGCAAGGTGGAGCAACATTATCGACACCGCCCTGTTTCCGTATCTGACGCTTCCCATTATCCTGGAAACTCTGGGCATCCGTGAAAAGAAGTTCTCTGTAACCCGCAAGGATGCGGTGACCGACTCGCGCAGCTTTACTCTGGCGCTTCCGCACCTGTTTTTTATTCTGCTGTCCGCGCTCGCCATCTACCAGTGCTACACAGTGTGGATGCCCGCCAGCTTTGTGGCGGCTCTGGTCGTCATGTACTGGCTGGTTCTCAACACTTTTATTCTTATCATGGCCGTATTTTTTATTTTAGGCCGGAAAAACAGCCGGAAAAACGTGCGCTTCAGTGCAGAACTGCCCGTGTTGTTAAAAACGCCTTGTGGCCGTTTTTCGGGCCATACGCTCGATATCTCCGAAACAGGCATGGCCATAGCGCTTGACACCGGAAAAACACTGGACCCGAGTTTGCCGCTGGAGGTGCTTGTCCAGTCCGGCCACTACCGCGCCAGACTGGAGGCCAGAGTGGTTCGAACAGATGAGAGCAGAGACGGCGCCCTGAGGTACGGGCTGGTTTTTACCAGTATGGACGCGGAAAACAGGAGCCAGTATTTCCAGATTGTCTATGACCGCGAGCCGGATTTTCCAACCCGGCTTGTGAAGAGCTCCGGGCTCCGGGACCTGGGCAGAAATATTCTGCAGAGGTTCCGCCGCAGACGGTAGGGGAGCACGGCACATTTTTGCGCTGTGCCTCCCAGGCAAAAAAATAAACCCATCTTTAAAAGACAGGTTCTCTTTCGTTTAGTTGTCGCCCTTCATAAAGAGTGCGTAGGCGTCGCTCATCACCTTCAGCGCTTCCTCGCTGGCGCCCTGGCTCTCAATATAGCTGATAAAATCATCGGCTGAGCCGTCGTCCGGAAAGCCTTTATCCTCGGCCACATCCTTTGCCAGATCACCAAAATAAGACGCATCGCCTGAGTACCTGGCACAAAGCCATTCTTTAAATAATACTTTTTCGCCCATTTTCAAGCCCCCTTTTTTTCTTTATTATAACATATCTGTAAACGACTTGCTTGAAAAATTCTTTTTATTAAGGGTAAAAAAATGGAGAATCCACAACAGAAAGTTCTGGATTCTCCACAAAATTTAAAAGTCTGCTTAAGCTTCCGGCTCGGCAGTCACTTCTGTTCTTTCCAGTTTTTTGCTGGAGAGGCGGTGAAGCACGAACAGGGTAACGCCCAGCAGGATAATGCCAGTGCCAAGTGTCAGGGCGATGTTGCCGTATGAGAATCCGGCCACAATGTAGCCGAAAAAGCAGCACGCTGCTACCAGGCACGCGTAAGGCATCTGGGTGGCCACATGCTTGATATGGTCACAGCCCGCGCCGGTAGAAGACAGGATAGTGGTGTCTGAGATCGGTGAGCAGTGGTCTCCGAAAACAGAGCCTGCCAGCGTTGCGGACAGGGTGACAACCATCAGCTCCGGTGCGGATGCCTGACAGATAAACACAACGATTGGGATAAAAATCCCAAAGGTTCCCCAGGCTGTACCGATAGAGAAAGACAGACCCGCAGCTACCAAAAATACGATGGCCGGAATCAGGCCCATGGGCAGGTGGCTGGCTTCTACCAGCTGGCCAACGTAGATACCGGTGCCCAGGTAATCCTGGCATAAAGAACCGATGGTCCATGCCAGTGTCAGGATAATGTAAGCCGGAACCATGCTCTTAACGCCTTCGCCGATGCCGCCCATGAATTCCTTAAAGCTCACAAGCTTTCTCGGAATAAACAGCAGGAAGGTTACAACGAGCGCCCAGAAGCCGCCCAGTACCAGGGCCGCGGAAGCGTCGCAGTTCCCAAAGGCTTCGCCGATGCTCAGGCCTTCGCCGGCCCAGTAGCCGCCGTTCCACAGCATGGAAATGATTGAGAACACGATCAGCGCGCCGATGGGGATGATCAGATCCCAGACGGTTCCTTTGTCGGATACCTCCTGGTTGCTTTCAAGATCATCCGCGACAGCGCCCAGGTCACCTTTTTTCTCAGCCTTGTACTCTTCCTTGGCCATGGGTCCGAATTCCAGATTCGTTGCGGCCAGCGCCAGTACCATAATAATGGATAAAATAGCGTAAAGATTGTATGGGATGGTCGCGAAGAAAGCCTGTAATTCGTTGGTGAAGGCTCCGGTTTCGTACAGGGTTGATCCAACAGCCGCCGCCCAGCTTGAGATCGGGGCGATGATACAGACCGGCGCCGCGGTGGCGTCGATGATGTAGGCCAGCTTTGCGCGGGATACATTGTACTTGTCTGTGACGGGTTTCATAACAGTACCGACTGTTAAGCAGTTGAAATAGTCGTCGATGAAAATCAGCATTCCCAGAAAGCTGGTGGCCAGCTGAGCGCTTCTCTTGCTTTTCAGCTTGGTTGAGGCCCAGTTACCGTAGGCTCTTGAGCCCCCGGCCATCGTGACCACATAAACCAGCGCCCCCAGAAGGGCCAAAAAGAGAATGATGTTAAACTTGCCAGGCGAACCAACGGTCTCAGCAGTAACGCCGAAGGCTACGCTGCTCATCTCGATGATGCCGCCGCCTGTGTTTAACGCGTAGATAAGTCCCCCTGAAAGTATTCCGATTAACAACGATGAAATAACTTCTTTGGTGCATAACGCCAGAACGATCGCGATGATCGGTGGTAACAGCGATAAGAAACCAACATCGATTGTTTCCATAAATACTCCTCCTTATTTTTTTATATTTGCTTCCACAAACAAGCCAATTTTAACACAAAATTAATGCAAATTAAAGGAAATATATCGAATAAGATCTTTTGGAGCTCAAAAAAATTTTTCAATTAATAAAGCCGCGCCTGTTATAAACGTAAAAATGCCTTGAACAGCACAATAACGGATTTACTTTTATCCCCTTAACCGTTTTTTTATGCTACAATAGACCTATCCGAAAATAAAAGGCAGGGATTAACATGAAGCTGATCATAACCAAAATCAAAGAACATCTGTGGCTGTTTCTCACTGCCATTTTCTTTCTGACCATTGAGGCACTCTCGGACCTGCTACAGCCCACCCTCATGTCCCATATCGTGGACGACGGGGTAAAAAATCAGGAAGTGGGCACTGTGCTTTATTTTGGAGGCATTATGCTGATCGTTGCCTTTATAGGCGCGGCTGGCGCGGTAATCCGGAACAACCTTTCAGTCCGCACCTCCCAGCAGATCGGAAAAGAGCTTCGCTCAGAGCTGTACCGCAAAATTCAGTCTTTCTCCTTTGAAAACATCGACCGGCTTCACCCCGCGTCACTGATCACCCGCATCACCAATGATGTCACTCAGATTCAGAGCTTTGTCAACGGTACCATGCGCATTTTGGTCAAGGCGCCCATCACCTGTATCGGCGCCATCATCCTCATCATAACCCAGACGCCAGCGCAGATCCCAATGATTGTGATCATCCTTATTATCTCGGCGCTGCTCATCGCCGGGAACATGCGCTTTGGCTACCCGAGGTTTGTCCGGCTTCAGCGCAGGCTGGACCGCCTGAACAGCGTGAGCCGCGAGTTCCTGACCTCCATAAGAGTCGTCAAAGCTTTTGGGCGGGAGGACTATGAGACCGGACGGTTCGGCACTGCTGCCGAAGAGCTGGCCGCCTCCGGTATCTCGGCCACCCGGGTGACGGCAGTGTTTGGGCCGCTCATCAATCTGACTGTCAACATTGGTATCGTGGTGCTGCTGTGGCTGGGTGGAACCGGCGGGCACCAGGACGTGGGAAAGCTTATGGCCTCTGTCAATTACATGACTCAGGTGCTTTTTGCCCTGTCCATGGTTTCCAATATCCTCAACACAATGGTGAGGGCCACAGCCTCGGCCGAGCGTGTGCAGGAGGTTCTTTCCGAAAAGCCCGCCATGAGCGAACCAGAGAGCCCCGCGGCTGGAAAGCCCGACGGCAGCGTAGCCTTTGAGCATGTCTCTTTCTCATATAGCCACTCGCCAGAAAAGTCACTGGACAATGTATCTTTTAACCTGGAAAGCGGGCAGGTGCTGGGCGTCATCGGGGCCACGGGCTCCGGCAAATCCACTCTGGTCAGCCTGATCCCAAGGTTTTACGACGCTACAGACGGGCGGGTGCTGGTGGGGGGCCGGGATGTAAGGAGCCTGAAGACCTCGGAGCTTCGCGCGGCTATCGGTATGGTTCCCCAAAAATCACTGCTCTTCTCTGGCACCATCCGGGATAACCTGAAGTGGGGAGATCCAGACGCCGACGATAAGGCTCTCGCCGCCGCGGCCCACGCAGCCTGTGCCGATGCGTTTATAAACGGCTTCTCCGGAGGCTACGACACGGTTCTGGGGCAGGGCGGGGTAAACCTGTCCGGCGGGCAGAAGCAGCGGCTCTCCATTGCAAGAGCGCTGATCCGCCATCCCGCAATACTGGTGATGGACGACAGTACCAGCGCCCTTGACGCCACCACCGAGGCAGCGGTTATGAGCCGTATCCGGGAATACGCCAGAGGAACCACGGTGATCCTCATCAGCCAGCGGATCGCCTCGGTCATGCGGGCAGATAAAATTCTCTGCATGGATGAAGGGCGCGTCTCCGGGCTTGGCAGCCACGAAACGCTCATGGCTGAAAGTCCGGTTTACCGTGAAATCTATAAATCCCAGATAGGAGATGATGAACATGCCCGCCGCTAACCCAGCAGGACTGCCCCCAGTCCGGCGCTCACCCGGCAAACACAGGATGGCTGAGGCGGTCAGGCCCAAAAACATGAGAGGCACGCTGTCCCGTCTCTGGCACCTGACCAGGGGCCACCGGCAGGGGCTGTGGCTTGTTTTTGCCCTGTCAGGGCTGGCTTCGCTGTCTGCCATGCTCACCCCTCTGCTGATCGGAAAGATCATCGACAGCATCAACAACGGCCAACTGTCCGCCGTACTCCTCGCATTTTTGCTTCTGGCCTATATCGGCGACTGGGCTGTCCGTTTTGGCCAGAACTACATCATGGCCTCGGTGTCCCAGCGCATGATCTGCTATATCCGCAAGGCGCTGTTTGACGTGATGAAGGATCTGCCGCTGGCCTTTTTTGACCGGAGCCCCCACGGCGATCTCATGAGCCGCCTGACCAATGATATCGACAATATCAGCTCCACCATCTCCGATTCGCTGGCGCAGCTTATGATGCTGGTCTTTACCTTTGTGGGGGTCCTTGGCATTATGCTCGCTCTCAATGTATGGCTGACCTTGGCCGCGCTGGCGGTGGTGCCCCTGGTCTTTTTACTGACCCGCACCGTCACCCGTGTCACCCGCAAGCTGTTTAAAAAGCAGCAGGCAGCGCTTGGCCGCCTGGATGGAGAAATTGAGGAGACCAGTTCAGGGCTCACCCTCGTCAAGGCCTACGGCAGAGAGGAGGCTGTCATCGCAGAATTTGAGAAAAACAACGACGCGCTCTGCGATGTGGGCACCAAAGCCCAGGTCTGGTCTGGCTATCTCATGCCGCTCATGAACGTGATCAAAAACCTCAGCTTTATATCCGTCTCCATTGTCAGCGGCGTCATGGCTGCCCAGGGCATGGTAAGCATTGGGACTATCTCGAGCTTTCTGCTGTACTCAAGGCAGTTTACGCGTCCGCTTAATGAAATTGCCAATATTTACAATGTCTTTCAGACCGCCGTGGCCGGCGCTGAGCGTATTTTTGAAATTTTTGACGAAATCCCAGAGCCGCCTGACATTCCGGACGCGCTGCCCATTGTCAATCCAAGAGGCGATGTGGCCTTTGAACACGTGTCCTTCGGCTATGAACCCGATATCCCCATTCTCAAGGATGTAAGCTTTGAGGCCAGCGCCGGAACCCGCATGGCAGTTGTCGGCGCGACTGGAGCCGGAAAAACCACCATTATCAGCCTTCTGACGCGGTTTTATGACGTGACAGAGGGGCAGATTCTTCTGGATGGCCACGACCTCAGGGATTACCGCCTGGCAGACCTGAGACGCTGTTTTGGCGTGGTACTTCAGGATACAGCCCTGTTTCATATGAGTATTCTTGAAAACATCCGGTATGGGCGGGAGGACGCTGAGGACAGCGCGGTGGTCGAGGCTGCCAGAGCTGCAGGGGCCCACGGTTTTATCAGCCGGCTGCCGGAGGGGTATCAGACGCTCATTACCGACAGCGGGGGAAGCCTGAGCCAGGGTGAGCGCCAGCTCATCACCATTGCCCGCGCGATTCTGGCCGATGCGCCCATCCTCATCCTCGATGAGGCTACCAGCTCCGTCGATACACGGACCGAAAGCCGGATACAAAAGGCCATGCTGCGGCTTACCGAAGGCCGGACCTCCTTTATCATCGCCCACCGACTGTCCACGATCCGGGACGCCGACCAGATACTCCTGTTGGAAAATGGCCGTGTCGCCGAAATAGGCAGCCATTGTGAGCTCATGTCTCTGGGCGGTATTTACAGCCGCATGTATAAAACCCAGCTTGGAATCGAGGACTAGAGAGCACAGCGCAATTTTGCGCTGTGCTCTCTCTGTAAACTTGACAAAAGACTTCATATGCACTATGATTGATAATGAACACTGTTCATATTAAAGGAGAATAAGCAAATGAAAAAAATGATCAACACAGCCTTTACCTATGCGCTGCTCGCTATGGCAGGCGGTGTGTTTTACAGAGAATTCACAAAGTTCAACCACTTTACCGGCCAGACAAACCTGGGCTTTGTCCATACGCATCTCTTTATACTGGGCATGATCGGGTTTCTGGTTGTGGCCTTGTTTGTCAAGAACCTGCCCGATGTCCTGGCCGACAGAAAATTCAAAGTATTTTATATCCTGTATAACTTCGGTCTCTGTATTACGGCCGTCACACTGGCATGGCGCGGTATTATTCAGGTGCTGTCGGTTCCGGTCAGCAGCGGCCTGAACGCCTCCATTTCCGGTATCGCCGGCATTGGCCACATCTTACTCGGTATCGGGATTGTATTATTCTTCCTGATAATCAGGAAAAAAGCTGACTAAAAAAGACAGCCGCGCAAACGTGCGGCTGTCTTTTCTGTATTAAGCAAGAAACCGGGACGTTTTTACACCGGTCTCCTGCTTTAATCGATAAGCCCAAGCTCCCGGGCTTTCAGTACGGCGTCCATCGCGTTGTTGACGCCCAGTTTTTTATAAGCGATCGACGTATGGCTCTTGGACATGCTGTAGGCGGCCAGAATAATGTCATTGACAAAAAACCGTTCAGCCCGTCATCATTTTTGCGGGAATTTACTTTATACGGAAAAAAAGTTCGACAACCGATAAAAAAGCAGATAAAATATAGAAAAAAGGAGGCTTCAAAATGAAAAAGTCACAATTGCTTTTATCCATGGGCCTTGCGGCCGCGTTGTTTGCGCTGTCGTCCTGTGCTGGCGGAAGGTCAGGCGTCAATCTTGACGCCACCGTCAAGGAGGCAGGCAAAGCCACCGCCGATAAAAATGAGACGGTCTGTACTGCGCTGGATTTCTCCGACGAGCAGGAGAAAACCTTTGCGGAAAAAGGACTTATCGCCGCACCCGAGACACTGGAACTCAAGGACGAAAATGGCAAGGTGGTCTGGAGTCAGAAGGCTTATGCCTTTGTCGAGAACGCAGAGGCGCCGGATACGGTCAACCCGAGCCTGTGGCGAAATACCCAGCTCAATCATTTGTACGGCCTGTTCGAGGTAACGGACGGCATTTATCAGGTTCGGGGCTACGATATGACCAATATCACCTTTATCCGCGGCAACACCGGATGGATTGTCTTTGACCCGCTCATGAGCACAGAGTGCTCCGCTGCCGCCATGCAGCTGGTCAATGAAAGCCTGGGCGAAAGGCCAGTAACTGCGGTGGTTATGAGCCACCCCCATGTGGACCATTATGGCGGCATCAAGGGGATCATCAGCGAGGAGGAGGTCATCTCCCGGGCCATTCCCATCATTGTGCCCGAGGGTTTTGAGGAACACGCAGTCAGCGAAAATGTCTACGCGGGAAACGCCATGGGACGACGCGCGGGCTACCAGTACGGCACTTTTCTGGATAAAAGCGCCACGGGTTCCCTTTCCATCGGCATCGGAATGGGGCAGTCCACTGGGACAGTCTCCTATATTTCTCCAAATGATACCATTAAACAGACCGGTGAAACCCGGACCATTGACGGCGTGACCATGGAATTCCAGCTGACGCCGGGTACAGAGGCCCCTGTTGAGATGAACACCTGGTTCGCAGATAAAAAAGCGCTCTGGATCGCTGAAAACTGCACAGGAACCCTGCATAACCTCTATACGCTGCGCGGGGCGCAGATACGCGACGGCAATGCCTGGGCCGAATACATCATGGAAGCCCTGACCCGTTACGGAAAAGACGCCGAGGTCGTTTTTCAGTCTCATAACTGGCCGCACTGGGGCAATGACGTTATCAGCAGCTATCTGAAAAATACAGCGGCCATGTATAAATTCATCAATGACCAGACCCTCATGTACATTAATCAGGGCTACACCTCCGACGAGATTTCCAACATGATCACCCTGCCGGAAAGCCTGGAAAAGAACTGGTACACACGCCAGTATTATGGCACAGTTGCCCACAACGCCAAGGCTGTTTATCAGAAATATATGGGCTGGTATGACGCCAACCCGGTAAATCTGAACCCGCTCACGCCAAGCGACAGCGCCAAAAAATATGTGGAATATATGGGCGACACCAACGAAGTGCTGAAAAAAGCCAAAGCCGATTTTGACAGAGGCGAGTACCAGTGGGTAGCCGAAATTACCAACGTACTGGTCTTTGCCGACCCGGATAACAAAGACGCGCGCTTCCTGTGCGCCGACGCCCTTGAACAGCTCGGCTACCAGGCAGAATCCGGCACCTGGCGCAACGCCTACCTGTCCGGCGCCAGAGAACTGAGAGAGGGAACCACGACAGACGCGGCTTTCAAGGCCAACAGCAGCGCCGACCTTAAAAAATCCATGACACCGGAAATGATGATGGACTACATGGGAATTTTAACAGATTCCAACGCGGCGCAGAATCTCAACCTGAAAATCAATCTGAACTTTACCGACACCGACCCTTATCTGCTGTGTGTGGATTCTGGCGTGCTCCTCTACCAGAAAGGCGTTCAGGCAGATGACGCCGACGCGACGCTGACTCTGCCCAGAGTTGCCATGTTCGCGATTTTAAACAAGGACGAAGACCAGCAGAAAAATGCTATTAAAATCGAGGGAGACCAGGATATCCTCAAAAAGCTGACGGAGCACATGGTGACCTTTGAGTATTTTTTCAATATTGTCGAACCATAAACCGAGCCAGGAGCACGGCACATTTTTGCGCCGTGCTCTTTTTCAGAATCCCTTTTGACTTTTGTGCCTGGTTATTGTAAGATAGGAAGGCTAACGAAATAAAATACAAAGAGGATACAATGCAATACGATAAAGAGTTGATCAATAAAAAGGTGCTGCCCCTGGTCACAAAGCCCATCACCTACCAGGGCAATGAGGTGGGAGCAGTGCATAAGGACCTGAAGGATACCACGATCCGGTACGCCTTTGCTTTCCCCGACACCTATGAGGTGGGCATGTCCCACCTGGGCATGAAAATACTGTACAGCCTGCTCAACGACGAAGAGGATATCTGGTGTGAGCGGGTCTTTGCGCCCTGGGTGGATATGGAAGAGCAGATGCGCAGCCGGGAAATCCCGCTTTACGCGCTGGAATCCATGGACCCCATTTCAGAATTTGACTTTGTGGGCTTTACCCTCCAGTATGAGATGAGTTACACCAACCTCATCAATATGCTGGAGCTGGGCGGCATCCCTCTGCTTTCAGAGGACCGCGGCGAAGAGACGCCCTTCATTATGGCGGGGGGCCCCTGCGCCTACAATCCCGAACCACTGGCCGATTTTGTGGATATTTTTGTCATCGGCGAGGCTGAGGAGTCCATTCTGGAGCTTATGGACGCATACCGGAGCTTTAAAGCAGAGGGCGGCACAAGGGAAGACTACCTGAAAAAAGCCGCGGCCATCGAGGGCGTCTATGTTCCGGCTTTTTACGAGGCGGCTTATCATGAGGACGGCACCCTAAAGGCTTTTACCCCCACTATCGGGGAAGCGCCCGTCAAGGTCCGCAAGCGTTTTATAAAAGACCTTGATAACGCCTATTATCCCGAAGCATATGTCGTGCCCTACACCGAAACCGTCCATGACCGGGTGAGCTATGAGATTTTCAGAGGCTGCGGCCGGGGCTGCCGTTTCTGCCAGGCGGGAATGATCTACCGTCCGATCCGCGAGAAAAGCCTGAATACCATCGAGGAGGGCATCAAGGCGCTTCTCAGATCAACCGGTTACGAGGAGATCTCTCTGGCTTCTTTGAGCTCCGGCGACTATTCAAAAATCGAGACACTTATCGAGGATCTGGTTTTTGACTACGAGGACCAGTGCATCGGCGTATCGCTGCCGTCACTGCGCATTGACTCCCTGAGCATTGATATGCTGGAGCAGATTCAGAAAATCCGGAAAACCGGCATCACCCTCGCGCCGGAGGCCGGCACCCAGCGCATGCGTGACGTCATCAATAAAGGGGTGACCGAGGAGAACCTTCTAAGCACTGTGCGCACCGCCTTTGAACGCGGCTGGGGCCATATCAAGCTTTATTTTATGATCGGTCTGCCCACCGAAACCGAGACCGACATTGCCGGCATCGCCGATCTGGGGCAAAAGGTTCTGGATGAATACTATGCCGTGCCGAGAGAAAGCCGCAATAAAGCGGTAAAAATTGTGCTGAGCACCTCCTGTTTTGTGCCCAAGCCTTTTACACCCTTCCAGTGGTTTGGACAAAATACCGGCGGTCAGTTCATCGAAAAACAGAAGCTGTTAAAATCTCTGATCAAAGACCGCAAAATCTCCTACAACTGGCATGAGGGCTCTCTGAGCTATCTGGAAGCCGTGTTCGCCAGAGGTGACCGCCGTTTGGGCAGAGTACTGCTCAAGGCCCACGAGGCCGGCTGTAAATTTGACGGCTGGCAGGAGCATTACGATCATCAGAAATGGCTTTCTGTTTTTGAGGAGGCCGGCGTCGATCCGGATTTCTATGCCCTGCGGAGCCGCAGCTTTGACGAGCTGCTGCCCTGGGATTTCATTGATATCGGCGTGACAAAGGAATTCCTGCAAAAAGAATGGGAAAAATCAACAAAAGAGGCTCTGACGCCTTATTGCCGCGAGGGCTGCAGCAGCTGCGGCGTCATGCAATTCAGTAAAGGATGGAAATGCCATGAGCACTATACGGTTTAAATTTACCCGCGGCGAGGAGCTGCGTTTTATCTCACATTTAGATCAGCAGCGCCTGTTTCAGCGGGCATTTCGCCGGGCAGGGCTGAATATTGCCCATTCAAACGGCTTTAACCCGCATCCCAAACTGTCCTTTGCACTGGCCATGTCTGTGGGGCTCATGAGCGACAGTGAGTACGGCGATGTGGTGCTGACCCGCGACATCGACCTGACTGAGTTTACCAAAAGGCTGAACGCCTCTCTGCCAGAAGGGCTGAAGGTGGTAGAGGCCAGAAGAATCCCCCAGGGGAAAGCCTCTCTGAGCGCGTCTCTTACAGACAGCCGTTACCGGATCGAGGTCGCGCTGGAACCCAGGATAGACGCAGCGTCCCTGAACGAGGCATTAAGCGTCTACCAGTCTCTGGATGAGGTGATTCTTGAAAAAAGAAATAAGAAGGGAAAGCTGGTGCCTAAAAATATCCGTCCCTTTATTCAGGATATCCGGGTTCTTTCCGTACAGGATGGGACTGCCGTACTGGCGCTCAGGCTCAAATACATTGAGCAACAGAGTGTCAAGCCCGAGCTGGTTCTGCAGACAGTCAACCAGGCCGTAAAGCCCTGTTTTATCATAGACCCGACCATTGTTATGATCCGAGAAGAGCTGAACCTTAAATCCTGACAGCGCTTACGAAAACACTTAAGAAACGCAATGCACTGCGGAGCCCTTTAAAACAGAGGGTTCCGCAGTAGTTCAACACTTTAATGTGTACGTTTACAAAATTGTTACGCTTTGTTTACGAAAAAACCGTTTACAGAGATTGAAATCGTGGTATAATATAGACAAATCAAAGATCAAAGAAACATCAGTAATCTTTGAAAGGTCTTTAACAAGTGAATAGAAGCTCAGCTTTGGTAATGAAAATCAATAAGGTGATTATTGAAGATAGGCTGTATCAACACCTAGAAAAAGTAAACCCCAAAAGATTTTTATTAGAAGTATGAAAAAAAGGAAAACCAAAAATATCCAGAATAAGATGTTGATGCAATAAGTCAATAATCGTAGTAAGATGTTAATGGTCGAATGGAATTTCAGAATTTAATAAACCCAAGGATAACAACAATCTAATGGTATCACTTGCTGGCTTGAAAAGTACATAAGTAGAAAATCAGATAGGGGCATAGCCTAAAGCTGGAGGAGTACACGACTTATAGCATATAGAGACTTAAGCGTCGAAGAATCCATGGAGTAGGTGATATTACATAAACGTGTTCCATATCAAAAAGGATTTTGAACGTGTAACCCAGTAAAGGACTGTAAGGATCACAAGTTGAGGAACTATTCAAAAAGATATAAAGATACTGAATGAAGCATTTGATATTTGGTTTAAAGATTCGAAAGGAGTGAGTCCAAAAGACATGCTAACTGAATCTGAACGCTAAGACCGGTTTTACAGAAACACCGAAACGAAGTAAAACTGGTCTTAGTCATTTTTTGAAGCCGAACCTGTTTTCCATGAGAAGCTGGCGGGGCTTTTTTTATTTTCATTTTTTTTAGAAAATATTTAAAATAATTTAAAAAAGTACTTGACAAATCTATATGTAACAAATATAATTACAGTATAAACAGTAACAAAAAAAGTTACGGATAAATCAGTAAGACTATTACCGTAAAATTTAAAAAGTTGAAGGAGTAAGAGAAATGAGATCACAGGAAGAAAAATTGTATGCAAACCCGTTATTGGACGAAAACGCAGTGGACAAGGCGCCTGGCGCAGGCTACCATAATCCGCTTCAGGAATCCAGAGAATCCAGAAATGAGGAAGCCATTCTCGCGAGCTGCAAGTGCAAGAAGAACGACCCAAACGCCCCAGCTCCAGAAGCCCCAGCTGACAAAAAAGCCGAAGACGAAGTAAAGGCTGAAATGTACGCCAATCCGTTATTGGACGAAAACGCAGTGGACAAGGCGCCTGGCGCAGGCTACCATAACCCGCTTCAGGAATCCAGAGAATCCAGAAATGAGGAAGCCATTCTCGCAAGCTGCAAGTGCAAGAAGAACGACCCAAACGCCCCAGCTCCGGAAGCCCCAGCTGACAAAAAAGCCGAAGACGAGGTAAAGGCTGAAATGTACGCCAATCCGTTATTGGATGAAAATGCAGTGGACAAGGCACCTGGCGCAGGCTACCATAACCCACTTCAGGAATCCAGAGAATCCAGAAATGAGGAAGCTATCCTCGCAAGCTGCAAGTGCAAGAAAAACTAATCCGAATGATCGAAAACGCCCAAGACTATTTTTGCAAATAGCTTTGGGCGTTTTCGATTTTTTTGAAGGTTTGGACACTTTAGGATTTTTTAATAACTTTCGTCTGTACTAAGTTTGTCACGGATCGTCTGACAAGGGTGATCTGAAATATGGTCTTTACACAGGTTCACAGGATTTCGTATAAATTAAACATTTCTTAAATTTTACAAATTAGTTACAAGAAAAACCTTTACATTTCCATGTAATCGTATTATAATATAGACAAATCAAAGATCAAGATCAACAGAAGTTGAAAATGACAGATTTGGAAGGTCATTGAAAAGTAAATAAGTCCCAACGACCAAGGATTAAACTATAAAGAGCAACAGTGGCTTACTCGGAAACAATAATTTATTATAAAACAGTAAGGCACGTTAATCATATATTTTGATCATAATTATTTAACACAAATTATCGTTAATGTTTCGGTTGAGTGAAGAATTGAAACAGATAATCGAAAGTAATTTAGTAGGTAACCTTAAAGAGTGTGAAGACAAATCTGAAGGACAATGAGTATTACATTTATAGCGTATCGAGACTTAAATGTGAAAGTTGTTGAGTAAGGCGTCTCACAAAGATAAATAATAAAAGATAGACACAGGACACACTGAAAAATACGAGTAGAATATTACAATTGAATAGGGAATAAGGTTGGGATGGTGTTTACTTAACAACAGAAGAAGATTTTGAGATTTGAAAATCAATTGAAGGGAGTGAGTCCGAAAGACATGCTAACCGAGATTGAACGCTAGAGCCGATTTGCCAGAAGTAAAAAAGCAGATCGGTTCTAGTTATTTTTTGCACTCTCTTTTGGACTTAAGCGCTTGTCAAAAAAAATAATTTATGGTAAGGTTATCTCTGGAATTTTTTATATAAAAAAGGAGATTATCATGCGATACGAATATACAACACAGGGCGTTTGCTCCCGTTCCATCAGCTTTGATGTAGAGGACGGCATCATAAAGAATCTTGAGTTTATGGGCGGCTGCAACGGCAACGCCAAAGGAATTTCAGCGCTGGTCGAAGGGCAGAGGGTGGAGGATGTTATTCCAAAACTCAGCGGCATCACCTGCGGCTATAAAACCACATCCTGCCCGGATCAGCTGTCCAAGGCTTTAAAGGCGCTGGCGCAGGCATAAATATCCGGTAAATACAAATATTGTATACAATCGTATAATCAATGCACTTTTATTCATTTGAATCCGCCAACTGCTTAAATGCTTGAATTATTATACATAATGCTGTATAATAAGACTTGAGTTTAAAATCATTAGGAGGAGAGAAATGAAAATGAAGAAAAAACTAGTCGGCGTTTCTGTTGCGCTGATGCTCGTAGCTTCCCTGACTCTGGCTGGCTGCGGCGGTAAAACAGCAGAAGATCCGCTGGCAGACGGTGTACTGAAAATCGGTACCAACGCAACCTATGTTCCCTTTGAATACCGGGATGAAAACAATGAAATGGTTGGTTTTGATATTGATATGGGTAACGCCATCGCAGAAGAGCTTGGCGTTAAAGCAGAATGGGTCGATACCGGATTCGACGGTATTTTCAATGGCTTGACCTCAAACCAGTATGAAATGATTATCGCAGGGACCAGTATTACAGAAGAACGTCAGAAAACTTTTAACATGTCTTCACCTTATACCGCCAATGGGATTGTCATTGTATCCAGAAATGACGGTACACCGGCAAAAACCGCTGATGATTTAAAAGGCAAAAAAGTAGGCGTTCAGATTGAAACCACCTCTGATTACGCCGCAGAAAAAATGATCGAAAGCGGCACAGACATGAACCTCAGCAAATTTGATGCGATGCTGGATGCTTTCACAGCACTGGAAGGAAAGACCATCGACTATATCTTAACAGATAAACCGGTCGGACAGTTCTATACCAGCAAAAAACCAGATGTTTACAGCATTACTTCTGAAACCCTGTCCAATGAGCCAATCGGTATCACCATGCGTAAGAATGACACTGAATTTGCCCAGAAAATTGAAGAAACTCTTCAGAAGCTGAGAGATAACGGTAAATTAGCTGAGCTGTCTCAGAAATGGTTCGGCGAAGATATCACTCAAAACATCAACACAGAATTGAAAGATTATTAAAAAAGGGCCTTCGGGCTCTTTTTTTATAACAATTTCTAAAGAATTCTGAAGAAATCTGAAATTTTAAGTTTTTTCAGGAAAATTCTGGTAGAATAGAGAAAAATGATAAGGAGGAGTAAATAATATGAAAGCAAAAAGAATTTTAACCCTTGCCATCGCGGCGTTTATGGTTTTCTCGCTGACAGCCTGCGTAAAGAAGAACAATACCACCCAGCCAAACGATGCAGCCGGTATGGAGGTAACCGCAGACCCATCGACACCGGAAGGGACTGTAAAAATCGTATTTGACGCTTTTAAGGATAAGGATGCGAAAACCCTCAATGAAAATGTCAAGATAAGCCTTGGCAGCGAATTTGGGGCGCTGAGCGGCTTGACTTCAAATGATAATCAGCTGCTCACCGATGCGCAGGACCCTGAATCTCAGGCGCTTCTTACCAATCTGACCGAGGACTTTTCTTATAAGATCCTCGACAGTCAGACGAAAGGGGATGAAGCAACCGTTAAGGTACAGGTCACCAACAGGGACCTCTCCCAGATAATCAACAAACTGATCGGCGAGGAGCCTTCTGAAGACCGGTTTCTAAACCTGGTAAAGGAAGCCAAGGGAAAAACGACGACCACTGAGCTCGAACTCCCGGTCGTAAAGGAAAACGGCAAATGGATGGTCAACCTTGATACGAACGCAGTCAACGCTGTTTTCGGCAATATTATGAGCGCAGATATCATGAACGCCATCAAGGACAGCTTAAAAAACCAGCAGAACTAAAGTGAAACAAACGCCGGTGCCCTGTTTATGGGGTACCGGCGTTTTTATATCTGCCCGTTTACCGCCGTACGGGCCGGACATATTTACAAAACTGCTCAGGATTAAAATATAAATAGATAATTCTTCCCGGGGAAGTGTCAAAGCAGTAGCCAGTATCTGTAAAATCAAAATCTGCCATTGCTTTTTCAATCTTTTCCTCTACTGTGCGGTTTTCCTGCTCATAATTAAAAGGGCCATGCTCAAAAACAAGATACTCTGCCTCAGGGACATCCATCATGAGCATTTGGGCTGGAACCTCGCCTTGATAGTCAATGGGAAGCCGTACACCGTAGCATTCCGTGCGGGGAAACCCCCAATCGCAGAGTCTTCCTTCCGGATCATTGATGTATGCCATAATCTGGCCGTTACCGCTGTTCGTTTCGCTCCCGCCGTCATCATCCAGTTTGCCTTTGATACTGTCGAGGAGGCCGCAGACTGTTTCGCAGTCCTGCCCTGGGATAAGGCTCTGCTTCTGCCAGAAATCCCAATAGCCGTTGCTCTCATAGTTCTTAATATGCAAAAATTTATGTGCGGGGATGGTTACAAAATAGATTTTAATATCTTCTGTGGATTTTATCATGCCAATCTCTCCAAATCCTAAAAAGTAGCGGTCAAAAGGATTTATTTTTGTACGGAGAACAACGGGCTTAGGATTTTTCCGGTATTCACTTGGCGTCACGCCATAGGTTTTCTTAAAAGCCCTGGTAAATGCCTCATGGGATGAAAAGCCATAATCGAAAGCAATATCCAAAAGGCTTTTCTCACTGTCACGAACCTCCTTAAGCGCAAAGGCCAGCTTTCTATGCCTCAGATAATCCCTGAAAGGCATACCGGATATTTCTTTAAACTTCCGCGTTGTATAAAACTCGGAGTAACCCAGCTTGTGAGAAAGAAAGCGCAGTGTCAGTGCTTCATCATTATAGTTTTTTATGCATTTGTCAATTTCGTCAACGATTGTCTGAATATGCTTTAGCCATTCGTACATCTACCTGTCCACCTCGTTTCGACTGCTCTTTCTTTATTATAAAGAAAGAGCGCAGCTTCCGCTTGATTTTACTTGCGGTCATTTTTAAAATCCGGTTTTAGCCTTCCAGCAGAGCCGGGAGCTCTTCCAGGGTATGTATTTCATAATCAGCACAAATATCAAGGGGATTGCGCTCTCTGCCAGGGTTGTACCAGCAGGTATCAATGCCGGCGTTTATGCCGCCCTGGATATCAGAGGTCAGGGAGTCCCCGATGACCAGCGCCTCACCGGGGTTGTAGCCTGGAATACGGGCGGCGATATAGTCGAAAAAGTCTTTCTGGGGCTTTTGTGCGCCGGCGTCCTCGGAGACAAAGACATCGTCCATGAGCCTGTCAAGCCCCGATGCCGAAAGACGGCTGTACTGGGTGCTCGAGACACCGTTTGTGACAATATAAAGCCTGAAATCCGGCTTTAAAGCCCTGCAGAGCTCATAGGCGCCGTCAATGAGAAAAGCGCCCCGCCCCAGGGCTGGCTGATAATCGGACTCAAAGGCCATTCCGTCAATATCCAGCCCAAGCTCAAGAAACAAAAGCCGGAAACGGCTGGTGACCAGTGTATCCTTGTCGATCAGCCCATGCTCAAAATCTTTCCAGAGGCCGTGGTTGATATCCGCGTAAAGGTCCAGAATCTCTTTTGTCGGATGAACGCCGTATTTTCTGAAAGTCTGATCCAATGCCTGGGCTTCTGTCTTTTTAAAATCCATCAGAGTGCCGTCAGCGTCAAAAAGAAGCGTTGTATATTTTTTCATGTTCAGCGTGAATGTCCTTTCATAATCTGCCGCAGCCGGAAATAATAAAAAAGGATGGACGCGGCAAACAAAACTGTGAAGCCAATGATACTATAAAGTGTCACTCTGTGCTGTACCAGAACACCGCCCGAATAAATCATGGACAGAAAGATCGTGTTAAACAGATTGACAAAGAGCAGATCCGAGATGAGGATAATGGTACGTGTCAGCAGGCGTATGCGCTCCAGGGCTGACTTTTTATAGATATTCATATCATCCTGGATATACTTTGTGGCGTTTGTATTTGCCACCGCCGCTGGAAAAAAACTGATGATGGTGATGATCACAAACAGGATGCTCTCAATCATCATCATGGGTACCAGCGTAAAGGCTTTCTTACTGTAGCGGACCACCTCGCCCCCGGCATTGTATTTTGAAACCAGCCGTTCCGGAATCTGGTTCCAGCATACAACCAGATAAATGATGAAACCGAAAAAGCAGATCAGCGTAAGGGCCAGCAGAATTTTCTGGCTGACAGTCCAGCGAACCTTGTCGTCCATGGCCTTACCACTCCAGGGTCAGTCCGACACCAACCTCCCGCTTAAGGGGGACCGCCTGATGGATGGCCGCTCTTACCCGGAAGGAGGTGCAGTGGCAGGGAAGCAGGCTTTCGATATGGTTGTCTTTAAAATACTGGATCGTCCGGTCGACCTGTTCTCCCAACTTAAACAAATGAAAGCCGCCGATGATACCAAGTACCCGGCTGTCGCCTGTAACACTCTTGGCGTGCTCCACAATATTGCAGATCCCGGAGTGTGAGCAGCCTGTCACAATGTATATCCCCTCAGGCGTGGTATAGACCAGCGCGGAATCATCAAACAGGAAATCGGATGCATCCCCGCGGCCCCCTCCGCTGGTGGTGCCGATGGCTTTTCGCGGTTCAAAGTCCGTAAGCTGTGGGATTTCACCTAAAAAAGTAAAATTTGGGCTGACCTTATAGGGGGCTTTTGTCAAAATCAGCTGGCTGTTTTCAATCAGTGTCATCTCTGACAGGGTTATTCCGATATTCTCACCGTCAAACTGTTTTTCTGACAATGCCCCGGGATGGGCGATGATCTTAAGCCCAGGGTTGTGAAAGTGTTCAAAATAGGCCGGAAGCCCCCCGGTATGGTCGTTATGGCCGTGGGAGAGGACAATCATGTCAAGATTGGACAGATCAATGCCGAGACGCCTGGCGTTTTCGATGTAAATATCCGAATAACCCGTATCCAGAAGAAAGCGCGAGTCCTCATCCTCAATATAGTAGCACAGCCCTGGCTCTCCAAGGTAATAGTGATCAATGCTGGTGTGATTGTCAACAAGTACGGTCAGTTTCATATAAAAGACTCCTTTCAGGATTCATTTAATCTTATTATAAAGAAAAGGCATTGACTTAGCAATGCCCTTAGCTTAGAATACAGGAATTTAGGTTAAAAGATATCGTCCTCAGTATGATGCGAAAAGAAATCATTGCTGCGCTCAAAGATATCCACCTGTCTTGCGGAGCTTACGCGTTTAGCGGTTGCGCGCGGCCTGCGGTAATCTTTTGTTCTGTCCTGTCTGGAATAACGGGTGAACGGAACCGCTGTGCCGCGCCCTTCTCTGACAGAGCGCACCAGCAGAACCAGCGCGATAATCCCCATGACCATACTGACTGTAACGGCAAGGCCTAAAAAGTAATTGGTGAAATCCCCGATGGCGATGCTGCCAAAGCCCTTCCCGTAATTGAATAGAAATGGAGAATTGACCGCCACAAAGGCCGGAGAAGCGCTGGAGAAATCTAGGGCGGCGGCTTTAAAAAAGGCGGGCAGATTTAAAACAACACCCAGCAGCACAAACAGACAGGCGATATACAGGACCTGGCCCGGAACGGCTGAGCCGCTTGTCTTTTTCAGTGATAAAAAGGACAGAACCAGGGTGATGACCGCAAAGGCCGCGTACAGGGCAAAGCTCACAAGAGCAAAAACCTGAAAGCCTGTAAAATCAATGGACAACGCGGTATCCACCACCAGGGTGGAAAGGCGGATCACAAGTGCGGCAACACCAGTGGCCAGAAGGAATACCCTGAATACCAGCTGCTGTTTATTCATGGCACAGCCTGTTTAAATCCTCTATAAACGCGTCCACCATGGCGTCGGTCATGGCCCAGGAGGTTACAAACCGCACGGCTGTATGTCCCTCGTCAATGACTTCCTGATCTCTGAAAGCAGTTTTTTCCCTCAGCGCGGTGATCAGCTCGTTGGGCAGAATCGGGAAGATCTGGTTGCTGGGGGAGTCCACCAGGAAGGGAAAGCCCTTATCCTCAAAGGCGGACTTCAGCCGGGCTGCCAGTGCGTTGGCGTGTGCGCCAAGCTCCAGATAAAGATTATCTTTAAAGAGCTCCCCGAACTGGATGCCGAGAATACGTCCTTTGGCAAAAAGTCCGCCGCGCTGCTTCAGCGTAAAATTAAAATCCTCTGCCAGCGCCGGATTGACAAGTACCAGTGCCTCACCGAACAGAGCGCCGCATTTTGTGCCTCCGATATAAAACGCATCGCAGAGCTCTGGAAAATCTGTGAAGGACAGATCATTGCCCGGCGCTGTGAGGGCGGATGCAAGGCGCGCGCCATCCATATAAAGGTACAGGCTGTTCCTGTCGCACACCCTCCGGATGGCAGACAGCTCAGCCTTTGTATAAATCGTACCGATCTCTGTGGAATCTGACAGATAGACCATTTTGGGCGCGACCATATGATGATCGGTATGGGCATCTACCGCGGCCTGGATCAGCTGCGGGGTCAGCTTGCCGTCCTCTGCTGGCATGGCGATAATCTTATGGCCGGTTGCCTCGATGGCCCCGGTCTCATGGGTGCAGATATGGCCGGTTTCAGCTGCGATCACAGCCTGCCACGGTTTTAACGCGTGGGCAATAAAAGTCATGTTGGTCTGAGTACCGCCAGATAGAAAATAAATATCACAGGCCGGGCAGTCAATCGCTTTTCTGATTAACGCGCGCGCATTGTCACAATAAGGATCTTCCTCATAGCCCTCGGTCTGCTCAAAATTGGTACGGGCCAGGGCCTCCATAATTCTCGGATGTGCCCCTTCGCAATAGTCACTGCTAAAAAGATTCATACGCGCTCCTTTCGATTGGCCTTGCCGGTAAATTCACGAACCGTCAGTCGTAAAACGGTGGTGTGGTTCAAAACTTTCTCATCAAAGTCCCAGTCGTCACGCCCGCTGTAGTGGCGCATCAAATGGCTTAGGGCAGTCTTTTTAGCCGCAGGGTCCGTCAGCCTTTCCAGAAGCCCCCATCCCACAACGCTCATAAACTGAGTGGAATAGTGGCAGGCTTTTGGCCCAGTCACCAGCTTCTGTCCGCAGTCCACCTCAAACCCGGCGCGGTTATCAGCGTCCATGAGCTCAAGCTTTTGTCCCTCGCCGGCGCAGTGAAAATAGAAGGTTAGACTGCCTTCCTCCAGGGTATAACCATAACTGAGCGGAACGATATAGGGAGCGCCGCCGGTATTCAGGGCCAGGCGGCAGGTGTCAGCCGTTTCCAGGGTCTGGCGCATGAGCTGTTCGTCTTTAATTTCTCGGTTTGCTTTACGCATGATGTCTCCACCTCTTTTTTATATATTCAGCAATACAATGCTGTTGCCGTTGCTCTCAATGCATTTAACAAGATCCTCATAGCTGAGGACAACTGTAGCCGTGTTGTCGCAGGGATGCACGCCAAGGTTTGGGCAGCCCGCAAGATCCTTATCCAGAACAACCTCCACATTGGCTTCGGGGTTGCCGAATACACCCAGCGGAGTGACAGCCCCCTTGGTCAGCTGAAGGTGCTTCATCAGCCGGTCCTCCGAGGCAAAGCTGAGTTTGGAACAGCCCAGCTGCCCGCGGATTCCTGCCAGATCCGCTTTTTTATCCTTGTCGAGCACTACGAGAAAATGGCGCTTTCCCTTGGCGTCGCGCAGGAAAAGGTTCTTAACCACATTACATTTAAAGGTAATGTCAAGATTATCCATCTCGTCGATGGTGTAAACAGCGGGATGGTCTATTTTTTCATAGGCGATGCCCAGGGCATCCAGCTTATTTAAGGTTTCTTCACAATTCATTTGATGGTCTCCTTATGTCATGGTATGATAGTCTTACTATACCATACTAAAGAACCGCCGTAAAGAATACAAAATTGCATGAGAGAAGGGAGTTCGGTAAAAATGATGGATATTGACCAGTTTGAGACTGTACTGGACGCCATTGCCAATACGCTGCCGCCGGCTTTTTACGAAGAGCTCAACGGCGGCATTCTGCTTCTTCCGGAAGCCAAACGCCACCCCAAAGCCAGAGGGGACGACCTCTATATCATGGGGGAGTATCACCGCGATTCGTCCATGGGGCGTTATATCGTCATTTATTACGGCTCCTTTGAGCGGGTATACGGCTATCTGAGCGACGAGGCGTTAAAGAACCAGATGGAAAAAACACTCCGGCACGAATTCCAGCATCATATGGAATCCCGGGCCGGCATGCGTGATCTGGAAATTGCGGACCGTATGCAGATGGACGACTATGATAACCGGAAGAAATGAGCAGGGCGCAAAAATGTGCCGTGCTCATTTTTCAGTTGCAAGGACTTTGAAAAGATGCTATGATGAAAAAAAGAAAATCTTTCGAAAGTGAGGATCAGAAATGAAAAGGTTCATAGCAACAGCGCTCATCCTGGCCGCCTGCCTTTGCTTTTCAGGCTGCGTCAATATTTACACCGATGGCGGAAAAGGAAAAAATCAGGGGGAAACGCCAACCCCCGCTCCGACAGCTCAGCCCACTGCCGCCGCCTCAGAAACAGATACCGGCTCAGCAAAGGCCTATGAGGATTACGGTACGCTCCGGGCCGCCTCTGGCGGAGAAAATATCCCGAGAACACAGGATTATCAGATCAGCGCCTCCTCAGCCAAAGCGCCAATGGCCGGAATTTCCTACGGCGCTGAAAACTTAAAGGATAACAGCCTGGATACAGCCTGGGTGGAAGGCGCTTCCGGCTCTGGCGTGGGCGAGCGGCTTCTCATCACACCTGCCCACAGTATGGAAATGAAGGGCTTCCTCATTCGAAACGGATACTGCAAGAGTGACAAGGCCTTTGCCGAAAACGGAAGGGTCCGTCTTTTGAAGGTGCACCTGTATGACGGTTCGCCTCTCTGCACTTTGCAGCTCGAAAATGACCGCGGCGCACAGTATTTCATGCTGCCCGAGGTGGTAACTGTCCAGGGCGGCGATACCCTGAGCTTTACCATTGAGGATACCTACTCCGGCCCTGAGGACGGCGAATACGATACGGCCCTGTCCGAAATTGTATTTCTTGGCTTTTAAAAATAATGAGCACGGCGCAAAAATGTGCCGTGCTCGTTTTATATTTAGCCGCTGTACAGGTCTTTGGCTTCCGGAATTTTTTCCATAAACAATTCATTCGCTTTTTTCAGCTGTGCGAGATAAGTCTGATACTCAGGGCTGAGTATCTCCATATTGCGAATAAAATTTTTCAGGTAGCCGCTTTTATTTTGAAAATCAAGAAGACTGCGTTCAAGACACCCTGCCAAACTGTTTTTAAAGGCGTCGGTTTTTTTATATTCGAAATAAGCGGCAATGGCTTCGCCGTTTTGAGCCATATAGGCATCGATGTCCTGACAGGCTGTGTCTAACGCCTGGCTTGTTTCTGTCGCCATCAATTCGGGATCCATGACACTGGTTATTTCCTCAAGACAGACTGAAAGCTCAGGATCCAGGTAAAGCTCGACGCTGTCCAGATATTCAATCACTGCACGATAGGCGGATTCCTTTTCTTTTGTATCAATTCTTCCGTTGAGAAATTTTCCAAAATGCAGTGCGATAAACAGGCCATAATTCCCTGGAAAAGAGAACAAAAGCTGCTCTTTGACTGTATACCACTGGTTTTCAGAGGCTTGCAGAATCTGAAACGCTTTCTCGATATCATCGTTCGCAATAAGCTTCATGGCTGACATCCACTGAATTTTAAGGTGGTCCTGCTTTAAATCTGCCAGATATTGGTATTTCTTAAGGGCAGCCTGTTTATCGGTGCTTTCTAAGATTCCTTTGATCTCCCGGACATTCAGGTCAAGCCGTCTGAGTAAAGAGATTTCTTTGAGCGTCCGAATATCCTCCATGCTGTAATCCCGATAGCCATTTTCGAGCTTTCGGGGTGAAATCAACCCTTTATCCTCATAATATTGGATTGATTTTTTAGTCAGATGGCAGTTTCTGCACGCCTCCTTGATTTGCATGTGTATTCCTCCTGTTTTGTGAATGGGTCTTTTCTTTATTGTAAGGCAGCCCCCTGGGGCACAGTCAAGGAAAATATCATACAGACGCCACAAAACCTTTGTCCATGCTGCGGGAATGTTGTCGGCTGTACCGGCGCATCCGAAATTTCCTGAAGCGGCAAAGTCCCTCTTAAAAGAACAATGCGAAAAAACCAGGTACACAGCCTTACCACTGTGTACCTGGTTTTATATGGTTGATTTGTTTAAGCTTTCTGGAACAGGCTTCGGTTGACGGCGATGGCGCGGCGGACAGTGCTTTCTGCCGGACCGCCGACAATATCACGCTGGTTAACGCAGGTCTGCAGGTCGATGGCATCATAAATGCTCTCGTCAAAGACTGGATCGACAGCGTTGTATTCTTCCAGTGTCAGCTCATCCAGGCTTTTGCCCTTTTCCAAAGCATAGAAGACCAGCTTTCCGATAATGGCGTGGGCGTCACGGAAAGCCACGCCGTGCTTGACAAGCCAGTCTGCTGCGTCAGTCGCATTGGAAAAGCCGCCCGCGGCTGATTTGCGCATCACCTCTGTGTTGACCGTCATGGTGCCGATCATCTTCTCAAAGGTAATGGCGCAGATTTTGGCTGTGTCATAGGCGTCAAAGACTGGCTCCTTATCCTCCTGCATATCCTTATTGTATGCGAGCGGAATCCCCTTCATGGTGGTTAAGAAGCCCAGAAGGTCGCCATAGGTACGGCCGGCCTTTCCACGGACCAGCTCGGCGATATCCGGGTTTTTCTTCTGGGGCATAATGCTGGAGCCAGTGGAGAAAGCGTCATCAAGTGTAATAAAATTAAATTCTGAGGAGCACCACAGAATAATTTCTTCAGAAAAACGGCTCAGGTGCATCATGAACACAGACACAGCCTCCAGGAAGTCGATACAGAAATCCCGGTCAGACACGCCGTCAAGGCTGTTCATGGACACATTTTTAAAGCCCAGCTCACTGGCAACATAGTAGCGGTCCAGCGGATAGGTGGTGGTAGCCAGGGCGCCGGAACCAAGGGGCAGCGTATCCGCCATATCGTAAACCTGATCGAGGCGTTTCATATCGCGTCTGAACATCTCAACATATGCCATCAGGTGATGGGCAAAGGTGATGGGCTGCGCGCGCTGCAGATGGGTATAGCCCGGCATAATGGTTTTGGTGTGCTTGCTTGCCATATCCATCAGCGTGAGGCCCAGATTCCGGATCAGGTCCTTGAGCTCCATGGAAATGTCCTTAACGTAAAGACGCATATCGGTGGCAACCTGATCGTTACGGCTGCGGCCGGTATGCAGTTTTTTCCCGGTATCACCAATTCGCCCGGTGAGTATGGATTCAATATTCATATGGATATCTTCCATATCGACGGAAAACTCAATTTTTCCGGCTTCGATATCCTCTAAAATTTCACCCAGGGTTTTGACAATTAATTCGGACTCGGGGACAGAGATAATTCCCTGTTTCCCGAGCATTTTTGCGTGGGCAATGCTGCCCCTGATATCTTGTTTGTATAAACGCTGATCGAAAGAAATGGAGGAATTGAAATCGTCTGTTAACGCATCTGTTCCTTTATTAAATCGACCGCCCCACATTTTACTCATTATTTATTTTCCTTTTCTGCTTCTTTTTCCTTTTCTTCGTGGCTCATGCGCATGAGGGCGCGAACCTTAAGCGGCAGGCCAAACAGGTGGATAAAGCCCTCGGCATCCTTGTGGTCATATAAATCCCCGGTGGTAAAGCTTGCGATCTCTGCGTTGTATAAGGAGTATGGGGAAGAGACAGAGGTCAGGATACAGTTACCCTTGTACAGCTTTAATTTTACGACGCCGGTAACGGTTTTCTGCGTTTCATCCACAAAAGCGGATAAGGCTTCGCGCAGGGGGTTAAACCACTGGCCATTGTAGGTGATTTCCGCAAACTTAACAGCGGCCTGCTGTTTAAAGGCAAAGGTTTCACGGTCCAGGCACATATGCTCCAGCTCTTCATGGGCACGGTACAGGATGGTGCCGCCCGGTGTTTCATAGATACCGCGGGATTTCATACCAACCACACGGTTTTCGATGAGGTCGACCACGCCGATGGCGTTGCGTCCGCCGATTTCATTACAGGTTTCAAGAATTTTGCGCGGGCTCATGGCTTCGCCGTTGATCTTGATGGGTTCGCCGTTTAAAAATTCAATTTCGATTTCTTCTGGAGTGTCAGGCGCTTCTTCCAGTGTTTTGGTTAATTTTAACAAATGGTCGTATTTGGGTTCGAGTGAAGGATCTTCAAGCTCCAGGCCTTCATGGCTGATGTGCAGCAGGTTGCGGTCACGGCTGTAGCTCTGGTCATGGCTCATGCTGACTTTGATGTCATGTTCGATACAGAAATCCATGCAGTCTTCCCGGGACTGTAAATCCCAGATACGCCATGGCGCGATGATTTTAAGCTGCGGGTCTAAAGCGCCAATTCCCAGTTCAAAACGAACCTGGTCGTTCCCTTTGCCGGTAGCGCCGTGGCAGATGGCTTCCGCACCTTCCTTATGGGCGATATCCACTAACACCTTAGCGATCAGCGGACGGGCGAGAGAAGTCCCCAGCAGGTATTTCTTCTCATAAACTGCGTCAGCCTTGAGTGCCGGCCAGCAGTATTCTTCAACAAATTCATCGGTAACATCTTCTATATATAACTTGCTGGCGCCGGAGGATAAAGCCCGTTCTTCCAGACCTTCGGTTTCCTTACCCTGTCCAACATCGACGCATACGCAGATAACCTCATAATCGTAGGTTTCCTTTAACCACGGAATAATGGTTGTGGTATCCAATCCGCCTGAATAGGCTAAAATAACTTTTTTTGCACTCATAACACTGTGCCTCCTCTTAATTGTTTTCATTTGATTTATTCTTGCGTTTCCTTACAATCTGTGAATGATTATACAATACCAAAACCGAAATTGCAAGGTATATTTGAAAAAATATGCGTAAATTATTCATAAATATTCATAAAAAGTGCTTGAATATTCAAATGATTAGGGGTATAATTACAAAATAGTTTTCATAAAAGCTATTTTATAAATGAATCATTAACAATTAATAATTAAGGACTCCGGTTTAAAAAGAAGCGGTCAGCGTTAATTGTTCATTATTAATGATTTATCGAAAATTTATTGTACCATTTGTATGATAAAAAATAAACCTAAAATTGGAGAGATTTTATGATTAAAGCATCAGTTATCGGCGGAACCGGCTATGCCGGACAGGAATTACTCAGAATACTTTACAGACACCCGGAGGTTGAAGTCGTATCCGTCGGCTCAAGGAGCTTTGCGGGACAGCCTTTAAAAGATATTTACAGAAACTATGAAAATGTGACAGACGCCCTGTGCGAAACAGCGGATATGAACGAGCTGGTCGAAAAATCCGACGTAATTTTTATGGCGTTGCCCCACGGCATCGCCTCAAAACAGGTGACCGGGGAAGTTCTCAAAAAAACAAAGATTATCGATCTCGGCGCAGACTTCCGTCTAAAGGACGTGGATATTTATGAGCAGTGGTACAAAGTCAACCATTATAATAAGGATCTGCTGAAGGAAGCCGTCTATGGCCTGTGTGAGCTGCACCGTGAGGACATCAGGGGCGCGCGTCTGTTATCCAATCCGGGCTGTTACACCACCTGCAGCATTCTGAGCCTGGCGCCGCTGCTTAAAAACCATCTGGTTGACCCACAGAGCATTATCATTGACGCAAAATCCGGCGTCACAGGAGCAGGGAGAAGCAGTGATACCGCATTTTCCTATTGTGAAGTCAATGAATCCATCAAAGCCTACAAGGTCGGATCACACCGCCATACGCCGGAAATCGAGCAGGAACTGGGATTGCTTTCAGGCACAGACCTGAAGCTGCTTTTCACACCGCACCTCACACCTATGAATCGTGGAATTCTGGCACTCTGTTACGCCAGCCTGACCAGCGATATGGACGAGGAGGGCCTGAGACAGGTTTACCGTGACTTTTACAGGGATGAGTATTTTGTGCGCCTGACTGAGGATAAGCTCCCGGAAACCAAATGGGTAAAAGGCTCAAATTACTGCGATATCGGACTGAAGGTTGATAAACGCACAAACCGCGTGATTGTCGTCGGAGCCATTGATAATCTGGTAAAGGGCGCGGCCGGACAGGCCGTTCAAAATATGAACCTGATGTTTGGCTTTGATGAAAAAACAGGAATCGATTTTATTACGGATTTCCCGGTTTAATTTGTGAAAGGAACACGAGATGAAAATAATTGATGGCGGCGTTTTGGCCGCAAAGGGCTTTAAAGCCGCCGGCATTGCCGCCGGTATAAAGGATAACGGAAATAAGGATATGGCGCTTCTGGTCGCGGACAAGCCCGCGGCGACAGCTGTTATGACCACATCCAACATGGTTCAGGCAGCGCCTGTGCAATGGGACAGAGCTGTTATGATCGAGTCGCCCTACAAGCGCGCAGTCGTGGTCAACAGTGGAAACGCCAACGCCTGCACCGGTGAAACCGGCATGCGCCATGTGGAACAGACCGCCGGCGTTGCGGCTGAGCTTCTCGGCGTAAGCACTCAGGACGTGCTGGTATCCTCCACTGGTGTTATTGGAGTGGTAATGCCCATTGAAAAAATATTAAAAGGCGTGCAGGCACTGGTAAACGGGCTCGGGGACGATGCGCAGCACGCGGACGACGCAGCGCACGGCATTATCACCACAGACCTTACTACCAAAACCATTGCGGTGGAAATCGAGCTGGACGGAAAAACCGTCCATATCGGCGGAATGGCCAAGGGATCAGGGATGATCTGCCCAAACATGGCCACCATGCTTTCCTATGTCACGACCGACGCCGCCATCGAACCAGAATGCCTGCAGAAGCTGCTCGCTAAAATCACCCAGGATACCTACAATATGATGTCTGTAGACGGTGATATGAGCACAAACGACACAGTTGTCGTAATGGCAAGCGGTGAGGCCGGAAACAAGGAGATCAGCCTTAATGATGTGACTTCACAGGATTTCGCTGTATTCAGCGAGGCCCTTTATTACGTCAATGAGCACCTCGCAAAATCCATCATCCGCGATGGGGAAGGGGCAACCAAATTTGTTGAGGTCACTGTCTGTGGCGCGGCGACAGATGAAGATGCCCGCACCCTGGCAAAAGCGGTTGTTAAATCCAGCCTGGTAAAGACCGCCCTCTTTGGCGAGGACGCCAACTGGGGCCGTGTGCTTTCGTCGCTGGGAGCGTCTGGGGTCGTTTTCGACCCGCTCAAGGTATCCCTGGTGTTTTTCAGCAACGCTGGAATGATCACCCTTCTGAACGAAGGGGCGCCCATCGCTTTTGATGAAGGGATGGCTAAAAAGGTACTGTCTGAAAAGGAAATCTCCATCATGGTAACCCTCAAGGAGGGGGAAGATAAAGCGACTGCCTGGGGCTGTGATCTGTCCTACGATTATGTCAAAATCAACGGCGATTACCGTTCTTAAATCATATACAAAACAATCCATCAGAAAAGGAAGTAAAAATGTCAGATAATACACAGAACATGGCGCAGTACATCGAAAAGGCCAATATCCTGGTCGAGGCGCTGCCCTATATCAAGCAATTCAGAAAGAAAACAGTGGTCATCAAATACGGCGGCAGTTTCATGTATGACAATGATATCAAGAAATCTGTCATGGACGATATCGCCCTCATGAAACTGGTTGGCCTGCGTCCTATTGTGGTGCACGGCGGCGGTAAAGACATCTCCGCATTCTTAAACAATCTGGACATCCAGACCGAGTTCATCGATGGTCTGCGTGTTACCAATGACGATGTTATCGAAGTGGCAGAAATGGTGCTCTCCGGTAAAATCAACAAAGAAATTGTTCAGCTTCTGGAAGACCGTGACATCACCGCAGTAGGGATCTCCGGTAAAGACGGCGGTATGCTCAAGGTGAGAAAAAAATTCGTCAATGGCCTGGATATCGGCTTTGTTGGCGATATTGTCAAGGTAAAGAGCGATCTTCTCCAGACATTGCTCAAAAGCGACTATATCCCCGTTATCGCTCCGATCGGCAGCGACAAATGCGGCCAGAGCTACAACATCAACGCAGACCATGTGGCTTACGCCATCGCCAAGGAGCTGAAGGCTGAAAAGCTGGTTTACCTCACAGATACCGACGGGGTCTATATGGACGCCGATGATCCGGATTCCATTATCCGCCGTCTGGATGTCGATGAGGTTGAACGGCTTATTGAGGAGGGGATTATATCTGGCGGTATGATTCCAAAGGTTGAAAATTCCGTGGATGCGATTCGTTCCGGGGTCAATTCTGTCCACATCCTGGACGGTAAGGTTGAGCACTCACTGCTGCTCGAACTCTTTACTGCGGCGGGCTGTGGGACGATGATCCGCCAATCGCTGACACAGGCATAAAATATGAACATTCAGGAGATAAAGACATGAACAAAAGTGAAGAGTTGATTAATCGGGCAGAAAAAGTGATCATGCCCACCTACGCACGGTTTCCCATTGCTTTCGAGAGCGGCAATGGCTGTGTTTTAAAAGATGTGAACGGAAAAGAATATCTGGACTGTGTAGCCGGTATCGCGGTAGATTGTCTTGGCCATAACCACCCGGGCCTCAATGCCGCCATCGCGGACCAGTGCCAGAAAATCATGCACGTTTCCAATCTGTACTGGACCGAGCCTCAGATTGACGCGGCTGAAATACTTGTAAAGGCCAGCGGACTTGACAAGGTGTTTTTCTGCAACAGCGGCGCTGAAGCCAACGAAGCGGCCTTAAAGCTTGCGCGGATTTACGCAAAACAGTTTAAAAGTGAAGACGCGGTTGAAATCATCGCCATGGATCATTCCTTTCACGGCCGCACCTACGGCGCCATCACCGCCACCGGACAGGAAAAATACCACAAAGGCCTTTCGCCCATGCTGCCGGGCATCTCACACGTACCCTTCAATGACTTTGACGCTTTAAAGGCGGCGGTAACCGATAAAACCTGCGCGGTGCTGCTCGAACCTATTCAGGGTGAGGGCGGTATTTATCCGGCGGATTATGAATATTTACAAGCAGTCCGCAAGCTTTGCGACGATGAAAACCTCGTCCTGATTTTTGACGAGGTGCAATGTGGTATGGGCCGTTCTGGAAAATTCTTTGCTTACCAACACTACAATTTAAAGCCGGATGTTGTCTGCATGGCCAAGGGGATCGCGGGCGGATTCCCCATGGGTGGTATCATCGCCTGTGATAAGGTTGCTCAGGTTTTCACGCCTGGCACCCACGCCTCCACTTTCGGGGGTAATCCACTGGCCTCAGCCGCTTCCCGTTATGTATTAAGCGTGCTTACCGGTGACGGCTTCCTCGATGAAGTCGCTGAAAAGGGAAGCTACCTCATGGAAAAGCTGTGTGTACTTAAAAAAGAACATACCTGCATTACCGATGTGCGTGGTATGGGATTAATGGTCGGGGTAGCTGTTTCTGTCCCAACAGGCGAAATTATAAACAAAGCGATGGAAAAGGGGCTTCTTTTAGTAGGAGCAGGCAGCGACGCCATAAGATTTGTTCCCCCATTAACTATTAATAAAGAAGAAATTGACCAGGCCGTCGAAATTTTTGGAGAATGTCTGTAAATTTTTGTTGAAAACCCCTTCAACCCATGATAATATATTATCATGGGTTTTCTTTTAAATTTTTTTTTGAAACAAACAGGCGACAAAGACGTTATCTGTCTTCTGTTTTAAAAACAAACCTGTAAACGTCAACAAAAAAGATTGCTTTTAAGTCCAATTATTTCTTTTGCTGCTGAAAGAATCTGGGTATAAAAACAGAAGCGGTCGTAAAGAAAATCTGAATTTGTGTGAATTTGAGAGTAAAGGTGGTGATTAAATGTCGATTCTGGATTCAATCAACAAGGCCGAAGAACGTGCAGCAGAAATGCGTTCGGAGGCAAAAGCAAAAGCGCGTGAAACCCTGCGTCAGGCTGAGGCCGAAGCCAGGGAAAAGGGCGACGCATTGATTCTTGAAGCCAAGGAAGCTTCTGAAGCAGTTCTTCTGCAGGAGGAGGCATTGGCCGAAAAGGAAATGGAACGCGTCCTTCACGATGCGAGTCTCGCAGATGAGAAAATGGCTGAAAATGCCAGGACTCGTGTCCCGAAGGCGGTTGAATTTATTTTGGAAAGGGTAGAAACGCAATGATTATTCCAATGAAAAAAGCAAAGCTCATTGCCCTGAAGGAAGATAAGGAAGCTCTTCTGCTTTCACTTCAGAGGTGTGGTGAGTTCATGGCCATTCCACCCGACGAAGAGACAGAACAAACCGCAAAAAATGAACAGATTGATTTAGACGTACAGCAGGCAGATGCCATGCTGCGGTTTATGCAGCGTTATCAGAAAAAGAAAAGCTTCTTCAGCGACCGCCCGGTATATGGTTACGATGCGTTTATCCGCCGTAACGAAAAGGGCGAGGCTCTGGTCCAGGAAACCTCAGCGATCTCGGATAAGCTTTCAGCAGCGCATTCTGAAATTATGACGCTGAAATCCGAGTGCTCCCAGCTGGAGCCGTGGCTTTCGATGGACGTACCCATCGAAGATTTAAAACCAACGCAGTACACCAATTTTCATATTGGCTATCTGCCGCCTCTTGTCCATGAAGAAATCGTTGCCGCTGTGGCGGAGCACAATGCTGAAATTCAGCTCTTTGGCAAAACCGTAGAAGGTCAGGCAGCGCTGATTGTCTCCTTTATGGAGGATGACGCCGCCCTTTCAGACAGCATCAAAGTTCTTGGTTTTGTGGAGGCATCCCTCCCGAGAGTGACAGGAACCGCGTCTGAAATCAGCCAGAGTAATCAGAATAAAATCGAGCTTCTGGAAAAGGATATTGAATCCTATGAAAAGCAGATGGCCGAGCTGGCTGAATCACAGCAGGAGCTTGAGCTTCTGAGCGAGCAGTATAAGGCTGAGCAGGAACGCCAGTCTGTCAAATTCATGGAAACGGTTGAAACGGTTTGTGTAGAAGGCTGGGTAAGAAACGACCGGATGGAAGCGGTTGAAAATGCCGTCAGTCAGGTAACAGACGTATACGATCTGGAATACAGCGACCCAGAGGAAGGCGAGCAGCCCCCGACAGCGCTTAAAAACAAAAAGTTCTGGAAGCCCTTTGAGTCCATTACAGATATGTACTCCCCGCCAAAACCGGGAACCATCGACCCCACACCGGTGTCCGCACCGTGGTTTTGGGTAATCTTCGGGATGATGATGGGGGATTTTGGCTACGGAGCCCTCATGGCCGTTATCTTTGGACTCATGAAAAAAATCATGAAGCCAAAGGGACAGTTTGGTATGCTGGTCACACTCCTGTTTTATTCCAGTATCACAACCATGATTTTTGGGATACTTTTCGGCAGCTATTTTGGCGAAACCTTTCATCCCATTCTCTTCTCGCCGCTGGACAACCCGGTAGCGATGCTGATCTTCTCTCTGGTGATCGGGGTGCTTCATATCTTCTCGGGTATGGCCATCAAAATCGCAGAGCAGGTTCGCGCCGGCCATGTGCTGGACGCGATTTTTGACCAGGTCAGCTGGATGCTCCTGATTGCCGGCGCAGGCCTGATCTTTTTAGAACAGACCAGAACCGTGGGAATGGTCCTCGCCATTGTGGGCGCGGTCATTATCCTCTTTACAGCGGGACGTGAAAAGAAAAATATCGTGGGCAAGGCCTTCGGCGGTATTATGGGGCTTTACGATGTCACCAGCTACCTGAGTGATATTCTGTCCTACGCCCGTATTCTTGCTTTGGGACTGGCCACCGGCGTTATCGCCATGGTTATGAATATTCTGGCCGGAATGGTGCAGATCAATGTGCTTGGGTTTATCTTATCCCTTGTGATCTATTTTATCGGCCATGTTTTCAATATCACAATGAGCCTGCTGTCCGCTTATGTACACGACAGCCGTCTTCAGTATATTGAATTCTTTAATAAGTTTTATGATGGCGGTGGTTATAACTTCGAACCACTGGCAATTCAGACAAAATCAATAGATGTCATTGACAATTCTAAAGAAGTTTAGGAGGAATGAAATCATGTCTTTAGGTTTAGCATTAGCTATTTTTGGTGCAGCAATCGCTGCCGGTTTAGCAGGTATTGGTTCAGCCAAGGGTGTTCAGATTAGTGGTGAAGCCGCAGCAGGCGTTGTTGCAGAACGCCCGGAAATGTTCGGTAAAATGCTTGTACTCCAGGCGCTGCCAGGTACGCAGGGTATCTACGGCTTCCTGACAGCGGTTCTGATCATGGTTCAGATTGGTATTTTAGGCGGAACCCCTCTCGATTTAAGCCTGTACCAGGGAATGTCTTTCCTGGCTGCCGGATTTCCAATCGGGATCGTCGGCTTACTCTCCGGGATTGCACAGGGGAAAGCAGCCGCAGCGTCTATTCATATGACCGCCAAGGATGAGTCTGCTTTCGCGAAAGGGATCACCATCACCGCGATTGTAGAAACTTACGCGATCTTAGCCTTACTCGTATCCATCCTGTTAATCTACAGCATCCAGTTATAAGAACTGCAAAACACGTGAAAGTGAGGTGACAGCGTGTGAGTGCCGATAAAATTATTGAAAAAATCCTGGAAAAAGCCAACGAAGACGTGGCTTTGATCGAACAGGAAACGGCAGAAAAGGTTCAGTCCTCTGTGGCCGCCATTGAGCGTCGTACAGAGCTGACATTGAACGCGCTAAAAAATAAAGAGAAGGCTGATGTGGAGGAAGCCCACCGCAGAAGCCAGCTGATGACCCGTTTGGATTCCAGAAAAAATATCCTGGCCGTCAAACGCAAGGTTATCAATGAAGTTTTTGACAAAGCAAGAACAGCTCTCGACACCCTTGACGAAAGCCGCTACGAAGCGCTCGTGACAAAGATTGTCGTGAATGGCTCTGAAACCGGAACCGAAAAATTACAGGTTCCTGAAAAAGATATCAAACGGTACAAGGACGGTTTGCTGAACAAGCTGAACACCGCCCTTAAGGAAGCTGGGAAAATTGGAGAGCTGACCCTGGATGAAACTCCGGCAGCTTTTAAATCCGGCGTTATGCTTGTCGGTGAAATGAGCGATATTAACGGCTCTTTCGATGTTCTCATCGATGACGCCCGCGAAAAATATGAGCGAGAGGTTGCAGAAATGCTTTTTGAAGTGGAGGTGTAGGCCATGTCTGAAACCAGTTATCCCTATGCAATAGGGCGTATCAAGGTGCAGGAAGCAGGCCTTATCGACCGGACGCGCTGGAACCGCCTCTGGGAGGCCGATGAAGCCGAGGCTCTCAAGCTCCTGGATGAAATCGGCTATGGCGCAGAAGCCAAAGACCACAGCCAGCTCGACAATCTGATCGACGCTGAGCTCACAAAAACCCGGAACCTCATCAATGAGATCACTCCGGATAAAACAGTAACCGATCTTCTGCTCATTCCGACAGATGTCCACAACATCAAAGCTATTTTAAAAGGACAGCTGCAGCGGGTCGAAGTCGAAAACCTCCTGCTTGAAGGAGGCGGCATTCCACTGGATATTCTTCAGAAAGCCCTGGAGCATGGCGATTACAGTCTTTTGCCGGAATGCTTCAGAGAACCGCTGAAGCGTCTCGAGGATGTCACCGACCCCAGAGTCATCAGTGTGACCATCGATAACGCGGCTTATGCACAGATCTTAGAAACTTTATCACAGCAGAAGCATTCAAGCGAGCTGCTGAAAAAATATTACAAGGCAAAAATTGATTTTACCAATATTCTGACAGTGCTCAGAGCAAATGTCCTGGACTGGGGGACCTTCAAGGTAAAACCCCTGCTGATACCAGGCGGTGAAATCGAAGAAAAGGCGCTGCTTGACGCAACGGATATTCCGAATGAACAGCTCGCAAAACAGCTGGGACACGGGGAACACAGTATTCTGATCAAATCGGTTCTTGAACGCTATGCGCAGGACGGAAATTTGTCAGAAGTTGAACAGAAATTTGAAGATGCGGCTTTTAATATGATCCATGAGCGGAGGAGTGACTCCTTTAGTATTGGCCCCATCGCCAACTACCTGTTCCAGCGCCAGGCTGAGGGTAAGGCCCTGCGGGTCATGTTTGCGGGTAAACGCTCCGGTATTAAAATACCGCTTGCCGAACTCGGCGTTATTTAGGAGGAAATCATGAGTGAACAAGCAAAATTAGCCGTTATCGGCGATCAGGATTCGATCATGGTTTTCCAGGCGCTCGGGGTTCGCACCGTTTATGCCGATGCAGCAAAGGATATCGAAAAAGCCATCCATGCGCTGGCCAAAGAAGAAACTGCTGTCATTTACATTACCGAACAGGCCGCCGCCCTGGTGCCGGAAGCCATTGAAAAGTATAAAACCGAGCCTTTCCCGGCCATCATCCCGATTCCAAACCGTTTTGGAACAAACGGGTTAGGCATGAAGGGAATTCAGGATAACATTGAAAAAGCCATTGGCGCAGATATTTTATAAACTATAGAAAGGGGTGGATAGAACGATGATTCAGCCCAATGAACAATCAACCATGAAGCAAGTAGGGACAATTGTCAAGGTTGCCGGTCCGCTGATTGTAGCAACCGGACTAGCCGATGTTCAGATGTTTGACGTTGTCCGAGTCAGTGAAAAACGACTCATTGGTGAAGTAATTGAATTAAGAGGTGACAGAGCCTCTATCCAGGTATATGAAGAAACCGCCGGCTTAGGCCCAGGCGAACCCGTATATGTGACAGGCGAGCCCCTGTCCGTTGATTTGGCCCCTGGCCTGATTGAAAGTATTTTTGACGGTATCCAGAGACCGCTGACCACCATTTACAACGAATCCGGAGACCGTATCAGCAGAGGGATTGATGTCCCTAAGCTCGACCGCGAAAAGAAATGGCCTTTTGTACCGGCCTGCCAGAAGGGCGATGTGTTAAAGCCCGGCGATGTGATCGGTACTGTCCAGGAAACACCGGCGGTACTCCAGAAGATCATGATGCCGCCAAAGCTGGAAGGAACCGTTGAATGGGTTTTCGACGGTGAAGCCAATATTGTCGAACCCATAGCCAAGATTAAAAAGAAGGACGGAGAAATTGTGGAAGTCCCCATGCTCAGAAGCTGGCCGGTACGACGCGGCCGTCCCTATACAGAAAAAATCGCACCCGATGAGCCCATGGTCACCGGCCAGCGCGTAATCGACACGCTGTTCCCAATCGCCAAGGGTGGTATCGCCGCCATTCCAGGACCATTCGGCTCCGGCAAAACCGTTGTGCAGCATCAGCTGGCAAAATGGGCCGACGCCGACATCATTGTTTACATTGGCTGCGGTGAACGTGGTAATGAAATGACCGACGTTCTGATGGAATTCCCGGAACTGCATGACCCGCGTACCGGCCTGTCCCTGATGAAGCGTACGGTTCTTATCGCAAATACCTCAGATATGCCCGTAGCCGCCCGTGAAGCGTCCATCTATACTGGTATCACAATTGCGGAATACTTCCGCGATATGGGCTATAAAGTGGCAATTATGGCCGACTCCACATCGCGCTGGGCCGAAGCGCTGCGTGAAATGTCTGGCCGTCTTGAAGAGATGCCCGGTGAAGAAGGCTACCCGGCCTATCTTTCCTCCAGACTGGCAGAATTCTATGAACGCGCGGGCTTTGTCAGATGCCTTGGCTCAGAAGAGCGATACGGCGCCATCTCTGCCATCGGAGCCGTATCGCCTCCGGGTGGTGACATCTCCGAGCCGGTATCCCAGGCAACCCTGCGTATCGTTAAGGTATTCTGGAGCCTGAACGCCAACCTGGCGTACAAACGTCACTTCCCAGCCATTGACTGGCTGCAGAGCTACTCGCTTTACAGTGACAAAATGAATGTTTATTTCGACAAATCTGTCGAAACCGACTGGTCTGTTCATGTTCGCCAGACCATGCAGATCCTCCAGGAAGAAGCCGAGCTGGATGAAATTGTCCGTCTCGTCGGGGTAGACGCCCTGGGCTTCAAGGACCGCCTGACACTGGAATGTGCCCAGTCTATCCGTGAAGATTACCTGCATCAGTCCGCTTTTGACGATGTCGATACCTATTCTTCACTCGAAAAACAATATGCCATGCTGAGTATGATTCTGGCCTGGTATGAAAAAGGCGTTGCCGCTCTTGAAATGAACGTGCCTTTTGCCAAAATCATCACCATGGATATCCGAGAAAAAATCGCCCGTATGAAATACGTGCCAGAAGACCAGAAGGAAGAGCGCTTCCCGGCCATTGCCGCCGAAATGGAAGCAGAATTCTTAGCACTGATGGAAGGAAGTGGTGACGATGAATAAAGAGTACAAAACCATTAGTGAAGTCGTCGGCCCATTGATGCTGGTCGACCATGTAGAAGGTGTAAAATACGACGAACTGGTCGAGATTGAACAAGCCGATGGTGAAAAACGTCTTGGTAAAGTCCTCGAGGTCAATGGCGATAAAGCCATGGTACAGCTTTATGAAAGCTCCCAGGGCCTTAGAATCTCAAACTCTAAGGTACGTTTCCAGGGCCACGGCATCGAGCTCGGCGTGAGCAGAGACATGCTTGGCCGTGTATTTGACGGTATGGGACGTCCAACCGACGGTGGTCCGGAAATTATTCCGGAAAAGAAACTGGACATCAACGGTTCGCCAATGAACCCCGTTGCACGCGACTACCCTGCCGAATTTATCCAGACAGGGGTCTCAGCCATCGACGGCCTGAACACCCTGGTCCGTGGACAAAAACTGCCGGTTTTCTCCGGCTCTGGTCTGCCGCATGCGCAACTGGCGGCCCAGATTGCCCGCCAGGCCCGCGTTCTCGACAACGACGAAGGTTTTGCTGTTGTCTTTGCCGCCATTGGGATCACCTTTGAAGAAGCAGACTTCTTCGTCAAGGATTTCCGCCGTACAGGCGCCATCGAACGTGCTGTCCTGTTCATGAACTATGCCAACGATCCAGCGGTCGAACGTATCTCAACGCCGCGTATGGCAATCACCTGCGCCGAATACCTGGCCTATGAGCTGGATATGCAGGTACTGGTCATCCTGACCGATATTACTAACTATGCCGAAGCCCTGCGTGAAGTCTCCGCAGCCCGTAAGGAGGTTCCAGGCCGCCGCGGCTATCCTGGCTATCTGTATACAGACCTTGCGACCCTGTATGAACGCGCCGGCCGTATGCGCGGCAAAAAAGGCTCCATCACCCAGATTCCAATCCTCTCCATGCCGGAAGATGATAAAACTCACCCGATTCCTGACTTAACCGGGTACATCACCGAAGGCCAGATTATCTTATCAAGAGATCTGTACAGAAGAGGGATTGAGCCGCCGATCGACGTACTGCCTTCGCTCAGCCGTCTGAAGGATAAGGGGATCGGTGAAGGCAAGACCCGTAAGGATCACGCCGATACCATGAACCAGCTGTTCTCAGCCTACGCCCGTGGGAAGGACGCGAAGGAGCTGGCCGTTATCCTTGGGGACGCGGCGTTGTCCGATGTCGATAAAATCTACGCGCGTTTTGCCACAGAATTTGAGGAACGCTACGTATCTCAGGGCTTTGAAACCAACCGAACCATCGAAGAAACCCTGACCATTGGCTGGGAGCTTTTATCCATCCTGCCGCGTACAGAGCTCAAACGTATTAAGGACGAATATATTGATGAATACATTCCTTCTCCGCTAAGTGAAGACGACGATATCACAGACGAGGAGGAATAAGCCATGGCTATTCGTGTAAATCCTACCCGGATGGAGCTGACCCGTCTCAAAAAAAGGCTTAAAACAGCCACAAGAGGTCATAAGCTCTTAAAGGATAAACGGGACGAAATGGTAAGGCGTTTTATGGGATATATCCGCAGAAACAAAGAACTCCGGGAAGAAATTGAAGAGCAGCTGGGCGCTGCAATGGGACGTTTTGCCATTGCCGGTGCCAGAATGGGCGAGGCAGCGGTAACCGAGGCGCTTTTGTGCCCGGCCCGTGAAGCGGCCATAGAGCTTGGAAAACAGAATATCATGAATGTGGATGTGCCGACTATCAAGTACACAGCCATAGAAGGCGGTACAGATCTGCCATACGGTTTTGCCTTTACTTCAGGCGAACTGGACGGCGCGGTACTGGACATGGCGGCGCTTTTACCGCTGCTCATCGAACTGGCCGAGGTTGAAAAAACCTGTAACATGCTGGCCGATGAAATCGAAAAGACAAGACGCCGTGTCAACGCACTGGAACATGTCATGATTCCGGAGATGCTGGAAACCATCAAGTATATCACCATGAAGCTGGAAGATAACGAGCGTGGAAACATTACCCGTTTGATGAAGGTTAAGGAAATGATGGTTGCGGAAAATCAAAATTAATACGTTTCGTAATTAATTCTATTTAATACAAAACAAGTCGTTGCATAACATTATACAACGACTTGTTTTTTCATTTTTTATCCATGATGAGCACAGCACATTTTTGCGCTGTGCTCTTTAAAAAATTCAAAAACATAAAATGTAAAATTAACACAATTCCGGTAGAAATCGCTTTACAAACAACAAATAATTAGTGTATAATAAACCTATAGTATAGTAATGATTACATTAATTTCAAATGGTTACCATGTCCTGAAACATCTACTCCATTTAAAAAACTGAATCAGACCCTGTACAAGAAATTTTAAATGGAGGTAACAAGACACAATGGAAGATAAAACTTTAGTTTGTCAGGATTGTGGTGCTGAATTTGTATTCACTGTTGGTGAACAGGAATTTTACAAAGAAAAAGGCTTCGATAACGAACCTAAAAGATGTAAAGAATGCAGAGCTAAAAGAAAACAGTCTACCAGAAGACCAAGAAATGAATTTTAGGACTGTCTCAAATGGAATTTAAGATCCCTACGGGGATCTTTTTTAATGAAAAATATCGTTAAGGATGACATACTGTTTATGGACAAACACTACGTGTATATATTAAAATGTAAGGATAACAGCTTGTATACGGGTTGGACAACCGATATTGAGAAGCGCCTGAAGGCCCATAACAGCGGTAAAGGCGCAAAATATACCAAAAGCCGCAAACCGGTTGTGCTGGTATACAAAGAAGAATTTGACAGCAAAAGCGACGCTCTGCGGCGGGAGGCTGCGATCAAAAAGCTTACCCGTGAACAAAAGCTGGAGCTCATTAATAAACATTAGAGAGGTATGTAGAATGGATAATGTAGTAAATGATCTGACCGTGCATCAGACTCTGGCAAACGGCAACGCCATTCTGATTTTTTATGATATTTTTGTCCTCTGTCTTTTTCTGTTTGAGGTGTTTTTATATATCAACAGAGAGCATTACAAGGCTTTGCTGCGCAAGAATATGGAAGCCGGGACACGGATCCGTCCAGTGCGCCGTTATCTGTTAAAATTAACCCGTTATTATGACCGCCATGGACTTCTGACCGTAAACGCCCTGCTTTTAATCATCTCGGTTATTGCTATTTCCATGAGCCATATGGTAACCATGCGCGAGATTCTGGGTCTGGTGGCTACCTTCATCATCTTCATTGTAATCATGTATTTTGTGCAAAAGCTTTTTGTAGGGCTTGATCAATTTGAGGATGACATGGTCAGCCGTTATGTCGATGTTATTTTTTATCTGCTGCTGGGGCATTCTTTTGTCTATTTTGCCAGCTTTGTATCTCGGCCAAGCCTTCTCCTGACCTTTATCGGACTCCTTTTTGCCCTTTTTCTGTGCTTTTCTGTTATGATCCGCGCCATTATCAATCCCAATATTCTGATGAAGCCCACCAATGAACGTCGCAGAAACCGTGAGGCTTTTGGCATCATAAAAGGTATGGGCGCGTTAATGGGGTGTGAGCTGGGAATCCTGTATTTGATGATCTACAGCTGCTGGAAAACCAACCCCTTTTTCTTTCAGCACGCCACAGAACGGCCTTTAGACTATTTGGATCTGCTCTATTACCTGTTTGTGTCCTTTTCCACCATCGGCTATGGCGATATTTATCCGGTTCGCGTGGAAGGCATGTTTTACAGCCAGTTTACAGCCATTGTTATTTCGGTCACCAGCATTTTCAGTACAGCTTGCTTTGTCGGTGCGATCATTTCAGGCGCCTACAGCATTGGCCAGCAAAACCGGGAAAAGCAGGCGGTGGAAGAAGACGGTAAGGAAAAGCTGATTGATCAGACCATAGAAAAAGAGGAAGAATCGTGACAAAACATAAAATTTTAGGCTTACTGCTGACCGCAGTCTTTCTTGCTTTCTCCGTATTCGGATGCTCTGCGCTTAAGGAGGATCCCGGGCTTGCCATCGACGCCGAGGGGACGCTGCGGATTCACTATATCGATGTGGGGCAGGGAGACTGTGCCCTGATCCAAACGCCGGATAATCAGAATATCCTGATTGATACCGGCAACCCAGAGGATTATGAGGCCATTAATACTTACCTGAAGGCTCAAAAGGTCGAAAAGCTTAACACTATGCTGATCACCCATCTGCACAGTGACCATATGGGCTCTGCAGAAAAAATCTTGAAAAACCATACTGTCGAAAGCGTCTATTTGCCAAAGGTTGCTCACAATACGCAGCTGTTTGAAAACTTTATGAAGGCCATGAGCGAAAAAGGCCTGAAGGCTAATGCCGCATATGCTGGTGTCAGCATTCCGGCAGGTGAGGCTGTTTCCATTGAGCTTTTTTCTCCCCTTGAGGGAAAAAGTTATGCGGAGCTCAATGATTACTCGCCCATCACCAGGGTAGCCTATGGCGACACCTCATTTTTATTTACCGGTGACGGCGAAAATGAAGACGAGCAGGACGCCGCCGCTCAGGCAGGGTTAAAGCTCAAAAGCGATGTCCTGAAGGTCGGCCACCATGGAAGCGATACCTCTACCGGCGAGCTTTTCCTCTCGCTTGTAAATCCGCAGTACGCAGTGATCAGCGTTGGCAGAGATAACGCCTATGGCCATCCCAGCAAGGATACTCTGAACAAACTGAACGGAAAGACCGTTTTTCGAACAGACCAGGAGGGGAATGTGGTCGCCATCAGCGACGGCCAGGGGATTAGCTTCATTACACAAGCCAGCGGCAAACTGGAAACCGCAGTGTCTGGCGCTGAATCCCCGGCAGGACCGGCAGACACCATCGTGTATATTGGAAACATAAAAACAAAGAAATTTCATCTTCCCTCCTGCAGCGGGCTGCCAAAAGCGGACAATCAAACCACCTTTGCGACCCGCGATAGCGCGGTGGAGCAGGGCTATACGCCCTGTGGAATCTGCAAACCCTGAGGCATTTAAGACAAGGAAAGGAATGGATAATATGGGTATTTTTAAAAAACTATTTGGCGGCAATGCACCTTACAAGCCTGGAAAGCTGGATTTAAACCGTCCTGTGCCGCTCGGGGAAATTTTTCCAGATGTTAATCTCGCACACAGTGTGTTAAACGAGCTCAATAAACGCGCAGGAAAGAAGCTGTCGGGCATTAACGAACCGGTCAGCATTGAGGATTTAAAGGAAATCCGCAGTCTCAGGGCGTCGGGCATGGAGATCCGCTCATTGGAAGGCATGGAATACTTATTCAAGCTCCAGGAGGCAGATCTCAGCCACAACCTCATTCAGGAAATCCCCTTTAGCCTTGAGGATGTGACCCGTCTGAATAACAAATACAAAGGCGGCTTTATCTTAAATCTCTACTCCTTTGTGCTGGATCTGAGCGATAACCGCTTCGCCACAGTGCCTGAGCTCGTCGAGCAGTACCGCGCCAAAGAAAGAAACCTGTTCATTGACCTGAGCGACAACCCGGTAATTGATTCTGAGGTAAAAACGCCTTCCGCTGAGGGGTGTGCCGAGGTCATTAAAAAGCATCGCACCGGACTATCCGATAATGATTTTTCATGGCTGCTTTACTATATCAATGCCTACTATCTTGTAAAGACCCAGAAAGAGCTTTCCGGCTATACCGAAACGACACCCGGCGATTTTACCACAGAGCCGCTCTCTTTTATTAAAGAATCAAGGCAGATGCTGAAAAACACCATTTATCCAGAAGGCTTTAACGGCCAGCACAATTTTGCACTGGTCAATGACCGCGGAAAGGCCTCTGTCTCGGTAAAAAAGGCCGAACAGGAGGCCATCAAAAAAATCATTGACTTTAAGCTGAAGGACGGACTCCTGCCGACCGGAGATACCGAGTCTTTTAACGCTGCCGCCGACGGCGAAACGATCAATAAAACCGCCGTCTTTAATTATTATAATGAAAACACCGACAAGCTCTGTCCTGAGCTGTTTTCTGACGAAATTTTATCCGACAGCCTGTCAGCGGATAAAAAACGGATTCTCGAACAGAAAAAACTTTTAAAGGAAGCAACCGATTGTCTGGATACGGCCATTCAAAACACCGAGAGCTCCGAAATTTCAGGAAAGCTTAAAACCATCAAAAGCCTTACAGAGAAAATCATAGACCATATGCAGGAAAATCCAAAGGAGTATCATTTTTCTTTTGAGATCAATTATCTCCCCATGACGCTGGATATTATACGCTCCTACAATAATCTCAGCCAGACCGAAACCGAGACGGGTGAGAATAAACTGGCAAGAGAAAAGATTGAGGCCAGTTTTGACACGATCATTGAGGCTTTTGGTAATTATATCAGCCAGTTTGAGCAAAACGCCGCCATTGACCTGCACTCCGATATCGATTCGCTTTTATCTCTGTTTGAAAGCCACGGCCTGACCGATAAAAAGTAAAATAAAAGAGAAGCACCCGCAGCCTGAAAAAACTGCAAGTGCTTCTCTTTTTTATTTTCGCCTGTTTTTACTGTAAATTGTCCTTGAGCCGGTAGCCAGCATCTTTAAGGGCATTCTCGATTTGATGAATATGGTCATAATTTCTTGTTTCAAGCTCGATCCGGAGGTAACAGCCATTTACATCCGCGTTCTCACTGGCACGCTCGTGGTGGATGGATACCACATTGCCACCCATATCGGCAATGATGGCAGATACGCCCTTCAGCTGCCCGGGCTTGTCGACCAGCTCGATGTTTAGTGAGCAGGTGCGGCCTGATTTCAGAAGACCTCGTTTGATGACACGCGAAAGAATCGTGACATCAATATTGCCGCCTGACAGCAGGCAGACCACCTTTTTGCCCTTGATGGGAAACTTGTTAAACAGAGCGGCCGCGACGGACACAGCGCCGGCGCCTTCGGTGATCAGCTTCTGCTGTTCAATGAGCGTAAGAATTGCCGTTGAGATTTCATCGTCTGTGACTGTGGCGATTTCATCCACGTATTGCCCGCAGATCTCAAAGGTATGCTGGCCCGGCTCCTTTACCGCAATGCCGTCCGCGATGGTGGACACCTCGTTCAGGCGTTCAATCTGTTTATCGGCGATGGAATTGAGCATGCTGGGCGCGCCGCTGGCCTGCACACCGTAGACCTTGATATTCGGATTTAATGACTTGATGGCAAAGGCAATGCCTGAGATCAGGCCGCCGCCGCCAATGGGGACGATCACCGCGTCCATATCCGGGAGCTGATCCAACAACTCCAGACCAATGGTTCCCTGTCCGGCAATGACGTTCTCGTCATCAAAGGGATGAATAAAGGTATAGCCCATTTCCTGCTGAAGCTCCAGGGCTTTCTGATACGCATCATCATAGACGCCCTCCACAAGACAGACCTCAGCGCCGTAGTGCTTTGTGGCCTCGACCTTTGAAATAGGCGCGCCGTCTGGCAGGCATATCAGGGATTTAATATTGTTTTTAGTTGCGGCCAGCGCCACTCCCTGTGCATGGTTTCCGGCCGAGCAGGCAATAACGCCCCTTTGCTTCTCCTCATCGGTCAACTGGGAAATTTTATAGTAAGCGCCCCGCACCTTAAAAGAACCGGTTACCTGGAGGTTTTCGGTTTTTAAATAAATTTTGCCATCCGACTGGATACCCGGTGCGTATATCAAATCCGTTGGTCGAATTACTTTTTTTAACGTGTAGGAAGCGTGGTAAATTTTATCAAGTGTCAGCATGGTTTTCCTTTCTTTTAATCATTCGTTTTAAGCTGCTAACAGCTAATATACCTCTTGTGATTTTTTTTGTCAAGAAGTTTGGAAATATGATTGGACTTATGCGCTGCCTTATATTATAATTTTATAGTTGAAGTCAGACTGGATGCCTGTGTTCCGGAAGGCTGAGACAATACTTCTGTCTTATGGCAGGGTATGAAACAGGAGGAATCATCATGACTGGGATTGTAGACCGGATTGAAGGTACATTAGCCGTGATCGAACGGGAGGATGGCGTTTTTGTAAGCGAGCCTGTCGCAAGTTATGGCACCCCCATTAAAGAAGGATATAAGGTGGACCTGGAGCGTCATAAAGTTTTAGTATCTGATTTTAATAAAGATGATTTGTCTCACATTAACCAATATTTTAACGATTAGTTTAACGGAGGAACAAGTATGAAGTTTTATTTGGCGTTATGGTACGCTAAAGCCATTAACGGCCTCATCAATCTTGTCAGCAAGGGGAGAGGATCTAACCTTTCCGGTGAGAAGGCCTTAAAGGTAGACCCGAGAATGGTCGAGCATTTCAAGGGGATCGACTATTCCAAGGTTGTTTTTATTACAGGAACCAATGGTAAATCAAGCACCACCAATCTGGTGACCCACATTTTAAGAGAAAACGGGAAAACCGTTGTATCGAACCTGGAGGGCGCCAATTTACTGCCCGGTATCGCGACCATTCTGGCAAAAGAATCGACGATGACCGGGAAGCTCAAGGCGGATTATTTTGTCTTTGAAACAGATGAGCGTTATTTACCCCTCATCTATGATCAGCTTCCGGCAGAAAACATGTTGATCACTAATCTGCAGAAGGACCAGGTTCAGCGCAACGGCGATCCGGATTTTATCTATCGCAAGCTCACCTCTTTTATGAATCCTAAAATGCATTTATATTTAAATAATGAAGAGCCGCGGACAAAATCCTTTGAACGCTTTACTGACCACGTCACCTATTTCGGCGTGGAAAAACATTCTGAATCCTTCGAAAAGGACGAAACTTATCCGACCTGTGCATGCCCAAAATGCTATCATAAAATTGATTTTGACTACTATACCATCGACAGCGTCGGTCCGTTTACCTGCACAAACTGCGGCTATTCTAGTGAAGCGGCGCCACATTATGCCGTAAAGGATATTGACTTTGAAAACAAGACTTTCACGGTTGAGGATGAGACCTTTAATATGCCTTATGATCTGCCATTTATGCTGTACAACTACAGCGGCGCTCTGGCGCTTTGTGAACGCTTTGCAGGCGTCTCCGTCAAGGACGCAGTCCCGGCTTTTAAATCCTTTAAAAACATCGGCGGCCGTTTTGAAGTGCTTCACTACAAGGATAAAACCATTAAGTATATGCGCATCAAGCAGGAAAACCCGGATACGCTTCAGAGCGCTTTAAACATCATGGCTTCTGATCAGCAAGCCAAAATGGTCTGCTTTGGCTTCTATGCAGTATCGGATTTTATCCCATTCTATACCAACACCTTTTACAGCTTTGACTGCGACTTCAGACCGCTTGCAGAATCAAATGTTGAAAAATATTTTTGTTTCTCTCAAAATGTCTGCTATGATACCGCTAACCGGTTGATTTACGAAGGGGTTGAACCATCAAAAATTGCTATCAAGGAGACCGATGATATCAAAACGATCTTTGAAGAAATTGAAAAGGCAGATACTTCAAACGTTTATTTGATCACATGGCTTGAAACCTTTAATAAAATGAAAAAATACATCGAGGAGGGCAATTAAATGAATGAAAAAACATTAAAGATCGGGTGGATGTTTCCCGATTCCCTTTACCTCCACGGTGACCGCGGAAACGTTCTGGCTCTAAAACGTATGGGCGAAGCCGCAGGCTTTGAGGTAAAAATTGAAAAAATTGATTTTGATACCGAAGATTTTACCCCAATCGATTATGACTTCTTATTCTGTTCACCGGGAGAGATCGCTTCTTTTTCATCTATCGTTGATTTTCTGGAGCCCTATGAGCTTTCGCTCCGCGGCTTTATTCAAGCAGGCCGTCCCATGCTTGTCACAGGAACCAGCATCGCCCTCTGGGGTAACGAAATCAGGAGAGATGATGGCAGCGTTGTAAAGGGTCTGGGCATCATTGATGTGGAGACCGTTGAAAACAAAGCAGTCTACGGTGACGACCTCTATTTCAGCTGTAATCTGAATGGCGCGCAAATGGAAATCATCGGAAATCAGATTCAGATGGCCGATTTCAAGCTGACTGGCGATGATGAGCCCTTTGGAGCTCTGAAATATGGATACGGCAATAACGGAAGGGATACCAATGAGGGGGTCCAGATCAAAAATGCGGTTTTTACAAACACTCTTGGTCCAGTGCTCGTCTGTAATCCCTGGATGACCGAAGCCTTTATCCGCATTATTGCAGATAATCAGGAAACAGACCTTGAAAACTTTTCTGTCAATATGACGCTTGAAGAAAAATCTTTTGAGACCAAGAAACAATTTATTTTGAAAAAAACAACACATTTGACAAACTGTAAAAGATAAATGAAAAATAAAAAAGTAATTGTGGGGTTCAGCGGCGGCGCAGACAGTGCTGCCGCTGCTCTGATTCTAAAAAATAAAGGTTACGAGGTTTTGGGCGTAACCTTTGATTTTTTTGGAAATGAAGTACTGCTCAAAAAAGCCGGCGCTCTGGCAGAAAAAATCGGTATCCAGCATGAATGTATCAACCGGCAGCATGCATTCAGGGAGAGGGTGATAACCCCATTTATAAACGAGTATCTCAGAGGTTACACACCTAACCCCTGTATCCTTTGTGACGCGGTGATGAAATTCAGAGGGCTGATGGACTATGCCAACAAAAAAGAGGCTGATTTCATAGCGACCGGCCATTACTTAAGGCTTGAAAAAAGCCAGGGGCTTGTCCGGATTAAGACCAGCCAGGATTCCAGAAAGGATCAGAGCTATTATCTCTATACCCTTAATCAGGCGTTCCTGAACCGGCTGATTTTTCCCTTGAGCACTTTTCAGTCAAAAGACGCGGTGCGTGCTTTTCTGGAGGGGCAGGGAATAGTGCTTCCGAAATCTGAAGAAAGCCAGGGAATCTGCTTTATCCCGGACGGAAATTATGCACGATTTATAAAAAAAGAAACACCTTTGATGACCGAGGGGCGTTTTCGGGATCGCTTTGGTAAAATTCTTGGCAGCCACAACGGCTTTTATCACTATACGGTTGGGCAGAAACATGGTGTTCCGGTAATTTGCGGAAAAAAATACGTGGTTACAGCTCTGCGCCCAAAATCCAACGAGGTCATTCTTGGCGAGGAATCGGAGCTTTATCAAAAAAGAATCTTTTTAAAAGAGCTTCATTTTATTGACGGTAGCTTATACTCAGGAAAAATCCAATTTAAAATCTGCCGCTGGGGCTACCTGTACCAGGGAACACTTTGCCTGACAGATAACCGCAGAGGTTATCTGGAGTGCGAGGAAGCTGTTCGGGCGCCCATGCCAGGACAGGCGGCGGTCTTTTATGATGGCGATATACTCTTAGGCGGAGGAACAATCGAATATAAGTAAAAAATGATAAAATCCTTTAAATAAATTGATTTATTTCTGTTTTAAAGCTATAATAGAATTTGATTTATTTGATTTATGAAATAGAGGTTAAAAAATGGGAAAATTTTTTGGTACTGATGGTGTTCGTGGTGTCTTTGGTGAAGAGTTAACCACAGAATTAGCATATCAGCTTGGACGTTATGGCGCGTATATATTATCAGAAGGCAGCCATAATCCTAAAATTGTTATTGGGAAGGACACCCGTATTTCGGGTGATCCTCTTGAAAAAGCGCTGACAGACGGTATTATCTCAGTCGGGGGTAAGGTTGTACTGGCAGGCGTTATACCAACACCCGCTGTCGCGGTCATTGCCCGCGAGATCAACGCAGATGCCGGGATTGTCATCTCCGCATCACACAATCCTTATCAATTTAACGGGATTAAATTTTTCAACGGCGCGGGCTATAAGCTCTCTGATAATGTAGAAAATCAGATTGAAAAATGTATCATCGACCAGCTTGAAATCAATGACCGGTCCGACGGCTCAGTTGAGACCCTTGACCAGCCTGAAAAAATCTATGTTGATCACATTACAAAAGGATTCTCCTGTGATTTTTCCGGTATCCGTATGGTGCTGGACTGCGCAAACGGCGCATCCTACCGTATTGCACCGAAGTTTTTTATCGATGCCGGCGCCGATGTGGTTGTGATCGGGCATGAACCAGACGGCAAAAACATCAACGACGGATATGGCTCTACCTGTCTTGACAAGCTGAGCGAGCATGTCCTTTTGGAAAAAGCAGACATCGGAATTGCTTTTGACGGTGATGCTGACCGTTGTCTGGCGGTTGACAATGAAGGCCGTATTATCGACGGTGATAAGATCCTTCATCTGGTTGGCGCAAAGCTGAAACAGGAGGGCCGGCTGAACAAGGATACGGTCGTGGTAACCGTTATGAGTAATATCGGCCTCGATATCGCTCTGAAGGATTGTGGCTGCAAAAGTGTTAAGACGAATGTCGGCGACCGCTATGTTCTGGAAGAAATGCTGAAAAAAGGCTATAATCTGGGCGGGGAACAATCCGGCCATGTCATCTTACTGGATCATAATACCACGGGCGACGGTCTTTTAACAGCGGTCTCGCTTTTAACGATCTTAAAAGAAGAAACCCGCACCGCGGCAGAGCTTTCGTCTTTAATGACCTCCTATCCGCAGGTGCTTGTGAATGCAAAAGTGACCAACCAGACTAAAAACGACTATCTGACTGACGAAGTGATCCAGAAGCGGATCTCCGAGGTTGAAAAGCATTTTGACGGCCAGGGACGTGTTTTAATCCGCCCATCCGGCACTGAACCATTGGTTCGCGTCATGATCGAGGGCAAAGATCAGTCTGAGCTTAACCGCATTGCCACAGATCTGGCCAGGCTCATTGAGGAGCGTCTGGCTTAAGAAGGTTGCAAAAACTTATTAAATATGCTATAGTATCCATAAGACAAGGACGGGTATACCGTCTGCAAAACAAGCTGTTTTGCACATATGACCGTTTTAATTAAGACGGAGAGGTTCGTAACCATCCCTCTATAAAAAACTAAGGAAAGAGCGTTATAAAGGGCGTACGGTTACACGTGCGCTCTTTTTGCGTTTATCCGCTGGTTGAACTTAACCAAGGAGAGAAATACCATGACAAAACGAAAAGTAATTATTGACTGCGATCCGGGGATTGACGATGCTCTGGCGATTATGCTGGCATGCCGTTCCCCGGAATTGGAAATTTTGGGCATCACTATTGTATCCGGTAATATCAATGCCTATCAATGCGCTGAAAATGCACTCCATATTTTAAAGGTGATGAACCGTCTGGATATCCCGGTATATCTTGGTGCGGCACAGCCACTTTTGAGGGATATGGTCGTCGCGGAGGAAACACACGGCGAGGATGGCCTGGGGGGTGTTAAATTTGAAAGAATTGAAGATGTCCGCTATCATGAGGGCGCTGTCGATTTCATCTTAAATACGCTAAAGACTGAAGAGCGTGTCTCTGTTTTGGCCATTGGCCCATTAACCAATATTGCCCTGGCCTTACAGAAAGATAAGGACACACTTAGCCGGATGGAGGAGCTTGTTTTAATGGGCGGCGCTTTCAAGAGCCACGGCAACTGCTCGCCGGTGGCTGAGTTTAATTTCTGGGCTGACCCGGACGCGGCTGAAATGGTCCTAAACCAGCTTGCTTGCCCCATCACCATGGTTGGACTGGACGTCACCCGCGAAGTGGTTCTGACCCCAAATTATATCGAGCTGCTGCGTCGGTTTAACGATCCGGTTGCGGATTGTATTGTTGATATCACCCGATTCTATCTGGATTTTCACTGGGAACAGGAGCGCACCTTAGGCTGCGTCATCAATGACCCTTTGGCCATCGCTTATTTTATTAATCCCTCCATCTGCTCAGGCAGAGCTTACTATGTCGATGTTGTCACAGAGGGTAAGGCCATTGGGATGAGCATGGTCGATGTGGGCGGCATTTACAAAAAGGAGCCGAACTGCTTTGTCCTTACCCAGGTACACGCCAGAGCTTTTATGGAAATGTTTATGACACGCCTTTTTCCTGAGCATCAATCAGATATCACAGCGGTTTTATCCAATGAGAAATACGGCTGCGAATAGACGGTGGCTGTCATGAAGAAACTTACCACCAATATGCTTGTTTTTATGGCCATGGCTGTCGGCTTAAATTTTGTAGGCTGCTTTGTCGCGCTTGTGCTAAAACTCCCAGTTTATCTGGATTCTATCGGGACACTGCTTTCCGCAGTGCTCCTGGGGCCGGCAGCAGGCGCAGTCGTCGGCGGGCTAACCGCGTTGATAAATGGCGCGACCATCGATCCGGTTTCTCTTTACTTTTTACCCGTGCAGGTAGTGGCTGGTGTATCAACAGGGCTGCTTTTTAAAAATGGCCGTTTTGAAGGCTTAAAATCTGTGCTGGCGATCGTGCTGGTAACCCTGTTTGTCTCAGTCATGTCGTCTGTTATTGTTGCCTTTGTGTTCAACGGCGTAACCTCCTCAGGCTCCAGCTTTATTGTAGCTGTTCTGAAAAATTCTGGCTTCAATATTGTCACCTCTGTCTTTTCAACTCAGATTATTACAGATTTGCTGGATAAGGTTATTTGCTTTTCCGTGGTTTTTGGCATTATTAAGGTTATGCCAATGCCTTTAAAAAATAAATTAGTGAAGCATTATTAAGAAAAAGAGGGCTCCGGCCTTTCTTTTTTTGTCAATTTTTTCCCTGCACTCCTGTTTTTGCTTCATTGACAATGGAGCTGGTCAGCGGTAGACTTTAAGATACATGGTAAAATGCTTATATAAAGGAGGACGTGCATAAAAATGAAAGACATCTTGAATAATTTAATAAGCGAAATGATTGAATATGAAAAAGGAAATCCCCGCCGTGTTCAACACTTTTTAAAGGTTTATGCCTTTGCGAAAATCATCGCAGAACAGGAGGGTTTAGATGAAAGAACGCGAGATACCCTCGAAATTGCCGCTGTTTTACATGACATAGGTATCAAACCAAGTGTGAAAAAACATGGCTCCAGTGCCGGAAATTACCAGGAGATTGAAGGTCCTCCGTTGGCCCGTCTCCTGTTAAAAAAATATAGCGTATCTGATGAAATCATGGAACGCGTCAGCTTCCTGATCGCTAACCATCATACCTACGGCAGTATTCAGGCCATCGATTACCAGGTGCTTATCGAAGCTGATTTTCTGGTCAATATCTATGAGGATGTCATGAAGCCTTCTCAAATCGAAAGCATACGTGACCGCCTGTTTAAAACAAAAACAGGGATTCATATTTTGGAAACCATGTTTCTGTCGCAGGAGGACTGAATCGGCAGATAATAGAAGGTGAGTTGAAAAGAGTTTAGTGCAGTCACAGAACAAAATCATCAGCATCATCAGCATGGAAAATACTGGTCAGAGCTCGAAACAGCCAGACCATGGAAGCATTAATTACAAGTTTAAAAAGCACGGCGCAGAATTGTGCCGTGCTTTTTAAGTATCCGTAAGACAGTCTGTTAAAATGAAAGAGTAATAAAAAACTTGATATTTGTTATTTTTTTTGCTATAATTGCGTATAACCTACGTTATACGCAATTATAGCGATTGAAAGGAATATTATAAATGGACCTCAAACACAATGCCCTCCTCGATGAGCTTGACGATTATCTGCTCTCTATTCGAGGATTTTCACCAAACACATTAATTTCATACCGAAATGACCTGATGCAGTTTTTCCGTTTTTTAAAGGTTCGGTTTCAGATGGCTGATCCAGAAGGCGAATTTGACACCATTGCCATAGACGATGTCGATCTGAAAATCATTAAACAGGTCACGCTTCCGGATATTTACGCTTTTCTGAGTTACTCTACTTCCAAACGCAGCAACATTGATTCAACTCGAAAAAGAAAAACTGCGGCCATTAAAAATTTGTACCACTATCTGACAACGGTCATCGACACTAAAATGGACGATCCGACACAACGCCTGGAAATCCCCAAGGTTAAGTCCCGAGATCCAGTCTATCTTACACTCGACGAAGCTTTAAGCCTTTTAAATGCCGTTGACGGTGAATTTTATGAGCGCGACCTGGCGATCATCACTCTGTTTTTAAACTGCGGAATTCGACTTTCCGAGTTAACCAACCTTAAAATCGAGGATATCCAGGAGGAAACAATCCATATTGTAGGTAAGGGGAACAAAGAGCGGAATATAAGACTCAACGACGCCTGTGTGGAGACACTGGAGGCCTATATGGCGGTACGGCCTGAGGATACCGAGGTTTCCTATGTCTTTTTAAGCAAACGAAAGACGCCTCTTTCCAACCGTACGGTACAGTCCATGGTAAAAAAATATGTTTTAAAAGCTGGACTGAATGCAGATAAAATTTCTGTTCATAAGCTCCGCCACACTGCGGCCACACTCATGCATAAATACGGACAGGTAGACATTCGTACGCTCCAGAAAGTCTTGGGTCATGAGAGCATTTCTACCACAGAAATTTACACACATATTGAGGTGGATGATGTCCGTGAGGCGATCTATCAGAATCCTCTCGCCAAACGAAATCCTGGCCATAAAAAATAAACAAACATGGCTTCATTTTTCAAGAACAAATGTTTACTTTTGTTTTCTTTTATGTTATAATAAACCCAACAAACTTGGGGGTATCAAAAAATGTACGAAGATTTAACCGAAAAACAAAAACAAATTTTAGAATTTATAAAAAAACAGACAAGAGAATGTGGGTATCCGCCTTCTGTCCGTGAAATATGCGAGGCTGTGGGCTTTAAATCCACATCGTCAGTGCACTCTCACCTTAAAACGCTTGAACAACGTTCTTATATTCGACGAACATCGCTAAAAACGCGTGCCATTGATGTTATTAACAAGGGTGACGAGGACGGTCTTGAACATTTTCAGACCGACCGTGAGATGGTCACACTTCCTCTGCTGGGTAAAATTACCGCCGGTGATCCTATTCTGGCAACCGAGGATATCATGGATCAGGTTCCTCTTCCCCTTAGTTTTGTCGGCACCGGTGAGCACTTTTTGCTGCGGGTTAAGGGTACCAGTATGATCAACGCGGGAATTTTAGACGGAGATGATATTATCGTCAAAAAGCAGAATACTGCCAACGACGGTGATATTGTCGTTGCTTTTTTACTCGAAAATGAAGAGGCAACCGTTAAAACCTTCTACCGTGATCAGGATATCATTATCCTGAAGCCTCAAAACCCGAATTTTGAACCGAGAGAGCTCAAGGATACCGAGGTTCAGATCATGGGCCGTGTAACCGGACTTCTCCGCAAAATGTAAGACCATAAAAAGAAACCTCCAGCTCTGGACTGGAGGTTTTAATTTTATTATTCTGGACGATTCGGCGAGTCTTCTGGCTCCATATCTGTCTGAAGTACATCCTGATCAATTTCTTCAGGATTTTTTTTATTTGCCTTAACCAGTTCAATCTGGCTTTCAAACAGCTGGTTTTGGAGATCAAGAATGGCCTTACGATTCGATTCACTTTCGATTTTAGCCTGTTTCAGATGTTCACGGTATTGGTTGAGCAGCTCGTTTTTTTCTTCAATTTCTTTCTGAAGCTGTTCTTTTTCCTCGACAAGCTGAAGTTTACTTTCTTTAAGTTCATTGATTTCTTCGCCGGCAGTCTTTAATTCTTCCTTTACCAGATTGATATTATTGGCTTCCTCCTCCTGCTTACGCTCCGCAATGATCACATCCTTTTTAGCTTCAAATAGAAGCTCAGTGATGTTCATACAGCCAAGAATTGCGATACGGATATGGTTGGTGAAAGGATTGCGTTCCTTGACCTTTGTCAGTTCGTCATTAACAAAGGTGGCGATTTCGCGGATATAATCCTCACTTTCCCCAGCCTTTACAGAAAAATCATTTTCTAAGATGCGAAGTTCGACAACTTTTTTTTCTTCAGGCAATTAACTTACCTCCTGTATATAAAAATTAATTAGTTCTCTTTCTATCATTATAAGTAATCTTGTAAGAAATTTCAAATAAAATATTAAAATATTACAATTATTGTCGATTTTTAAGGATAAATTGCTTAATTTCTTCCATATTGCCAACTTGATATGTAATTCCCTCTTCTGTCATAGCATCATACCCATCGACATCGGAATTGACAATGGCATCATCAGCATAAATCGGTTTCCCATAGGTGTGTGCAAAATGCAGCGTATGAAGCGTTCCGCTGTTTCGGGCAAATTCAGATACCAGCACAAAATTAGAAGCCGCTGCCTGAAGCCGGTCTCTTTCAATAAACATATAGGCATTGGAAGTGGACAAAGGCGAAAATTCACTGATAATACAGCCGCCCCCTGCTATGATACGCTCTGCCAGCTCCATATTTTCGCGCGGTGTAATCGTCATTAAATTTGACGGTAGAAAGGCAACGGTTTTTCCCCCGGCTTTCAGGCAGCCAAGATGCGCCGCAGTGTCACAGCCAAGAGCCAGCCCGCTGACAACTGTATAACCCTGTTCTGCCAGACTTTTACCGCAATTATAGGCAAAATGATAGCCAATATCGGATGGTACACGGGTACCGATAACAGCCGCTCTGTTTATATTGGTAAGAGGCGACAGATCGCCTTTATAATAAATCAAATCTGGACCATCTTCAAATAGCAATGCCTTTGGAAAATCCTCAGAATAAGAGTTGATCATCTTGATGTCATTTTCTTCGCAGCACTTTAAAATTTCATCCGCGCGCTTTCTGGCGTCTAAAAATGTACCGATTGTACTGTTGCGTGAAAAAACATTTAAGGATATACCGATTTCAACCAGCTCTAAAAGATGGTAGTCCGCCGGGTTATCAACGGATTTTAAAATGGTTTTCACTTTTTTACGGCCGATGCCCTTTAGCTGGCAAAGCGCTATAATACTGCGGTTTAAGTCGTTCTTATTCATAATTCTCTTCCCTTCTATTGCTAAGGCAGACGAAGGTGCTGCCTGGTATTTAAAGTTCGTGCATTAAGACCGGGGCTTTTCAGCCCCGGTAAATTCCTGTAAATAGATCTTTATATAATCTTAACGCGATTCGCAAAATCTTTATGCGATCTTAACACACTACTATTATACCATATTAATCCCTTAATTGGGCATTAAATCCATTTTTGAGATCAGATAAAATTTCGTCCATTACTGGATTGATATCATCGTCTGTTAATGTTCTTTCGGGATGACGGAATAAAATTGAATAGGCCAGGCTTTTTTTGCCCTTTTCGATCTGTTCACCCTGGTAAACATCAAAGAGCTCAACATTTTCCATAATACCTGTATCATGGGCTTTGATGGTCGCCTCAATTTTTGAAGCCGGCACGTCCTCATCCAGGACAAGCGCGATATCTCTTGAGGAACCAGGATACTTGGGCATTTCAACAAATTTAATGGCATCCTGCTGTAATTCGGCCATCAGATCAAAGTCCAGTTCACAGGCGTAGGTACGTTTCGGCAGATCATAGTTTTTGACAACCATCGGATGAATCTCCCCTATCTGGCCGACAAGCGTATTCCCTACTCTTATTTCAGCCTTTCTGCCCGGATGATAAAGATCAGGCCCCGCCAGGATAAAGTCATAACCCACAATGCCAGAACGATCGAGCAGCAGCTCAACCACACCCTTAATGTCGAAATAGTCTGTATTTCCATAGGAAGAAATGACCAGGTGCTTGCGCTCAATGGGCAACTCATTTTCATTTGGGTTTTTATGGTAGGTCTGGGCAAACTCAAAGAAACGGCCCTGTGGATTTTTACGGTTATGGTTTAAGCTCACCACTTCCAGCTGGTGTCCGACCAGTGTGTTGCGCATAATGCTGTTTTCCTCACCGAGTGGATTGATGAGCGGAACCAGATCATTACCGCAGTCCATATTTAAAGCGTTGATACGGTTGACACTGGTAAAAGAAGTGGTAAGCGTCTGGTAATATCCAGCACCTACCAGCAGACTCTGAAGCATATCCTGATATTTCTGTTTAACACTCTTTCCGCCAACGAGGGTGGTGCCACCCATAATGGTGCTTGGAATCCTGTTGTAGCCATAAATTCGCGCCACCTCTTCCGCCAGGTCTTCTCGGATTTCAAGATCCTGCCTATAGTCTGGCACCTTAACAACCAGATCGCCGTTTCCCTTGTTTTCAACAGTCAGGAACAGTCTTTCAAAAATACGGATAATTTCATCCTCAGAGAGGCTAATGCCGATAAAACGGTTGATCCAGTCCACATTCACAGCAACCTCGTGTGGTTCTTCTGGTTTGTGGTAAACATCAATCATTCCCTCCAGAACATCGCAGGCATCGATCAGATCAAACAGATAAGTTGCGCGCAGGGCAGCTGTTTCGGCAAGCTCTGGATAGATTCCCTTTTCATAGCGTCCAGAAGCTTCTGTACGCATGCCAAGCTTTTTGGAGGTCAGGCGGATGCTGGTTTTGTCAAAGCAGGCGGATTCAAGGACGACATATTCGGTGTTTTCAGTGATTTCTGAGTTCAAGCCGCCCATAATCCCCGCGACAGCCACAGGATATTTTCCGTTGGTGATCATCATCATGGATTCATCAATATCACGTTCCTTGTCATCCAGTGTGACGACCGTCTTTTCTTTATTACCGGTTTTAACCACAATCTCATCAGAATTAAGGCTCTTGTAGTCAAAGGCATGAAGCGGCTGCCCAAGCTCTAACATAACATAGTTTGTCACATCGACAATATTGTTAATCGGACGGACGCCGCTGTTTAAAAGTTTAAGCTGCATCCAAAGCGGAGAGGGCTCAATCTTTTTAACCTTGAACATTTTAGCCACATAGCGCGGGCACAGCTCAGTTTCTACCTTAACGCTCAGATGATCCGCAATTTCATTTTTAGTTTCTTTTTTATCGTAGAGCTTAACCGGGGCCACTGGCTCATCAAGCGCTGCAGCAGCTTCACGCGCAATTCCATAAATAGACTGGCAGTCTCCGCGATTGGCCGTCAATTCCACCTCAATGATATTGTCGTCAATCCAAAGCAGCTCACGCACCTCAACGCCAAGTTCAGTATCTTCAGGCAGAATGTAGATACCATTTTTTATTTCAGGGGTAAACAGATCTGTATTCATTCCCAGTTCTTCCACAGAGCACATCATGCCATAAGACATAATCCCCCGGAAATCAGTACGGCTCATTTTATGCCCGCCGGCTACCACTGAATTTTCAACCGCAACCGGGACGACTGCCCCCTCAAAAACATTGGTTGCGCTGGTGACGATAGTTAATGGCGATGCAGCTGCCACATCAATCTGGCAGACAACCAGCTTGTCAGCGTCAGGATGTTTTTCAATTTTAACAATTTTACCAGTGATGACACCGGAAACCTCATCCGAAACGTGATCAATGGTTTCTACCTTTGTACCGGACATTGTCAGGATATCCCCGAAAGTTTTGGGGTCCTGTTCGATTTTTACATATTCTTTTAACCAATTGAGTGATACTAACATATGGGGCTCCTCCTATTTGAATTGTGTCAGAAAACGCATGTCGTTTTCGAAAAGCAGACGTAAGTCGTTAATTCCGTATTTGGTCATGGCCACTCGTTCAAGGCCCATACCGAAAGCAAATCCACTGTAAACCTCTGGATCAATGCCGCAGTGGCGCAGTACATTAGGATGCACCATCCCACAACCTAAAAGCTCGATCCAGCCGCTATTGCCGCACACTTTACAGCCTGCGCCCCCACATTTAAAACAGGTTACATCCATTTCCGCACTGGGCTCGGTGAAATAGAATTGGTGAGGACGGAATTTTGTCTGAACATTTTCACCGAAAAGCTTTTTGGCAAACATATCCAGGGTTCCTTTTAAATCAGCCATTGTGATACCTTTGTCAATGACAAGACCTTCCATCTGGTGGAATACCGGTGAATGGGTCGCATCGATTTCGTCAGCTCGATAAACGCGTCCTGGTGAGATAACACGCAGTGGCGGCTTTTCATCCATCATAACGCGCACCTGAACCGGTGAAGTCTGCGTTCTTAAAACCACCTCATCATTGTAATAGAAGGTCTCCTGCAAATCTCTGGCTGAATGCTCCTGAGGCATGTTAAGATAATCAAAATTATATTTAGACCATTCGATTTCGGGTCCTTCGGCAATGGAAAAGCCCATACCCAGGAAGATTTCTTCCAGATCATTGATGATGATATTTAAAGGGTGCAGGTTGCCTTCTGATGGTTTTTTGCCAGGCAGAGAGACATCCAGTTTTTCCTTTTCGATGGCAGCCATCATTTCTGCTGTTTCCAACGCTTCCTTTTTTCCGGCCAGTCCGGTTTCAATCTCTTCCCGAACCTCATTAGCCAGCTTGCCAATAACCGGGCGCTCTTCCTTTGAAAGCTTGCCCATTCCTTTTAAAGCCGCGGTCAAAACACCTTTTTTACCAAGATATTTTACACGGATGTCATCGAGCGATTTCATATCGCTGACAGTTTTCAAATCTTCCAAACAATTTTCTCTGATGCGATTTAATTCCTCTTGCATTTTTATCTCCTTCTTCATAATAACATTTTTATCGGATCGCGGCTGTAAACTAAAAAAGCCCTTCATGCAAAACTGCATAAAGGACGAATAAATTCCGCGGTACCACCTTTGTTGCCGCCGCCCAGTTGGCGTGGCCTCTCACGTATAACGTCACGTTGACGTTGACCACTACAAACACCAGGTGCCTTGGCAGTCAAAACTCAGGAGGGAACTTCAGCAGCACTGTTCACTAAAACCCTCTCAGCCGCCGGGGTTTTTTCTCTGTAAATGAGCGGCGTGCCGCCTACTTTCTCCATCATCGTCTTTATCTTATTCTGTTTTACTCATGCATGGTCCTTGCGATATCATACATTAAGATACCGGCAGCTACCGAAACATTTAAAGATTCAGCATGTCCATACATTGGCAGTTTGTACAATTCGTCGCACAGATCCGCCATTCCCTTTGACATTCCCTTTGACTCGTTGCCAAGGATAACGCCAACAGATGTCTGCGCTGTCAGTGAATCAGACAGACCGGTTTTTCCCTGAAGCGAGGTTCCGATCATACGCGTACCCTGCTCCTTAAGCAAAAGAACCGTCTTTTCAAGATCACAGACTTGAAGCACCGGAAGGTGAAACACCGATCCCATGGCTCCGCGCAGGACTTTTTCATTGTAGATATCTGCGGTTTTTGACGAGCAGACAATACCGTCAAAGCCAGCTGCATCCGCTGTTCGTATGATGGTTCCAACATTGCCCGGATCTTGCACATCATCTAATATAACATAAGTTGGATAATTTTTCCCGCTTTTTTTGCATTTTTTTTCAAAAAGTTTTTCAGATGCGTCAAATTTATGTGCTGTACATAAAACACCTTCCGGCATTCTCAAGGAAGACATGACTTCAAAAACGCTGGCCTCAACCGTGAAAACCGGGGTTCTCTTGTCTTTCACGCGTTTGAATGCCTCCATTGCAGCCTTCCCAGCTCCCTCGAGCCACTGTGGCGTTGTAAAAACCGCAGTGATTGCCACATTCCAGGCTTCAGCCTCCATAAAAAGCTTAGTCCCTTCCAGGACAAACTGCCCTTCACGGTCTCTGTTTTTTTTCTGTTTCAGCTTGATAACATTTTTAACCGTTGCATTTTGGCGGGAGGTAATCAATTCTTCAGCCATCATCTTAGTTTCCAGACTGATAGAGGCGGGTGACATCATTAATATCCGCATTGTCGCCTATTACGACCAGCTTATCACCAGTACGGATGACATCTGTCGCCACTGGAGAGACATTCAAGTGATCCTGAGAGCGGATCGCTATGACATTAAGCCCATATTTTGTACGCATATCCAATGACTCCAGAGCCTGGTTTTCCCATTTATGTAGGGCGTCGATCTCAACGATTGAATGGTCTGTGTCCAGCTCCAGTGCATCAATAAAATCGCCGGAATAAAGGCTGTGACCAACACGTTCACCCATATCGCGCTCTGGTGAAAAGACCTTTTTAACGCCTAGTTTGAGCAAAACCTTTTCGTGCTGCGCATTATTGGCTTTTCCATAAATTTCCTGAATTCCAAGCTCCTGCGCGTTGACAACTCCCATAATGCTGCTGTTGATATCAGAGGTAATCGAGATAATCACCGCATCCACATTTTTTAAGCCAATGGACTTCAGAGCATTAATATCTGAGACGTCGGCCTGAACCGCGTAGGTGACATAGTTGGCAATATTCTGCACCTTTTCCTCATTCTTATCAACAACGATCACATTTGACCCCAACTCACTCAGAGTAATAGCAAGAGCTTCACCGAAACGGCCGAGCCCCAGAATAGCAAATTGTTTTTCCTTCAATTTATGCTCCTTTTAACCAATCAAGACATTGCCTTCGGGCAGCTTGAACTGGCCTTTATTCTCAAGTTCTTTTCTTTCTTTTCTCGTAATAACATAAGCGATTGTGAGCGGCCCCACACGACCGATAAACATTGTAATAATCAGCGCAACTTTGCTGAGCGCATGAAGGTGCGGTGTTAAATCACAGGTAAGTCCAACGGTAGAATAGGCTGAAAACACCTCAAAGGTAACAGCCATCGGGTCTGCGCCAGGTTCACAGACCATCAAAATCATAATAATGACAATGATGATGGAAATACCAATGGTCAGAACACAGGCAGCCCGCTTAATGGTGATCTCCGGAATGCGGCGTTTAAAGCAGGTGACATCCTTTCTGCCCATCAGTTCAGTAAATAATGTAATAGCCATCATGGCTACAGCAGTGGTTTTAACCCCACCGGCCGTTGACCCTGGCGAACCGCCGATAAACATCAGCACAATGGTTAGTACCTTGGAAACTGGATTAAGCCCTGTCTGGCTAATGGTGTTGGAACCGGCTGTACGAGGCGTCACAGACTGATAAAAAGCCGCGTAAATTTTCCCGTACCACGGCAGGTTCCCCATGGTTTCGGGGTTGGCGTGCTCAAAAATATAAAAGAGCACCGCGCCGCCGACTACCAAAATAGCGGTAATGCTTAAAACAATTTTAGAATGCATGCTCAGTCGTCTGGTTGTCCGGTAGCTGACAATTTCACTGGTAACCGCAAAACCCAGACCACCGATTACGATAAGCGCACAAACAGTAAAGTTCAACAGAAGGTTATTAGCATATCCTGTAAAGCTCTGAAAGCCGCCGATTAAATCAAAACCGCCGTTACAGAACGAAGAGATCGAATGCCAGATACCAAAATAAATACCTTTCCCCAACCCATAATCTGGAACAAAGACAAAGGACAGCAGCAGCGCGCCGACGCCTTCGATCACCAGACAGGAAAAGACGATGTATTTAGTAAATTTGACAACCCCCTGTACTCTGTCTGAATTGACTGAGGATTGGATGAGCAGACGGTTTTTAATCGTAATGCGCTTACCCGCCAGTACGAAAAAAATAGTCATTAAAGACATAAAGCCGAGACCGCCGATTTGAATTAAAAGAATAATGACAATCTGACCAAACAGCGACCAGTAGGTCCCCGTATCCACAACCACCAGTCCTGTAACACATACGCTGGAGGTTGCCGTAAATAAACAGTTCAAAAATCCCGGACTTTGGCCGGAGGCACTGGAGACTGGCAGGTTCAGAATCACTGCCCCCAGAAATATTACTGCTGCAAAGCCGAACATCAGAATTTCGGCCGGAGAACGGTGCCGCATAAAGGTAGCCATACGCCCACCTTTTTTAACAATGTTTATCATTTGTCTGCTCCAAGTAAATATTTTATTTGCTTTCACCTATTGTACCATTCTGTCAAAAAAAAGCAAGATCGTTTGCTGCAATCAATGCCTTTCTAAAGGAGATTATTACCCAACATGGTGAAAATATCACATAAAAAAAACTTCCCAAGGACTGAGAAGTTTTTTGTCTTGGTTGTTAAAGCTTAAGCCTGATGTGCTTTTGCAACATCAACTAATTTTGCGAATGCATTGATATCATTCATTGCTAAATCGGCTAAGATTTTACGGTCCATTTCAACGCCAGCCTGTTTCAGGCCAAACATAAATTTGCTATAGCTTAAACCATACATACGGGCACCTGCATTGATACGGGTGATCCATAATCTTCTGAAATTTCTTTTCTTTTCTTTACGACCTCTGTAAGAAGAACGAAGTGCACGCATAACTGCTTCGTTCGCCGGTCTGTATAACTTGCTTTTAGCACCATAATAGCCTTTTGCAAGTTTTAATACTTTTTTATGCTTCTTTTTGGCATTAACGCCTTTTTTAATTCTAGCCATTAAAATTTTCCTCCTTGCTCACTATTATTTCATTAACATTTTTTTGACAACTTTTGCGTCACTTGGTACTAAGTAACCAGCTTTTCTAAGATTTCTCTTTCTCTTCTGGCTTTTCTTATTTAAGATATGGCTTTTGTAAGCCTTAGCGCGTTTGATCACACCTGATTTTTTCACTTTGAAGCGCTTAGCAGCACCACGATGGGATTTCATTTTTGGCATAGTCGATTCCTCCTCCCTATCTTCGTCAACTTATTTTTTATTTTATTTATATAATGAAGTATAACAAGTTATACCATTATAGGCTTAGCTTACTTATCCTTTTTAGGGGATAAGAACATGACCATGCTGCGGCCTTCCATTTTTGGTGGCTTGTCAACCGTACCATAATCAGTTACACGTTCAGCGAAGTCAAGTAAAACACCCCTACCCTGATCCGTATAAGCCATCTCACGGCCTCTGAAACGGATGGATACTTTGACACGATTGCCCTGTTCTAAGAACTTAATGCAGTTTTTGACTTTAACCATGATGTCGTGTTCCTCAACCCGTACAGACATACGGATTTCTTTGATAACAACCGCTTTCTGGTTTTTCTTTGCTTCTTTAACACGCCGCATTTCTTCATAACGGAATTTACCGTAGTCCAGAATTTTGCAGACCGGCGGCTTCGCGTTAGGAGAAACCTTAACGAGATCCAGACTCTTTTCGTCTGCCATTTTTTGTGCTTCTTTTGTCGGCATAACGCCCAGCATTTCTCCGTTTGCATCAATTACGCGGACTTCACGATCACGGATTTCCTCGTTAATCTCGTGTTGAACTTCTCTTGCTATAGTAATACACCTCCATTTATAGGAATTTATTAAAACAAAAATGCAGGTAGACATAGTCCACCTGCATTAAACAATCAATTACTTAAATTGCTATGAACCCGCCTTGCTAGAAGACCAGGTGAGAAGTGGACACCTCTGCTTTGTTTGCTTAATTAGTATATAGCAACTATAAATAATTGTCAAGCTCTTTTTAAAATTAATCCAGAACCAAAGATTTTTTTGCGATGTTCTGAGCAAGACGATACTTGAACTCGTCAATTTTTAAAGTTTCCTGTTCACCGGTATCACGGTTACGGATACTCAGACGTCCAGATTCAACTTCCTTATCACCAATGACCAGCATATACGGAATCTTCTGCATCTGTGCTTCACGAATACGGTAACCAATCTTTTCATCCCTGAAGTCAATTTCTACGCGAATGCCTGCTTCTTCGAGTTTTGAAGCTACTTCTTTTGTGAAAGCGTCATGAGCATCGGATACTGGAATCAATTGTACCTGTACCGGAGCCAGCCAAAGCGGAAATTTTCCGGCAAAGTGTTCGATTAAAATACCGAGGAAACGTTCAATACTGCCAAAAATGGTACGGTGCAGGATAACTGGGCGATGCTTTTCTCCATCGCTGCCAACATAGGTTAAATCGAAACGTTCCGGCATCTGCATATCTAACTGAATCGTACCGCACTGCCATGTACGGCCAATGCTGTCTTCCAGATGGAAGTCAATCTTAGGACCATAGAATGCGCCGTCTCCCGGGTTCAGCTGATAATCCATCCCTTTGGCCTCCAATGCTTCGCGCAGCGCATCCGTTGCAACTTCCCAGTCTTCATCATTACCAATGGCTTTCTCAGGTTTAGTAGAGAGCTCAACCTTATATTTAAAGCCAAAAATATCATAGATTTCATTAGCCAGGTCGATGATTCCAATGACTTCATCCTTTACCTGATCCATTGTCAAGAAAATGTGCGCGTCATCCTGAGTAAAGGTACGGACACGCATGAGGCCGTGGAGCGCACCGTGAAGTTCATGGCGGTGTACCTGTCCCAGCTCACCCATACGCAGTGGCAGCTCACGGTAGCTGTGCTGTCTCGTTTTGTAGACAAGCATGCCGCCCGGGCAGTTCATTGGCTTGACAGCAAACTCCTGTCCATCTATTTCAGTAAAATACATATTTTCCTTATAGTTGTCCCAGTGGCCTGAACGTCTCCACAGATCAGCGTTCAGCATAATCGGCGTCTTGATTTCCTTATAGCCTTTTTTCGCGTGCTCACTACGCCAGAAATTTTCAAGCTCATTTCGCAGAACCATTCCCTTAGGATGGAAAAACGGGAAGCCTGGTCCCTCTTCATGCATTGAGAAAAGGTCTAACTCCTTGCCCAGCTTACGGTGGTCACGTTTTTTAGCTTCTTCCAAGCGCTGTAAATACGCATCAAGCTCCGACTTTTTAGGGAAGGCAATCCCATAGACGCGCTGGAGCATCTTGTTATTGGCGTCGCCATGCCAGTAAGCGCCAGCAAGACTTAAAAGCTTAAAAGCCTTGATCTGAGATGCGTTTCGTATGTGTGGGCCAGCGCACAGGTCAGCCCATTCACCCTGTCCATAAAATGAAATAACCGCGTCCTCTGGGAGATTGTTAATCAGCTCGGTTTTATAGGTCTCACCCTCTGCCTCTGCCCATTTCAACGCATCCTCTCTGGATTTGGTGTAATACTCAATTTCGGGCGCTTCCTTAACAATTTTTTTCATTTCCTTTTCGATCTTTTCAAGGTCTTCAGGTGTCAAGGTATGCTCTAAGTCAATGTCATAGTAAAAACCATTGTCAATGGCTGGACCAATGGTTAACTGTGCTTCAGGCCATATCCGTTTGATTGCCTGAGCCATGAGATGGGATGCGGAATGCCAGAAAGCGTGCTTTCCGCCTTCAGAATCAAAGGTCAATAAATTTAATGTGCTGTCTTCCGTTATGGGCTTGCGGATATCTACCAGCTCACCATTTAATTCACCGGCCATTGTGTTGCGCGCCAGACCCTCACTGATATCCTTCGCCACATCATAAACAGTGATTCCAGGTTCATACTGTTTAACAGAACCGTCTTTTAAAGTTATGTTCATAAGATTACCTCCATAAAATTGATAAGTTTAGATTGATCAAATAAATATTTTTCTAAAATGGAACGAAATATCAAAAACGTCCCATTGTCATAGACAATGGGACGTTCGTCACGCGGTTCCACCCAAATTGGCATACATAGTATACCCACTCTGATGCTGATAACGGACAGCGCTCCGGTACTGCATTTGACAGCCAACTCGTGGGACGGTCTTCAGTTAAGGATTGGCTGCGGCAATCTCAGCACTATGCCTGCTCTCTGTAACCTTCGATTAACTTACTCTTCCCAGTCATCATCTTTATATGTTCAATTTATACACAGTATACCCCTAAACGCCGGAAGATTCAATACCTTTTTGAAATATTTATGTAAATTTAAATGATTTTAAGTTAAACTTGAGGATGGACATTTATAAGCGCCATCGTTATAATACTATAATAACCAATCATTCTATAAAGGAGCGATCATTTTGGATCTACACTTTTTAATCGGCCCTTTGGTCGGCGCCGTTATTGGCCTTATCACTAACGGGATTGCCATACGCATGTTATTCCGGCCACTGAAGCCTGTCAAAATTTTAGGTTGGACTCTTCCCTTCACGCCAGGGATCATTCCAAAAGAAAAAACGCGAATCGCAAAATCTGTGGGGGGCGTCATTGGCTCTACACTTGTAAATGAAGAGGTTCTGAGCCGCGGACTCCTGTCACCGGAAATGGATGCTAAAATCAATGGCTACATCGATTATAAAATTGAAGCCTACAAAGACAGCCCAATGACCATTCGCGAAATTATTATCCACTATACCGATGAAGAAAAAACAGAAGCGTTGGCGAATACAACCACTGAAAAAGCAACCGCGCTGCTTTTTCGTAAGGTATGCCAGATGGATGTCGGCGATATGATTGCCGATGCTGCGATGGATGAAATCAAAAATAATTCGTTATTTTCAGCTTTTTCTTTTATGGTCAGCGATAACACCATGATCGGCATCCGTGAAAAACTCAGAGATACTGTCAACAACATGATTTTTGAGCGCGGCGAGGAGATGATTGGCAATCTGGTAGACCGCGAGAGTCATGAAATATTGGATTACAGCATGGCTGAACTCTATGAGCGTTTTGGCTCAAGTGTGCCAAAGGTAAAGGAGAGTCTGCTTAAGGCCTATCACAATCTGGTCGAAAATAATTTATCCAAGGCTCTCACTGCTTTGGATATTCCCCAGTTAGTAGAAGATCAAATCAATGGATTTGACGTACTGGAAATGGAAAAAATTATTTTAAGCATCATGAAAAAAGAATTGAATGCCATCATATGGCTTGGTGGTCTGCTGGGTATGATTATGGGATTCATAATGAATTTCTTTTAAAGCAAAAAAACGGTTCTGGAAAAATGACAGAATCGTTTTTTTATTGCTTTATTTTTTTCCAAAGGGGTATTCTAAAAAGAAAAACCTTAAGGAGTGATTTCAATTCTAAAAGCCATCAAAAATTTCTTTAAAGCCTTACCCAAAACATTACCAGCCATTGTCTTCGGTTTATTTCTTATGGGAACTGTTACTCTGCTCTTTGGAAGAAACAACGCAGTTATCGCACTTGTTTTTCTTTTATACACCCAGACGATGGTTAAAAACCGTCTGTCCGTTGTCAATATGCTGCTCGATTCCATCTGGTTGGTTGGCTATGCTATTTTAGGAACTTTGGTCTCCATGCACTTTGTTACATTGATTACTATAGGATTTTTCCTGATTTTTTTTCTGATCTATGCCGATGCCAATGAGTTTTTGAAAACAAACTACTACATCCCCGGTATGGCGTTTATCCTTGTACAAATCAGCCCTAGAACACTGGCCGATCTTCCGATCCGTATTTTAGCACTCCTTTACTGCCTGGCGATCTGTATAACAATGAGTCTGATTCTGCAAAAACATCCCTCAAAACCCGCCTTTAATCCAATTGTAAAAGAAGCGCTCAACTGCGCTGGCGCAGGGTTTAAAATGCTGGGACAAAAAAGAAAATCTAAAGATGAAGCCGTTGATAAAAAGCTTGATGCCCTATCGCTGGAGCTTAGCAGCGATATTTATCCAGCTGTTTTCAGACAAATGGGCCTGATGAACGGCAGTCAAAAATATACCTATGGTTTGATGCTCTGCCTTGAACAGCTCGGGCAAGTACTACAATCCATCGGCACTTCTGAAAAAGCGCTTTCAGCCATTGATGAGATTCAGTTTTCTGTTTTAGGCGCACGGCTGGAAGCTGCGGAAGAGCCCAAAGCATTGGCGGCCGATTTACAGGCATTTTTAAAAAAGCCTTCGCTGACCCATAGCCGGCTGAATCAAGAGCTTCTGCTGATTCTGGAATCTCTCAGGGAACGGCTTCTGGATGATTGTCACAGCAGCGATCTGAACACTTCTATTAAACAAGGGCTTAGGTATAAATCCCTTACACTTCGCCGCCGGTTCAGCCTTGATTTTTTTCAGATGCGTTTCGCACTCCAGACAGCTGTTATTGTAACAGTTTGTACCGTCACAGCACACTATATTCCCCATTGGTTTAGTATTCCTCTCAATGAATGGCACGGCTACTGGATACCGCTTATGGGATATTTATCTTCCAGCATTTATATTCGTGACACACTAAAAAAAGCTGCCTATAAGGTGATCGGTACAATTCTGGGAATGATATTTTTCGTTCTTGTCACACAATATATTCCCGCCTCAATACGCCTGCTGCTTACCGTTGCAGTCGGTCTGGTCTTTATGCTAACCATAAAAAGTTCAATTGTCAGCACCATAATCAGCACACAAATGACCGCCGTTATGTTTTTACCCGAACTGGGCGTCATGGATCTGGTATTATTCCGGGTATTCTGTGTTATCGGCGGTGTGTCCATCGCTGTACTTGGCGGAATTTTCATATTCAGAACACGCAAGCAGGATGTTTTCCGCTATGAACTCACCAGCCTTTTTAAATCGGATTTGTTTATTCTGTATAATCTGTGGAATCTTGCTGAAAAACGGGAGACTGGACCCTTACTTTATGAAAACCTGTTAAACCTCCATCTGGTCAGCAAGCAGCTGGAAAGCCTGGCAGAAGAGCAAAAGCTTATACCAAATGAAGCCTTTGAAAAAATAATGGATAGGAACCGGCATTTTCTAGCAGTAGCCGTTCATTTGAGCATGTACTTAAGCTTAAAAGGTGTTTCGCCAGAGCAATGGCAACACATAAAAACTGAAATTCACAAAGTCGGAGAGATGCTTAAAAAAGATTTTGAAATCTCAAAAAATGTACCAGAAGAAGCCAGCCAGACTTGAATATCATTTCAAAAACAGCTATAATAAAAACAGAATCATATGGGGAGCTTGCTGCAGCAGGCTGAGAGGAGGCTTTGTCGCTTCGACTCACAACCTGATTTGGATAATGCCAACGTAGGGACAGCATAATATTTTATGGGGTACGCAGCGTAGGCGTATCCCATTTTTATTTTTCTGGAGGCTTCTGGCATGGAAAAAAATCATACACGAAAATTAACAATGGCCGGTATTCTTATTGCCACAGGGGTGGTCTGTTCGCCCTTCAGCATTCCTTTGGGATCGGCCCGCTGTTTTCCAGTTCAACATATGGTTAATATTCTCTCAGCCGTTTTTCTCGGCCCTTTTTATGGCTTTTCTATGGCTTTTATCACCAGTCTTATACGGCTAATGCTTGGAACCGGCAGCCTTCTGGCCTTTCCTGGAAGCATGTGCGGCGCTCTTCTCTGCGGATTGGTTTTTCGTTATACTCAAAAGCTGTCATTCACTTATCTTGGTGAGCTTTTTGGTACCAGTATCCTTGGCGCTCTTGCGGCTTACCCAATTGCGACCATGGTCATGGGCAAAGAGGCTGCTCTGTTTGCCTACGTGATACCTTTTTTCATCAGCTGTATCGGCGGTGTGGTCCTGGGAGCTGTTCTGGTAGCAGCCATTCAGAAAACTGGCGTCATGAACTACGTTATAAATGATAAATCCAGGCATCATTTATAAATCTTTAATGAAGCTGTGGAGAATCAGAATAGCTTTCAGATAGTTTTCCCCTGCTGAATAATTTGACATAGATTTTGTATTCGAGTGAATTCATTCACTTTCAGAACAACCCAGTCTGTTTTGATTGTCAAGAAAATCAGTATTTTTCGAATAAAGATAACAAAATGTTGTATGTAAGCTTCAATATTCTTTTCAGGAATCTCATCATGAAAGGTATGCAGCATACCAAAAACGATAAATCTCGCAGTCGTCTGTAGATTTTCGCAATGAAATGTACCCTCACGAATCCCCTCTTCCATAATCGGAATCAGATTTTCCACCATTTTAGCCGCCACCTTATCAATTCGGCTGGCTCTTATTTCACTGTTTTCATGATAATTGCTCTCAAACTCCTTATGCTTCAGAGTATAGTCAAAAAGATACTGTATAAAATAATTAAGCTTATCAATCGCGGGCATACCAGGCTCATTGAAAATCTGGGTCTTACGGAGCGATTCAGTCGCGTAGAACTCACAGGCGGCTTCAAAAATTTCTGTATTGTCTACTTTGCCCTCTTTGTCAAGATTTTTGGGAACAGATTTTTTCTTTGGAAATAGAATAAATAAATATTGCTTTCTGCTCATTTGTGATATAATGCTACCATTAAAGCCCCAAAAGGAGTACCTAGTGAAAAAGGACAAGACATCAAAAGAAAAATCGGTTAAAAATATTCGGGAAAATAAAGGAAAGTTTCTGCTGTACCTGCTCTTGAGAGCCATGGTCATTGTTGTAATGATTGCTCAGATTGTAAATGAAAACTGGGATAATGTGTTTTTATGTGTGTTTACACTGATTTTATTTATGATTCCTTCCTTTATCGATAAAGAACTGCATATCAAAATGCCTACTACTCTCGAGGTTATTATTCTTCTTTTTATCTTTTCGGCTGAAATTCTTGGCGAAATCCAGGAATACTACCTCATTTTTGACCATTGGGACGCAATGTTGCACACCATTAACGGTTTTCTGATGGCGGCAATTGGTTTTTCACTCATTGATATTCTTAACGAAAATGAGAATTTCAGTCTCAGCCTTTCCCCGGTTTTTGTGGCAGTCTTTGCTTTCTGTTTTTCAATGACGATCGGCGTTCTCTGGGAATTTTTTGAATTTGCAGCAGATTGGTTTTTTCATACCGATATGCAGAAAGATACCATTATCCACAGCATCAGTTCGGTGATTTTTAATCCTGAAGGCAAAAATGTTGCGGTGACCATCCCAATCGAAAGTATGATTGTCAACGGACAAACGTGGAATTATGGCGGCTATATCGACATTGGTTTAATTGACACCATGTCTGATCTCTTTGTTAACTTTATCGGCGCGGTCGTTTTTTCAATCTTTGGTTTGTTCTATATTAAAGGCCGTGGTAAAGGAACCTTTGTGAAACGTTTTATGCCAATACTTAAAAAGTATAACAAAAAAAGTCCTGAATAGGACTTTTTATCATAATTTTATAGTTACGACTCTTAACATCTGTTTCTTCAGCAAAATTCAGGCAGGCTGTGGGTTTGTAAAGCTTCATTTCTATCTCATTACGCCTTTAAGCCCTTTTTAAATTCAGGCCTATTTTTCCTTTTTCGCTTTCTTTTTCTTCAGCTTCAATGATATTTCTTTTTCTTCCGCCATGGTTTGAAACAGATAGACAACCTGTTTAGCACTCTCTTTCAGAGGTGTCTCAGGAGCAATTGCTTCCTTTATCTGCGTCATCACTCTGTTTACATCCTCAAGCTCTAAGAGATTCACAGCTGTGCAGTAAAATGTTTTCCGTCTTCCATCATTATAGTTCTTTAAAAGATAACGAAGTATCTCAATTTTCTCATTCAGCATTATTTTGTAGTTTTCCAGGCCATCACGCTCAGCTTTTTGAAAGTCCTTCAACACGTGGCGGTATGAAATAAAGCTGTCATATGGACTAACGGTCTCGTAGCGCTCACAGGGATAATCCCGGCATTGAAAGCAAAACTCAATATTGTCATGTTCTTGTCCGCATTTCTTGATTGTGCAGGAACGATGGCCCTTTCCTCCGCAGCCGGGACAGCCGGATTCTCTCATATGATACATGGGGCACAGGCCACAGTTAAGACCACACATAGAAAACTGCGGATATGCTCGCTCATTTTTCTCCATTTAGCTTTTCTCCTTTAAATTTTCTGTCATCTTTACCTATATTCCGGCGCCGTTTATATTTTCAGCCTTTTCGGTGCCAGCCCGATAGATTCTGGAGGCTTCTCCCCAGGGATGATAACCAGTGCCGATATACTCGTAATTATAATGTTCATAAAGGCCGACGTGGTCTGTACAAATGTAGACATAAGAATATCCAGCCTTCCCAGCGTCCTCACGCGCCCGTTCGAGAAGACGAGACGCATAGGCGTGCCCTCTGTATTCCTCTTCAACGTAAACAGCGCATATCCAGGGCCAAAGATCCATACGGCTCACAAAATCGTTGGTAATCAGGCCAGCGCCGCCGATAATCCTATCACTTTCGAGCAAAAGATACCAACGAGGCAGTGGTGATTCTGTGGTAAGCCCATGAACAATACAGTCCTCATAAATCATTTTATTACTATCTGTTGCCCACCGGCTTTGGAAAAAATCGATGGCGGCTTGTGTATAAACGGGTTCTTCCCTTAACGATATGACTCTCATGCTTCTACCTCCTGTTTATCGATTACCCTTATCTTAACACAGAAAGAGACGCGGAACAAATCACCCGCGCCTCTTATATTGAGAGATCATATTCTTATTTGGATTCCTGTGGCCCCGCATGTTTGTGCTGTGATAAGGGCATGACATGTATATTGCTTCTCTGTTCATTTTCTGCCCAGTAGATATCATCCGCAACTTTTGCCTCGGGATTAAAGTTGACCCCTTCAAAAATATGTTTGATAAATTCTTTATATCCGACGCGGTCAATGAGATGACCGCCATGGAGATACTCAGGTTTATAATCCAAGGCCCAGGCTGAAAATTTCTGCCAGTTTGCAAACATTCCCAAAACTACTTCTTCTGTCACCCAGTTCATAAAAAGCTTTCCTGAGCGCGGGCTCTGTTTTCCAGTACGCCCCCCAAGGGTCACACGATATAATTTCTTTGGATCTCTTGTCCACGCTCCAGTAGGACAGATTAAGGTACACTCACCACAGCCTACACAGCAGCAGGCGTCTTTATCAATCTTCCCGTCTTTATTGAGTGTAAGCACCCCGGTAGCATGGCTCTGGCAGGCATCCACACAGGAACCACAGCCAATACAGCGGTCATAGTCATAAACCTGCTTATTTACGCCCATAATACCAAAATCATTAAAATTAGCCTTTACACAGTCATTAGGACACCCGGCAACAGCAACTTTAATGTGATAGTGTGAAGGGAAGACTAATTTTTCGATTTTTTTTGCGAGCTCATAGGTGTTGGCATTTCCCTTAATACAGTGTGTATTTCCAATACACGCCATAACATTACGGGCTCCAATGGTGGGATAGCCATAATCGTCTGCCTCCATCCCGCAATCGCAGATTTTTACATCAACCTCTTCAATATAAGTCTTGATATAACGATTTACCTCAGGGATATTTTCATATTTGACACCTGGAATATCCAGTGTCTGCCTGGTTCCCATATGAAAGGAGCCATTGCCCCAGCGCTCACAGATTTCGGCCACAGCCTTCAGATGCTTGGCCTCGATCACTGCGCCAGGCACACGCATCTGCAGCATAAATTCGCCGGGCACTTTAGACTGTCTGAAACAGTTTGTCCGTACTTTTTTAACATCGATATCATGATTCATCTTTTGCCGCTCCTTTCACTAATCTACCAGGTACTTGGCCTGTGTATAATTGAACACCGGACCATCTAAACAGACATAAACCTCATCAATTCGGCAGTGTCCGCACTTCCCTACCGCGCAGGACATGCGGCGTTCAAAAGAAAGCCAGATTTTTTCATCCGGCACGCCGTTTTTGCTGCACTCAATGCCTGTAAATTTCATCATTGGCGGTGGTCCTACGAGTACAACCTCATAATTATCGCCAAACTCTGAAAACGGAACTTGTGAAACGAATTCTGTCACAAAGCCTTTATGCCAGCCCTCAATTTTTTCATTGTCAAGGGTATAGAGGGTGGAAAAGGATTGCCGCCAGTTTTCAAGCTCCTGACGAAAAACAATTCCCGCTTCATTTTTAAACCCGCAAATCAGATTAACACTCTCAACATAATCTGGATTTTCGGTAAAAAAATGCAGCATACTGCGGACTGGCGCCAGGCCAGTGCCGCCGGTAATAATGACCATATGCTTTCCCTTAAATTGGTCGACCGGCCAGCCATTACCGTAAGCGCCGCGCAGGAATAGCTCATCGCCTGGCTGCTTTTCAAAAATCTCATCCGTAACTTTTCCAACAGAGCGGATTGTAAAATCCAGCCATCCATCCCCAAAGGAGCTCACCGAAATGGGCGCCTCGCCAATCTTAGGGAGTGAAAGCTGAAAAAACTGGCCATGCCTGGGGCGTATATCCGTTTTCACCTTAAAAGTATACTCGTGCTGGCTCTCTTTTTTGATGTCCATAATTTTACAGGCCTGTGGTTGCATAATATTTGCCATTTTAACGTACCTCCTGTGCTTTTATTTCATCTTGTATCTCATCAATAGCTCGGGTCATCTTATTGACTGTAGCGACGATTGAAATAAATTCAGGACATCGGCTGATACAGCGCCCACAGCCTACACACATATGGTAATCTTTGAACCGCGCTTTATAATCATGAAATTTATGAAGTACCTTATAGCGCATACGATCACCTGCAGTTGGCCTGAAAGACATACCTCCAGCCATATCGGTAAAGCCGCCTATCTGACAGGATGCAGAAGTACGTTTTCTTTCACCGACGTTTGTATTTTCATTGTAGATGACATCAGTTGTTGTAAAGCAGGTACAGGTACTGCACGCGATTGTGCAGGCACCACAGGAGACGCAGCGCTTGTCAAATTCTTTCCACATGGGGTGAACCTTTAGTTTAGCCAAAACATTCCGGTCATTGATTTCTGGAACCTCCAGTGTCAGATCGTTTTTTTTAATAAATTCAGGCTTAAAATCACAGGATGTGCATCTCTCAAAATAAGGAATCAGCTCAGCGTCTTTGACTTCAAGGCTCAGGATATCCTTCCCCGCGCGAACAGCCGCAGCGTAATCATCTGTTTTGTTCGTCCCCATGCTTACACAGAAACAGGTATCCCATCCCTCTTTGCATTCCATCAGAACAATTTTCACTCTCTCACTCATACGTTTATAGTAGCTGTCCTCAAACCCGCCATTTTGAAGATAAATTTTTTCCTGATGATACTTGGCATGAACATCGCAGGGACGCATGAAAATCAGCAGTTTTTTTGAAGTTCCCCGGCTTTCCATAAACGCATCTTCTGTAAAGTAGAACAACGATTCTGAGATAGGCGTTAACACCTCCTTAGCAGGAAAATCAGATTTTTCATTAAATTCAATTTCTTCAATACGGCCAACCTTATCGTAACGGATGATATCAGTATCAGAATATCGTCCTTTTCCGGTAAAACGTTTTGGCGCCCATATTTCATACTCTTTTTGTAGTGTATCAAAAATACTGTTCGCCTCAGAAAAACTCAATGTATAACTCACTTTGAAAACCTCCTTGATTCAAAGAAACTTAACCTTTTACCATATTCCCAGAAAATGCTGCATCATCAGGCTGACAAGGGTAATGCCGATCCAGCAGCAAAGCCCCAGAAAAATTGGTTTTGCCCCTGTTTTTACCAGTTTAATGATATTTGTGTTCAGTCCGATGGCTGCCATGGCGAGAACAATAAAAAACTTGCTTAATTCCTTGAGCGGTGTAAAAAACTCTATGGGAACACCGAAGAAGGAGGTCATTACAGTTGTAATGACCGAGGCCAGTATGAAGAACAGAATGAAAAACGGGAAGACTTGTTTAAAGCTTACCTTACCGCCCTCGGCTTCCTCCTCCTTCCGTGTTCTCCAGAATGCCAGCACCAGTGTAATAGGGATAATAGCCAGCGTTCTTGTCAGTTTGACTGTAACGGCTTTGTCCAGTGTCGCAGTGCCCAAATGATACATGCTATCCCACGTCGCAGCCGCAGCAGTAACGGACGAGGTGTCATTAATGGCTGTACCGGCAAACACACCAAAGGCTCCGCCGTCAGTGGTTGAAAAGCCAAGCATAGTGCCAAAGGCTGGAAATAGAACTGCAGCCAGCACATTAAACAGGAAAATAACCGAAATGGCCTGTGCTACTTCCTCATCACTGGCTTCAATCACCGGCGCGGTCGCCGCAATGGCTGACCCGCCACAGATTGAAGAGCCCACCCCTACCAGCGTCGAAATGTTTCCTGGGATCTTCAACACTTTGTGTAGAACAAATGCGAGGATCAGAGAGGTTGAGATTGTCGCAATGATAATCGGCAGCGACTGCCGTCCAGTTTCAAGAACAACAGAAAGATTTAAGCCAAAACCAAGCAGGATAACCGCATATTGCAAAATCTTTTTTGAAACAAAAGTGATGCCGTTCTGCAGAGGCTCTTTATTTTTTAATAAAAGCGTGATCACCATTCCTGCCAGAATAGCAATGACGGGGCCGCCTATAACAGGAAGAGCCTGTCCTGCAAACCATGCGGGTATGGCGATAACAAGGCAGAGTAAAATACCTTTCCAGCTTCTTGAGATAAAATTCATATGTCTTTTCCTCTTTCGTAAAATATGTTTCATGCTATGATAGAAGGATATCACTTTTTATCAATAATGAAAAATTATTTATCTTTATACTGCCATAAAAATATGTTATAGTTAAACAAAAATATAAGAAAGAGGCCAAAATGTTAGATTTTAGAATCAATACTTTTTTAACGGTTTGTCAATACATGAATTATACACGTGCGGCAGAAGCACTTAATATAACACAGCCTGCTGTTTCGCAGCACATTCATTTTATAGAGCAAGATTATGGCGTCCGTCTTTTTGAATTTCATGGCAAAAAAATGGAACTGACTCCTGAAGGTACTGCCTTGCTCCACGCTGCTTCTGCCATGAAGCACGATGACTGTATTTTGAGAGAGCATCTAAAAAGTAGCCATCTGCATATTCGTTCTTTAAATTTTGGGGCAACCCTCACCATTGGCGAATTTGTGGTAAGCGGTATTCTATCTCGCTGTTTGGAGCAGTATCCCAAGGCAAAAATTCGCGTTTCAGTTGATAATACCCAGTCATTGCTCAGGCAACTGGATAACAACGATCTTGATTTTGCCCTGATCGAAGGCTATTTTCCAAAAGAGAATTACGACTACGCTGTCTACTCGACCGAACGTTTTATTGCCGTCCAAAGCGCTGATGCCGAGACTTTACCTGTCCCCTGCCCTATTGAGGTTTTATTTTCTAAGCCGCTGTTGATTCGAGAGCCTGGCTCTGGCAGTCGCAATATCCTTGAACAGTACCTGAAACTGAATAATTATGCCATTACTGATTTTTCGAAAATTATTGAGGTTAATAATGTCAACGCTTTAAAAGAAATGGCTGAAAAAAACTGCGGTGTTACCTTTTTATACGAGGTGGCTGCCGGCCGGGAGCTGGCTGGTGAAACGTTAAGGGAAATACCTATTCAGGGATTTGATATCACCCATGATTTTGCATTCATCTGGAAAAAGGGCAGTATTTTCTCTAAAAACTACCGTGCGCTGTCTGCTTTTATGTCTGGCAAAAATGAACGAGTGGTTTTGGGAACAGAACTTTGAGTCTGTTGTTTTCTCTGTTTAAAGGGTAAATATAAGGGTGTAAGCTTACATAAACCTATAGAATAAAACGGAGGATTTTTATGAAAATCATTATTCAATGCAGTGTCTGCGGAAACAAGGTAGAAATTGATGAAAAGCCAAACAGCGTGGTGGATTTTAAAAAAGCGCTTGAAGATCACAAATTTTCCATTGACGAAGTAAGTATAGAAAATAATATACTTAAGTCTATGATTATCCAGTGTAAAAACTGCAACAAAGATCATATCGAATTAACCTTTTAACAAAAACACGGCAGCAAGCTGAAAAAAGAGCTTACTGCCGTGTTTTTATTCATTTTAATTCCTCCTGTCTGTATAGCGGAATAGAATTAAACACCCTTTTTGCGGTAAAATATCTTGTCTATCATTTTCACGACCGCGTCGCTGTCATTGTTGCTAATGGTCTGGGTAGCGGCTTCCTTTAACGCGCGCGCTGCATTCTCTACCGCATATGCGCGGTTTGCAAGCTTGAAGGTCGGCACATTCAGGTTTGAGCTGCCAAAGGCAACAATCTGATCTACAGATAAATCCTTTTTCATTTTTAAAATAGCATTTTCCCTTGTGGCGTCAGCGCTGTAAATATCCATAACTGTGTAACCCTCTGCGTCGTGGCTGGGTGTGTTTATAATCTCGATGCGCTTACCGATGTCCAGGGCTTCGATTTTTTTCCGAATCCGATTGTTCACAGATTCCTCATTGACCGAAGTAATGTTAACCGCCTGCTGATCTTCTGGCAAACCGCCGAAGACATAATTTTTGTGGCTTGTGCGGCGCAGCCGATGATAAAAACGCTCCTCAGCTGTGTTTTTGAAATCGCCATAGTAAATATGCATTGTCTCGTTAATGATAGCGTGCACAAAACAGTTTTGTCTCTCCTCTTCAAAAACGCTTTCAATCGCATCGCTGACCTCACGATCCATCGGCAGCGAAAAGGAGTAAGAACGATCCTGAACATCATAGAACACAGCACCATTCATTGCGATAACCGGCAGGTTCAAGTTCAGATTTTCAAGAATCGGCACAAGTGTGGCTGGTGTGCGGTCTGTAACAATCGTAAACCACTCGCCGTCATCAATCATTCGGTTTATATGGAATTCTGCATATGAGCTTATTTTTCCATCGGAATGCAGCAGAGTGTTGTCGAGCTCCGAAACAAAAAGAACGCTTCGGTTACGGTGTACCGGCAGATGAAAAGCATTAACCACCAGGGCAACCAATATGCCGATCAGTGTATCAAACATGCGATAGGAGGCAATGATGTAGGGGGCAGTGTCTGGTGTTGCAGCAATGGTCGTCCCAAGAAACACAATACAGGTAAATGCAGAAGCTGACGAATGATTGATGACCAGCGTTACATAGATCAACGGAATCATACAGAGCGAAACAATGCCAAACTGTATTGTGGGCCATGGTATATAGCTACGCATAAACATGAGCACAAGCATCCCCGCAAGACCACCGATCAGCGTTCCGACAATTCGGTTAATGGCGATCTCTTTGGTGTTTGACAAGTATGGCTGCATGCAAAGCACAGCCGTGATGGTAGAATATATCGGCACACTTTCAGGCCTTATAAAGGTAATAAGCAGGCAGATAAAAACCGCTACCGCAGTCTTTACCATTCGCATTCCTACCTTTGGAAATTTATACTTCATTTGTTGGCTCCCTTAACAATGATGAGAACAGCATACGGCATTTTGAAAGTCCTGTCAAGTCTATGACAAAACTAAAAAGAGCACCGGTGAAAAACACCGGTACCATCTAATATTTTACTTTTTATAAAGCTCTTTTTTCTTCAATCCATTTTTTTTAGCCTCTGTGATCCACTGATGGTTTGCAACAGTCATATATATTTTTCTCGGAATTTTCGGGGTAATCAGCAAATCATTTTCCAGCACCTGCCCATTTTTGATGGCCTCTGAAAGGTGAACCAGCCCATCATAGACCGGACGCTTAGCAGAAAATTTCCATGAAACATTGGCCATTCCATGAAGAAAAGGGCCTCCGCCAATACCCAGACCGCCACCCCAGGTCAGACCTGCCCTGCGGCAAAAATGTGATAAAATCTCGAGCGCATAACGGTTCTGATGTCCTTCCAGAAACCCAGCATTCACTAACCCATATATGCGGATATTGGCCGGAGAACCCTTAAGCCTTTCTTCAAAATGCATTAAAAAGTGCAAAAAGCTTGCTGGCAGACTATCCACATACAGAGGAAAAGCAAAGACCAGCACATCACTGCTACAAAGATCATTAAAAAAATCATCATCCCAAAAAGACATGGATAAAATCTCCGGCTCGGATTCTGTTTTGACAAGCGGAAGCAACTCATTAAGAATATAGTTCGAAAAGCTGCCGCGCTTTTTAGGACTGGCGTTAATCAGTGTTATTTTCATTTTAGAGCCTCCAGTACATTTTTAACTTCCTCAGGTTTTTTTACTATAATAACACGATAACCCTCCACATTAAGGTTTAAAGCATTAGCAGCAACCAAATGCTTAAATGTTTTGGTTTCTTCTTCGGTAATGTCTTCCCCATAACCGATTACTGTCATTTTAAGCCGATTGGGGTAGCGGTCTGCATGATGCATTTCATTTTTGCGAACCGTAAAAAAGGGCAGAAGATAACCAATATTTCTGTCCATTACATTTTTAACAAAAGCGCTGTATCCGCCGTATTGAACCTTTGAAATGACGATCAGCTCGTCACACTCAGCATATAATTTTCCAAGATCGCCGTATCCATCTTTAAGGACACAGGTTCCCGGTGTCTTTACCCAACATCCAAAACAGCCAATGCAACACTTGACCCGATCACTTTCATTTGTGATTACCTGAATATTTTCAAGAGACGGCGGACAGAGCGCACTAAAAGCTTCCGCCGTTAAATCCTGTATAATGACTTTCATCGTGTTTCCTCTCACATGTTGAATTATGGAAGCATTATAACATATCTTTGATAATACTGTCCCTTAAATTCTGCTTTTAATCTGATATCTGCTCGATATATTCAATGACAGGAGCAAGAGCGCTTTTATCTTTAAAATCAATCATTTTTCCGTAGCTTTCAAAAAAATCTGCATTTTCCTTGAAAGAATCAGGCTTTGATTTTAACATCTTCATCATCATCGCCATCATGGCGCGATGTGGCAGTGAAAGTTTTTTGTAATTTATGGCACCGCGTAAATGAAAGAATTTAAAGCGTTTCCTTTCCTCATCTGTAAAATTGCTTTTCAATATTTCGCTATAATCGGTTTTCTGTGGATCGGCCAGCCCCACAGTAAAAATAATAATCTTTTTATACTGAAATGACCCGCATTTTTTCTTAAACATCTTAATTCCTTTAATACCGCTGGCATAAATACCGCCGCCATAAACCAAAATATCACTCTCATTTAACACATCTAGCTTTATCTTCTTTAGGGAAAATGCCTGGACACAAAGTTCCTGCGCCAGCCACTTTGCGTATATCTCTGTGCTCCCATATTCAGATGCATAAATCACTGCTTTTTTACTCATTTTATCTTTCGTTCCTCTCTGATCGTTTCTGCTTTTTCCATTAATTGGGCCAGTACACGATCAAATATTAAAAGCTCCTCATCCGACAAAGCGCCGAGAAATACTTCGACAAAGGTGTTGTTCTCATCGCCCATTTCTGCTTCATAGGTCTCAATTCTTGCTTTGTCTGGTACGACCCGCAGTGTCCTTTTGTCTTTTTCATCTTTCACAAGAGTGAGAAAACCTTTTTCTTGAAGCTTTAAGGCAATAGCCTTGGCGTTCTGGTGCGAGGTATCCATTTCAGCGGCCAATTCGGACAAAGCTGGTGGCTCATTGAAAAAGGTAATGAGATGAATCAGCAGATACCACTGCTTTGTAGTCAGCTCGCCAAGGAAATCGGGGCTATTTCCCATAACCTCCAGTCTGGTTACCAGCGAAAAAAGATTTCCAAAAACTCGAAAACGGGGATCCATTGTTTCCACTTTTCCACGATACATTTTTGTTTCCTTATTTTATATATTTTTAAACATAGGTAGTATATTACCTTTTGAGGTTTATGTCAAGCATTGTAGAAAAACTTAAGCTTAAAATGTTTTAAGATTAAGTTTTTTTCATTTTTTAAGTGCTATCATATGAAAAATAATTAATAATCGGAGAATGCTATGAACAAATATGATTTACTGACACCTGTCTCTAAAAAAAACTATAAGAATTTGCTAACCATCTTCGTTTTTTTAATCACCCTTATCCCTGTTTTTTCTATCTCAATTTATGATCAGCCATCTGCAGATGATTATGTCTACGGGCTGCTGACGCGGCAAACCTGGGACAGCACCGGCTCTTTTTTTCAAACTCTGCTCACTGCATGGAATCAAATGGTGCATTCTTATATGACTTGGGACGGCAATTTCTTCGCAACTTTTCTGGGGGCTCTTCAGCCATCTGTTTTTGGATTATACCACTGGGTCCCGGTCGTTATGGTATTATCTGTAATCTTCAGCACTTTTTTTCTTTTAAAAATCTTGCTGGAAAATTATCTAAATGCGGATCGTGATACAACGCTTTTCATTGGCTGTACGCTTTTAATATTAGAGTTTCAATTTTTGCCTTCAGCCGTTCAGGGAATATACTGGTTTGACGGTGCTATTTCCTACACCTTTATTTACGCCATGTCCCTGATACTTTTTGGTCTGCTGCTTATCTACTATCAAAAAAGACCTGTACGGCATAAATATCTGGCCCTCGCCGGTGCGTGCATCCTCGGTTTTTTTATTTCCGGAGGCAACTTTGTGTCTTCCCTGGTAAACCTGATACTTCTGGCTATAATGGCTGCAATACTCTGGTACCGCAAAAGCACACATTGCTTTGGCACCGTTATGGTTTTTGTTTTTTCAACTGCTGGCATATTGATTTCCGCTTTTGCTCCCGGCAACGGCGTACGTCAAGCTGATACACTTAAGACCCTTGTGTCACAGCCATCTCCAATTTCTGCTGTTTTACAGTCCTTTCAATGTGCTGGACATTATTTTCTGCAGTGGATGTCCCTACCGGTTGCGGCAGGCATTTTTTTCCTCTCCGTCCTTCTGGTAAAACTGGCGCGCAAAAGCCGTTTTTCTTTTCGGTACCCCTTAATCGCATTGTCTCTTGCATTCTGTGTCTTTGCAGCCGGATTTACTCCTCCTATTTATGCGTTGGGCGCAGGAAGTCTCGTCTGGGAAACACGGATTATGAATATTTTATATTTCAACTTTTTATGGTTTTGGGGTTTTATACTTTTCTATACTTCAGGGTGGATATTTCATCGCATACAAAAGCATAAAAATATTCAAAACCTGTGGCACAGCCCATTAAAAAAAGCACTGCCACCACCAGATGTTTTTACCAGTGCTGCCCTGGTTCTTATCGTCCTGACCCTCCCCTTGGCAAAAACACCAGTGACAAGCCTCAGCGCTCTGCAGTCGCTCATTGAAGGCTCAGCATCACAATATGCTCTGGAAGCCGACGAACGAAACGAAATCTACCAGAACAAGTCCATTAACCATGCCAACGTTCTTGCCTATACAGTAAAACCTTATGTCCTGTATTACGATGATATCAAGACAGATAGAAATGATTGGCGGAATATAAGTGTCGCCAAATATTACAATAAGGATTCTGTAGCGCTCCGCAATTAAAAAAAGCATCGGGCTGTAAGTCTGATGCTTTTGCATTTTTATCGTTCATTAATTGGAATATACTCCCTGCGCTCATGAACATTTCTATAAGCTGGACGGATAATTTTTCCTGCATTGAGAAGTTCCTCGATACGGTGAGCACTCCAGCCCGAAATACGCGCGATTGCAAAAATCGGTGTATAGAGCTCGGTAGGCAGCTCCAGCATGTGATAAACAAATCCGCTGTAAAAGTCGACGTTAGCACTGACTCCTTTGTACATCTTTCTTTCATCAGAAATAATAAGCGGCGCAAGACGTTCCACATTGGAATAGAGCGCAAACTCGTCCATACGTCCCTTTTCTTCCGCCAGATTACGGACAAATTTTTTAAAGACTTCGGCTCTCGGGTCTGATTTGGAGTAAATCGCATGGCCCATACCATAGATCAGCCCAGCTTTATCAAAAGCTTCCTTGTGCAGGAGCTTTCTCAGATAAATACTGATTTCCTCTTCGTCGTTCCAGTCATTGACATTTTTTTTCATATCTTCAAACATTTCGCAGACTTTAATGTTGGCTCCGCCGTGCTTTGGACCTTTAAGTGAGCCCAAAGCTGCTGCAATGGCAGAATAAGTATCAGTACCTGAGGAAGTAACAACATGACAGGTAAAGGTTGAGTTGTTCCCACCGCCATGTTCCGCGTGAAGTACAAGTGCAATATCAAGAATTCTAGCTTCAAGCTCGGTATATTTGCTATCTGGTCTTAAAAGATACAGAATATTTTCAGCCGTAGAGAGCTCAGGCTGCGGTGAGTGTATGTAAAGGCTTTGGCCCAGCTCATAATGACAGTAAGCTTGATAACCATATACTGCAAGCAATGGAAAAAGTGCAATCAGCTCCAGACTTTGACGTAATACATTTGGGATCGATGTGTCGCTGGCACGGTCATCGTAAGAATAAAGCGTCAAAACGCTTCTGGCCAAAGTATTCATCATATCGCGGCTGGGTGCTTTCATGATGATATCGCGGACAAAGCTCGTTGGCAATGTCCGATAATGTGACAATACCTTCACAAAAATATCCAGATCCTGTTTGTTGGGCAGCTCACCAAATAGAAGCAGATAGGTTGCTTCTTCAAACCCAAAGCGTTTTTCCTTGACAAAGCCCTTTACCAGATCCTGAACGTTAATACCCCTGTAGTAAAGCTGGCCATCGCAGTTGATCCTCTGGTCTCCGTCCATAATAAAGGACATGATCTCAGAAATTTCTGTTAAACCAGTGAGAACACCGTTTCCGTTCAAGTCGCGCAGACCCCTGTTTACCTTGTATTTATCAAATAATTCCGGATCAATATGATTATTTTTCTCTAATTTTTCAATATAGTCGAGCACTTCGGGCTTTTCTTCTGAAAATACATTTGTCATTTTTTCACTCTCCCTCGTCTATTTATCAGATTATAATATATCTATTATAACCCTCAAACCTTAAAATAAGATAAAAAATAAAACAACAGATGAATTTTTATCTGTTGTTTTTGCATATTTCTTAAGATTTTATGAATTTTTCAAATTTTTGTACGTAAATTTGAAAGACTATTTTGAAAATCTTTCAAACACAAAAGTTTATTTTGACACTTTAAATCGTTAAAACTCTTCTTGTTTTAAAGTATAATGTTTTATTTCGAGCTCTATTTGTTCCTCCGCTCCCTGATCGTTACATGAACAGTCTCACCAGGCTGTTTCCCAATTTTTTCACGGATATCTTTTCGAATACCGAGAATATGACAAGGTGTTTTCATGCGTACCAGACTTCCGTCATACGCTTCGCCATCAAAAGTGGCGTGCACTTTCACCCTTCCACGACCAAAAGTTTCTTTAACATCGAACGGTATTTCAATATAAGCACCATTGATATCAGGTACTTTTTTAATCATTGCGTCGAACTCGTACAATTCTTTCATTCTTGCTCTCCTTAGAATAATTTTCTGTTGTTATACCCGTGAGCAAATTCCTTAAACGCAATGAAAATCATATCTCCCAGTCCTGTGTGCTCAACAAAGTTCCCAACTCTTTAAGGATACTTTGCTGCATTTTATAATCCGGCATAAGCGCAGTGACAATGCTCCAGAATGCTGACGAGTGATTATGCTCAAATGTATGAGCAAGTTCATGGATCACCACATATTCAACGGCCCTTTCGGGGGCCATCATAAGCTTCCATGAAAAATTCAGGCTGTTTTTGCCAGAACATGAGCCCCAGCGGGTACGGGCAGCATTAATTCTAACATTTGTTGGTTTTGCGTGCATATGCTCCGCGAAATAGTGAACTTTTTCAGTTAAAACTTTTTTAGCTTCAGAACGATATAATTTTACAACTGCCTCTTTCATCTTTTCCTCTGTAAATCCTTCAGGTATATAAAAACACTCCCCGTCAAAAAGGGGTTTTTTGAGTTCACAGCATACCAACGGCAGTCTTTTCCCCAGATAAAACAGTGAACAGCCATCTTTTAAAGTGAATTCCTGCCGTTTTTTATACCTCTTTCTAGCCTCTGTACTGGCCGCTTCGATCCATTGTGCCTTTTCCATCACAAACCGGTCCAAAATAGCTTGAGGTGTCCTTAATGGCGCCCTGACCTCCACCTGTCCATCAGACAAAATATGGATCGCCATTGTTTTACGACGGCTTTTTCGTACTCTATAATGCGTCATTCTCAATGTCCTTCAGATAAAAAAGACTGCGCTTAAAACGGAGGATCCCTTCATCTCTCAATCTGCCAAGTTCTCTCGACATCGCGCTTCGGTCAACACACAGGTAATCTGCCAGCTGCACACGATTCAGAGGGATCGTGAAAGGATTTGTCCCGGCACGACGCTGCTGGTCATTCAGATATCCTAAAAGTTTTTCACGCGTGGTTCTCAAACTCAGATAATCCAGTTTTCTATTCAGATGCAAATTTTTTCTGGCGATAATCTTAAGCAGGTTGTTGATAATCTGCTTGTGAAAACTGCATTCATTGCTGCAGACATCAATGATTTTATTCACCTGAATAAAAAGAACCACACAGCTTTCCAGGGCCACTACCGTTACGGGACTTTCCTTTATGCCCGCGCAGACAAAGGATTCCGCGAAAAGATCGCCCCCTTCTATCTCTCCGATAATATTGCGGTTTCCCATGGCGTCCTCTTTAATAAGCTGTGCACGCCCCTTAGCCAGAATCCCCACGCCGATGACCTCATCTCCACTATTTAGAATGCGTTCATTTTTATCATAATGCTTTGAGACAGCCCCCAGACACTTAAGCACTGCAGAAAGGTTATCGCTCTTAACTGATTTAAAAAGCGCGCTTTTTTCCAGATTTTTCATGTATTCTTCCATATGAACTTCCTTTCTATGCTATTCGAAAAGACCGATAATCTCGTCTTTAGACATGCTGGAAATGGCCCCTTCACCCTCACGGATAATCGAATCTGCCAGCTCAGCTTTAGCCTGCTGCATCTTTTGTATTTTTTCTTCAATACTGTCTTTTGCAATAAGGTTATAGACCTGGACGCTGCTCATCTGTCCTATACGGTGTGCGCGGTCGGTGGCCTGATTTTGTGCGCTGAGATTCCACCACGGGTCATAATGAATGACTACATCAGCGCCAGTCAGATTGAGACCTGTCCCGCCAGCTTTAAGGGAAATTAAAAACACTGGCGTATCATCCTCGTTAAAAGCGTTAACCTGGCGCAGTCTCTCCTGAGCCTTTGTCCGCCCTGTAATCTTGTAAAAACCGATTTCCCTCTTAACAAGTTCCTTCTCAATGATTTCAAGCATCGAAGTGAACTGGGAAAATAAAAGCACCTTGTGTCCAGAAGCTAAAGAGGTTTCGAGAATTTCCAGACAGAGCTCTAGCTTGGCGCTCTTATCAGTGTAATCTTCATAGACCAGTGACGGATCGCAGCAGATCTGGCGAAGCCTTGTCAGCATTGCCAGAATAATAAGCTTCCGGCGTTCAAAATCGCCTCCATCCAACTCGCAGGCCAGATCCTCCCTGCTTTTTGCCAGATTCGCAAGATAGAGCTTTTTCTGTTCACCATCCATAGATGCATACATAGTCGTCTCCGTCTTTTCAGGGAGCTCCTTGAGAACTTCGTTTTTGAGACGCCGGAGAATAAAGGGCGATACGAGCTTGTTCAGCCGCTCCAACGTCTTTTTATCTTGCTCGCGGACAATCGGTATTTCAAATTTTTCACGAAACTTCCGATAAGTATAGAGATATCCGGGCATTAAAAAATCATAGATAGACCAGAGCTCAGCCAGGCTGTTTTCTACCGGCGTACCCGTCAAAGCAAAACGGACTGCGCTGTTGATCACCTTAACAGATTTAGCATTTTGTGTGTTATGGTTTTTAATGTACTGGGCCTCATCGATGATTTCATAATGAAAATGCAAGTCTTCATAATACAAAATATCTCTTTTGAGCAGATCGTATGAGGTAATAAGCACATCTGCCTCGGCAGCTGCGGCGATTTTATCCCGGCGTTCTGCAGCAGTTCCCATGACGGCAATTGCTTTAAGTTCAGGCGCAAAACGTGCAATTTCACTCTCCCAGTTTAATACCAGCGATGAAGGACAGACGACCAGTGAGGTAGTCTGTGCCCCGCTTTCTTTCTGAGACAGCAGCAGAGAAATTACTTCCAGTGTTTTTCCAAGCCCCATGTCGTCTGCTAAAATACCACCAAATCCATACGCCGCAATGGTTTTGAGCCATCTGAAGCCAGTTTTCTGGTAATTGCGCAGAATGGGCTTCAGCGAGGCTGGTACCTCAAAGTCAGAATCAGAGACATCTTTGATATCTCTGACAATCTGCTTGAAAGTGGTATCCCGATTATACTTAATCCCTTCACTCTGCTTAAACAGGGCATCCAGGTACAGCGCACGGAATTTCGCTACCGACACAGTCCCCCGTTCTATCTCCTTTGCGTTCAAACTTAATACATCCGCCAGCTCAGAAAATTCACCCAGCGCATTATCCTGGATATTAATAAAGCTGCCATCCCGAAGCCGGTGGTACTTTTTGGCCTGACGGTATGAGCTCAGCACCTCGGTCAATTCATGTATATCAAGGCCATCCAGATCAAATTCCAGATCAAGCAGATCGCCGCTTACCCTTATGCCAACACGGACAGTGGCAGGCGGCTTAATTTTAAAGCCTTTAAACTGGTCTGTCGCAAAAATTTCTGCCTTTGAGGATATGGTCTCTAATCCCTCGCTGAAAAGATCAAAAATCTTGTCCTCATCACCGTCAATATACGCAAAATTACCGACAGCATCATAGCGGTCCAGATATTTTTTGATGAGCTGCTCTATCTGATACTCACCACGCAGATCCTGGCTTTTAATCATATCCTTTGGTTTAAATGCTTCATGCTCCTCATCACCATAGCTGAAAAACACTTTCCCCATAACGAAGTCCTCCTGGGGTGCATCAAAATAGACCTTAGCCACCAGTGGTTTAGGCTCATAGGCGCTCATGTCACAGTCTGTAACAAAGGAGAAGTACTGTTCGAGGCTGGATAAAACCGTATTGTAAAAGCCCTTCATATCTTCTTTCATCACAGTCATTGTCAGCTTATTGCGGATAATCGCCTTCAGAAAATCTCTTGTATTGCGACTGTAGGAAGGATCGCAATAATAAATCTTTCCTTTTTCACAGATATAGAGCCGTTCCTGCCCATCCAGCACCAATGCCTCGTCATTTAAAAGCTCGATGATATAGGATTTTCCTATATCTGAAATTCGAATGCTGATATGCGCGTTGGACTGTACAATTGAGGCAAGCATGACTGAGCCTTCAATATCAACGGGCAGCTCTGGCTCTTTGTCCCATATTGCCATATATGCGTCAAGCATAGGACCGTTAAGGTACATGTACTTTACATTATCATTGAAGCTCTTTTTATACACAGCCAAAGCCCGGTTATTGCTTTCATTATAAAAGCTTTTAAGAAAATGAAGATACTTACGGCTTCGCTCATCAAAATTTTCTTCAAAATGGCGTAATACCAAAGCTTTACCGTATCGAATTTCCTCTCCATTATCAAAAGCCGCCATAAAAGCACTCAGATCTTTTACAACATAAAGGCGGTCTTCACCTATCTTAAAAGACAGCTTGGCTGACGAGCCATACCAGTAGCTGTCGGTAATCATCAGTGTAGGTTCAAGGCGCACATTTTGGCCAGAGCCATTTTCGAGCGCGACATTTTTTGATTTTTCCGCATAGCGGTCCATCAGTCTGAAGACCGCTGAATCGGTCATCTGCTGAACCCGTCGCTCTTCCTTTTCGCTGCTCGACTTCCATCTGAATGTCTCTTTAACTTGTTTTTTGGTTTTTTCAGGGTTGTCTTCCTGAGGATATAACAGCTCATCCATATCCTCAGGTGTAATTTCACCGGAAAAAATTTTCTTTTCTTCCTGTTTTTTCAATATCTCGTCATCCATGGAGAAAACCTCCTTACTTATGGTTGAAATAAAAAATGGCCAGCTGAGTTCTGTCGCGCAGCTCAAGTTTATCTAAAATATTGCTGATATAATTGCGCACTGTACCCTCGCTCAAAAAAAGTGTTTCTGAAATTTCCCGATTGCTCAGCCCCTGAGCCACTCCCTCAATAATTTCCAAGTCTCGCTCACTGATGCCGTAAGAAGAAAAATCAACAGCTGCTTCTCCACCAAGGAGCATCGGAATTTTCGTCACAATTTCATCGCCAAATACACTCTGTCCGCTGTAAACTGCCTTCAGCGCTGGCACGATACTCTCAAAGGCCTGCTTGAGCAGGTAACCCTTTGCGCCTATTTTGAGCGCTTTGATAATATATTCATCATCTAAAAAAGTGGTCAGATACAAAATCCGGGCGTCTCTGTCCGCAGCAAGAATAAGCTCACCCGCCTCAAGACCGGTCATACCGTCCATCCGTATATCCATAAGCAAAATATCCGGTTTATGCTCATCGTACAAAGCAATTGCCTCCCCTCCACTGTTTCCCAGCGCTACAACCTCAATTTCAGCATCCGCCTCCAAAATGGTTTTAAGGGATACTGAGACCAGACGGTCATCATCAATAACGATTACTTTCATGGGATTCCTCCTTTGGAATGGAAATAAAAATGTGAAAGCCATGTTCTCTACGGATATTTAGATTGCCGTTCAGAGCCTCTACACGGTCTGCGATATTCTGTAAACCGATTCCGCTGTGACCTGAGGCTATAGTACTGCCGTTATCCTCAATAATGAGCTGATACAATGCCGGGTGCTCTCTCAAGGAGATTTTTACACTGCTGGCATCTGAGTGACGCATAACATTTGAAAGCGCCTCTTTTACGATTGTAATAAAGGCATACCGCTGCTCCTTCGAGGGGTTACCTTCGATTCCATAATCAAGGGAGACCTCGCAGAAATCAAAATCATCGATCAACGAGCATATCTGAGTCTGGCAGTCAATAGATTCATCGTGAAGATTATGCACTGAATCCCGAATACTGTCCATAGCCTGGGAAAGCGTATCCTTGATTTCAACCAGATTTTCCTGAAGCGGCTCCTCTGGATGGATTGCCATGAGTGCGCCCACCTGTAAGATAGAGCGGGACAGCAGATGCCCAACATTATCGTGTATTTCACGGGCGATACGGTTTCGTTCATTTAAGGTTGCCAGATTCACCTCATAATCCTGTTTTTCCATCAGGTCTTTATTTTTACTCTCTAGCAGCATTGCGTTTTCACGCGTTGTGTCTCGAAGGGTACGGTAATCAAGGTTTAGCCGGTTAACCAGCTCCTCGTTTCTGCGAAGCAAACCTGACAGCCCAAACAGAATAATCAAAATCAGCCCGATATTAAAGGGCAGGCTTTTCAGATTAACCACAAGGGCTGTACCTGCCAGAAAAAACAACCCAATGCCACTCTTGCTGAAAGCATCATAATATACGAGCGGATAGTAAAAGAAAAAATCCGTGCAATAAAAGGAAGCAATGGTGAATACGCCGATGGCTGCAATTTTGAAGTAGCGGTTTGAAAAATAGTAGTTCAACGCTGAGACTGTCACCGCAGCCAGAAAAGCAACGACCGAAAAGATGCTTATCCTGCCGAGAGCGACCAGCGCACAGGAACAGATCAGCAGCGTAATACGGTTAAACAAGCTGTTCATAAACTTCCTCCTCAATAAAATTCTTAATACTTTACTATACCACTCTTTTAGTTTTTACACAAATTTATTTTCTTAATTACATTTGTCATACGTTTTGTTGATGTAAGACACTACCGAAAGCCAAGATGGCAGCGTAAAATAAGAGTATCATATACAGGAGGCACCATCATGGTCATCAATGTTAAAAATTTAGTTAAGCGTTACGGTGGACTCGTCGCCGTTGATCATTTTAATCTTGAGGTCAGAGAAGGCGAAATTTTTGGTCTGCTTGGGCCAAATGGCTCAGGAAAGTCTACCACCATCAATTGCATCTTATCCCTGCTCAAATATGACAAAGGCAGCATTGAGGTTTTCGGTAAACCTATGACGCCAACCTCTTACGCTCTCAAGCGGGATATCGGAATTGTTATGCAGAATGTCGCGGTGTTTAATGAATTAACCGTTTATGAAAACATTAACTACTTTTGCGGTCTATATATTAAGGACAAGGAAGAACGCCGCGCTCTGGTCGAGGAGGCAATCCGTTTTGTCGGCCTTGAAGATTTCAAACGCTTTCTGCCCAAAAAACTCAGTGGCGGCCTGCTCAGACGTTTAAATATTGCCTGTGGCATTGCGCATAAACCAAAGCTCATCATTCTTGATGAACCAACCGTCGCTGTCGATCCGCAGAGCCGGAATGCTATTCTGGAAGGTATTCAAAAGCTTAACGAGGAGGGAGCGACAATTGTCTATACCTCTCATTATATGGAAGAGGTTGAACAGATCTGCACCCGCATTGCCATTATGGATAAAGGGAAAACACTGGCCATGGGCACAAAGGAAGAACTGAAAGCCATGATTCGCTCAGCGGAAACCGTACACGTCGAAATTTTTGATCTTTCCGACGCTCATCTTCACATCATTGAGTCACAGGACTCTGTCTCAAAGGTCCACTACCAGAACAACTTTCTGGAAATCCATTATTCTGGTGGGAAAAATAATTTAATGCAGCTGCTTAACTATCTGCAAAATAACGGAATCAGCTTTGGCCGTGTCACTTCTGAGGAGCCAACACTAAATGACGTATTCCTCGAAATCACGGGTAAAGAGCTGAGAGATTAGGAGGCCTCCCAATGTTTTCCCTTTTATATACCAACCGTATAAAATGCCTTTTGCGGGATAAAGCACTGGTTTTCTGGACACTGCTCTTTCCGCTGATACTGGCTACACTGTTCCATTTTGCCTTCAGTAATATTTTATCGGACCATAACTTTAAAGCGATTCCTGTTGCCGTGATCGAAAACGAAGATTATCAGAAAAATGAAAGTTTCAAGGAAACTATGAAAGCTGTTTCCGGTGGAGAAGACTCGATTTTTAAGCTCTCATTAACCTCGGATACCGGCAAAGCAAAGGAATGGCTTGCAGATGGTACGGTATCAGGCATTGTTGCCATGACTGGTGATAAACCCGAGCTTACAGTGACTGAATCAGGTATCAATCAGACCATTATCAAAAATGTGCTAGACCAGTATATTCGAATTTATCACACAGTTGCTGACATCGCTCAGTCAAATCCACAGGCCTTTGCTCAGGGATTTATGGATGAGGTTGGTAGCATCAAAGACTACACTGCCGCCGGGTCCCTGACTGACAAAAGTCTGAACACACTTCTCATCAGCTACTACGCGCTGCTGGCAATGGCCTGTTTTTACGGTGCATTTCTAGGGCTTCAGGATATGGTTGATATCCAGGCTAATTTATCCGACAAAGCTGCTCGCTTAGCTGTCGCGCCCACACATAAGTTCAAGTTATTGGCCATTAACTTTTGCGCGACACTCACTATCCACTTTATTGAAATTCTTATCCTTATCGCCTATATGGTTTTTATGCTGAATGTTGAGATGGGAAACCATATTCCTGAAATCCTGCTGATTAGCTTAATCGGGTCGGTCTGCGGCATTACATTCGGGACAATGATAGGCGTTCTGGTAAAAGGAAGCGAGGGACTTAAGACGGGTATTCTCGTGGCATTCACTATGCTCATGTCCTTTCTGGCTGGCATGATGTCGCCAGATATCAAGTACAGTATTCGCTTAAGCGTCCCCTGGGCTGAGGCAGTCAATCCTGTCAGTCAGATTACAGATGCCTTTTACAGTCTTTATTATTATGACGGCGGATCAAAATTTTATACCTGTATCGCTATTCTGTGCATTTTTGCACTGATTTTTTCCACCGTTACTTACTTCATTATCCGGAGGCAGCAATATGCAAGTCTTTAAAACCTATTTTAAAATTATTAAAAGCAATCTCATGCAGATGATGATCTATATCGTTATTTTCATCGGCCTGGCTGTTTTATTTTCAATGATGTCACAGACTAATAACAATGTGAGTTTTACACCCCGAAAGCCATCGGTGGCCATTGTCAATCATGATGAAAACAGCGAGCTTCTCCGTGGCTTTACCGATTATCTTGATCAAAATGCCAATATTGTGCCGCTGAAGGATGACCCGTCAACACTTAAAGACGCGCTTTTTTTCAGAGAAGTTGTTTATATTGCAATCATTCCCGAAGGATTTACCCAGGCCTTTATGGCGGGCGAAAATCCCGAAATTATTGAAAATACAGTCCCAGACAGTGATTTTGAGTATCAGTCGGGTCAGCTTGTCAATCAGTATTTTAATACGGCTCAGCTCTACCTAAAGGGAATTCCAGATATCAGTCAGGCGGAGCTCTCAAAAAAAACAGCTGCTAGTATGGATGATCAGACAACTGTGACGCTGGATCAGATTTCCATTGAGGAGGGGATTCCAAGCTATTCCTATTATTTTAATTACCTTGCCTATGCTCTGCTGGCTGTTTTGATTCTCGGCATTTCCTCGATTATGATGGTCTTTAACAATCAGGATATCAAACGCCGTAACAGCTGTGCCCCTATGCGCCTTAAAAATTTCAACGCACAGCTGGCAATCGCCAGCACGATTTTTGGCCTTATCGTCTGGGCATTTATGCTTCTGGTCGCCTTTATACTTTACGACATTACGCCAGACAATCTGCCGCTGGTTTTGCTCTGCAGCGCCAATGCTCTTCTTATGACCTTTACTGCACTTGGGATTGCTTTCCTGACAGGTCAGTTTATAAAAAACTACAACATTCAAAGTGCCGTTGCCAATGTGGTCTCACTCGGACTCTGCTTTCTGAGCGGTGTTTTTGTCCCTCAATATCTGTTGGGTGACACGGTTAAGGCCATTGCCAGCTTTACGCCAACTTACTGGTACATTAAAGCAAACAATGCCATTATCGGTTTGAAGAGTTTTAACATGGAAGCCCTGTCCCCTGTTTTCGCTGATATGGTGATTCTGGCGGGCTTTATCATCGCTATCTTTGCAGTCGGCCTGATGATCAGCCGATACCGCCAGCTCAGCCGAAATTAAAAGAAGACGCCGGATTTTTATTCCGGCGCCTTCTTTTTTACCAGCCTCTATTGTAGGGCTTGAAGCAGTCTTCACAGACAATTTTACCTTCCTGTAGATGCATTTTATGTTCTGGAGCCCCCTCGCCGCAAAGCTCACAAAAGACCGTAGTAAAAATTCGGGCTTTTTCAGGAAGCTCAAATTTTGGCATTGAATAGTCAAACAGTTCATCAAGCGGCGCATTTAGCAGGTACTCCTGATATTCACTCTTACTCATCATTTCTTTTTTGCGGGCCTTCAGATAAATACGCAACTTCTCACCTGTGGCGCGGTTAAAAAACGAAAAAGCCTGCTTTCCTGTATTTCTGTATAAAAGGTTTCCCTTTCCAAAGGTACAGCCAAGCAAGGCCTGTATTGCATCCACACTGCAAGAGTCATTTTCTGCAACGCACACAATCTCTTCGTCCTCCGATGAGCCAATGCGCAGCATTTTCTTTGCCGCATCGCTGACGCGCACGCCAATAGCCAGCCCGGGACACTCGTGCCTGTGAAATTCAACAGCCTTTATCCATAATGCATTATTCATAACAATCACATCCTTTTTTTATAACAATTATACTATATTTTATGTTAAAGTCTCTTAAAAACATTAAAAACCGCATTCTTTTAACGAATGCGGTGAGTTAGATGAATTATTATTTTTTAACGCCGTACTTTAAAAGCGCTTTGCAGATCGCTAACGTCAATACCCCGGCAACAATCGCTTCTGGAACACCGTTAATACCGATAACCGCCAAAATGGCGCCATAAAGCGCTGAGATATCCATTTCCTTTGCGGATGCATAGCTCTGTCCAAAAAAGAAATAAATCATATTCATAACGAGCAGTGTGTTGGTGAGCGATCCGCCAACACCAGCACAGGTCAAGGCCAGAGCATCATTGTCCTTTACTTTTTTCAACCCCTTATAAATATAATAAGGAACAATCCCCACTAAAATTCTGGGTACAAAGCAAATAACAAGACTCCAGAAATTACCATCGTAGGTTCCCAGCGAATAGAATGGGGTAAATACAAAAGAAGTTACCGTTGGGTTAAAAGTATTGTTCACGAGACTGGTGAGACCAAAAACAAATCCTAAAAATGCTCCATACCTTGGGCCGAGTATAATACTTCCAATAATTACGGGTATATGGATAATGGTCGCACGGGTAAAACCCAGCGGAATGTATCCCAAAAACGGGACAACTGCCATCAGGACAATGATTGCCACAAAAAGTGACAATTGGACCAATTCCTTGGTCGTTCGTGTTTTCATATTCGATTTTCCTCCTGCTATCGTTCCAGTCGAGCCGGATACAATGCTTAATCGTGATTATTTTAACATGAAAAAAGATCACCTTTCAAGTCTTTTTTACCTAAACTGCATTTACGGAAGGTTTTATTTTTGATATAATCTCCTAGTAAATTTGAACGAAGGAAGTACACAAAAGATGAACTTAAAAAATAAAACAGTTATCCTTGGTGTCAGTGGTAGTATTGCCGCCTACAAAATGGCAAATGTCGCCAGCACACTGGCGAAATGGGGATGTGACGTCCATGTCATTATGACACCCAACGCAACGGAGATCATTGCGCCGATGACCTTCTCCACTCTGACAGGCAATAACTGTATTGTCGATACCTTTGATAAAACCATTAATTACAACGTTGCACACGTCTCGCTGGCCAAACGGGCTGATCTGCTCATGATCGCTCCTGCCACAGCTAATGTGATTGCCAAGCTGGCGCACGGTCTGGCTGACGATATGCTGACCACAACCGCTTTGGCCTGCACCTGTAAAAAAATTGTTTCACCAGCCATGAACACCAACATGTTTCACAATCCGGTCGTTCAGGACAATTTAGAAATTTTAAGAAAATATAACTTTGAAATTGTTCAGCCAGACAGCGGAATCCTCGCCTGTAAGGATATCGGAGATGGCAAGCTTCCCAAGGAAGAAGTCCTGATCGACCATATTCTAAAAGAAATCGCTTTTGAAAAAGATCTTGCTGGAAAAAAAGTGCTGATAACCGCCGGCCCAACCTGTGAAGCCATTGACCCGGTCCGCTACATTACTAACCATTCCAGTGGTAAAATGGGCTACTCTCTGGCGCGTAATGCAATGCTGCGCGGGGCAGAGGTCACGCTTGTCAGCGGTCCAACAGCGCTGCGTCCAGTTCCTTTTGTAAATATGGTCAACATCGTTTCCGCAAAGGATATGTTTGAAGCGGTTAGCAGCCGGTCAGAGCAGCAGGATATTATCATCAAAGCTGCAGCGGTAGCAGATTATACTCCTTCCGATTATTCTGATGAAAAAGTAAAGAAAAAAGAAGGCGCCATGAATATCGCTCTCGATCGCACCCAGGATATCTTGGCCTGGCTGGGCGCAAACAGACGCCCGGGTCAGTTTCTCTGTGGTTTCTCCATGGAAACGCAAAACCTCTTGGAAAATTCTCAGGCCAAATTGATTCGAAAGAACGTTGATATGATGATCGCAAACAATCTAAAGGTAGAAGGTGCGGGATTTAGCGGGGATACGAATGTCGTAACCGTTATTACAAAAGACCGTGTCACAGAACTTCCAAAGCAGACAAAAGAGGATGTTGCTGGACAGATTCTTGACACGATTTTGGAATGCCTGCCATGACGCCAACTCATCTCATCTCAGTGGCCATGGAAATCGGCGATATGCTTTTGGAAAACGGTGCAGAAATCTACCGTGTCGAGGACTCCATGCGCCGTATCTGCCAGGCCTATGGTGTGGACAACGCTGAAATTTTTGCAGTTCCTACCACCATTATCATCACAATCCGCGTCGGTGACGATCCCCCGCTGACACTGACTAAACGTATTTTCAGCCGTGGAACTGACCTGTATAAGGTTGAACGCCTGAATTCCCTATCCCGAGAAATGTGCGCAACTATCCCACCCTATGAGGAAGTTCAGAGACGTATCGAAGCGATTCGCCGTTTTCCTCCTTACTCCCTTATCAAGCAGGTGCTGGCTTTCTCCTTTGTGGCTTTCTTTTTTACGCTGCTTTTTAAAGGAACGCTATCAGATGCTTTTGCTGCACTTTTTATCAGCGCTTTAACAAAGGTGATCTTCAATGCTCTGGAAAAAATCAAAACTAATGCTTTCTTTGAAAATGTCATTTGCGGCGCTGTGATTGCGCTTTGTGCTCTGGGGTTTGTCCGTTCCGGACTTGCCGCTAATATGGACAAAATTATTATCGGTACCATCATGACTTTGGTACCTGGACTAGCCATCACAAATTCTATGCGTGATATTATCGCAGGCGATCTGCTGGCCGGCGTAACAAAAACGACAGAGGCTTTGCTGATCGGAGCCGGAATTGCTGTGGGGGCTGCTATTCCACTGACTTTCCTCCGTCCGTTTCTGGGGGTTTAGCTTATGGAAAGCGGTCTCTTACTCCAATGTTTTTATGCCTTTGCCGCCACAGTCGCCTTTGGCGTAGTCTTTAATATCCGCGGTCAGGCACTGGCCATCGCTGGCATTGGCGGCGCCTTGGGCTGGTTTTTGTATATAGGCCTGCATGGGTTTTTTATTAACGACATTCCCCAGTATTTTATCGCTACATTAGCGGTTTCCCTTTACGCCGAAATTACGGCAAGGCGTTTCAAAGCCCCAGCGACCATTTATTTGGCCGCCGCCCTCATCCCACTTGTTCCTGGAGGTGGCATCTACTACACAATGGAGCATTTCATCAATGGACGCGTGGATGATGCCATCAACACAGGTTTGCATACGCTTGGTATTGCCGGCGCACTCGCCATGGGGATTATTATCGTCTCCTCAAGTATCCGTATCTGGCTGAATATTCGGAAAGAATTAAAAAAACGCAAAAAAAAAGACTCTGTTCATTAAAAAACAGAGTCTTTTTTATTTTATGCTATTTTAAAAACTTTTCTCTTGATAAGCTTGAACGCTTCAGAAACAACGATAACCGATAAACCTAAGGTAATAATCTTGCCCCACATGCTTAGTGATAAAGGTACGGTGTTATAAAGAATTCCGCCAAACTGGGTGATGATTACCTGCAGCAAAAAGGTCAGGCCAAAAACCAGCAGCATCAGACGATTGCTGAAAAAATTTGAAAAGACGCTGGTATCTGTAAGCTCACGGCTGTTAAAAGCATTGAACAAATGCATGACCACAAAAAGTGTGAACAGAATGGTGTACTGTTCTCCTTCGGTGCCACCCAGAATATTGAACAGAGCCTGCATCATAAAAATGATTGACACAAAAATCCCATTGCAGGCAATACGTGAAAGCATACCTTTACTCACAATGTTGGAATCCCGGGAGATGGGCTGGCGGTTCATAAGATCGTCACGAATTGGTTCAAGGCCCAGCGTAAGGGCCGGCGGCCCATCCATAATAATGTTGATCCACAAAAGCTGAAGGGCGGTAAAAGGAGACTTTAGTCCAAGCAGAATACAGGACAACACCACGATAACCGATGAAAGGTTAACGGTAAGCTGAAACTGGATAAAACGCTGAAAATTCTCGTAGATCCCGCGACCCCACTGAACTGCCTTGACAATGGTGGAAAAGGAGTCGTCAAGCAGTACAATGTCACTGGCTTCCTTGGAAACCTCAGTCCCGGTAATCCCCATAGCGATGCCGACATCAGCATTTTTGATGGCCGGCGCATCATTTATGCCATCCCCGGTTACAGCAACTACATTCCCCATTTTCTTCAAGGCGTTGACCACACGCATTTTAACGACTGGAGTGCTTCGTGCAATAACTTTGATCCTTGGCAGCAGCTCGATGAGGCGTTCTTCACTCAGATCTTCGAGCTTATGGGCCTCAGCCGCCGCGTCACCAGGCTTCAGCAACCCCAGTTCATCGGCGATGGCGCGGGCTGTTACAATATTGTCCCCCGTCAGGATTTTCAGCTCGATTCCTGCTTTACGGCATCGGTTAACCGCTTCATAGACATCCTCACGCAGCGGGTCTGTAATAGCGACAAAACCATCAAAAATCATATCGGACTCAATATGTGTGCGGTGTTCTTCGTACTCCGTTATTGTCCCAACACCTGAAAGTGGTTTATGTGAAAAGGCAAGCACACGGCGGGCTTTTTTCTCAAAGCCTGTCATTTCCTTTTCAATCTTCTGGATATGTGCTTCCGAAAAAGGAACAGGCTGTCCATCAATCATAATATGGCTGCACTGGTTGATGATTTTTTCAGGACTTCCTTTAGAGTAGGCCATACTCCCATCTTTCTGTTCAACAATAGTCGTCATATTTTTTGTCTCAGAGGAGAATGGAAAAACAAAAGTAATCTTGGCATTTTTACGCAGATCGCTGTAGGACGCACAGCGTGCCTCTGATTTTTCGTAGGCCATGATCAAAGCACATTCTGTCGGGTTTCCAATAAATTTGGGCTGGTTCCCCTGTTCGATATCCGCGGTACTATTGATGGTAAAATTTTGGATCAGGGTTTCATTATTAAGATTTTTTGGCGTAATCAGATGCCCGTCTGAATAAATATCTGTAACCGTCATGCGATTTTCTGTCAGCGTGCCGGTTTTATCCGAACAGATCACGTTAATACACCCAATAGTTTCACAGGCGATCAGCTTTTTAACCAGAGCGTTTTGTCTGGCCATTTTAATGATATTAATGGACAGCGAAACCGCCACAATGGTTGGAAGCCCCTCAGGTACCGCTGCAACAATCAAAACAATACTGGTAATAAAAGCTTCAGATACGGTATCCAGATTAAAGGTACCCGTTGAAGCAAAGATGATCAGCTGAATAATAAAAACAATAGCTGCTGCGGTTGCACCCAGAATTGTAATAAGCTTTCCTAATCGGTCCATTTTCTCCTGAAGCGGTGTGGAGCCTTTTTCTGTTTTGGAAAGTTCTCGCGCGATACTTCCAAACTCGGTGCCATCTCCCACCTCAGTCACGATCATAGTGCCGCTGCCTCCGGTTATAAAGCACCCGGAGTAGAGCATATTGGCACGTTCGGCCACTGGGGTCTTGGGGTTATCATAAACCAGCTCCGCTTCTTTTTTAACCGGCAGGCTTTCTCCCGTCAAAGAGGATTCGTCGACTCTCAGCCCCAGCGACTCGATCACACGGCCGTCAGCAGGAATCATATCACCGGTAGCTACCTCCATAATATCTCCGACCACCAGGTCTTTTTGGGATATCAGGGTAATGCTGCCGTCCCGCATAACCTTAACCTGTACATCCTCATTAATCTGGTTTAAGGCTTCAAAAGCCTTTTCGCTCCGCCCCTCCATAATGACGGTAACACCGACTGCCAGAAAAATAGCAGCGAAAATACCGATACATTCAACGAATTCGGTCTGTCCTCCGGTAAAATAGCGAACAAAATTAACACCCAGGGTAATTGCAGCTGCCACTAGCAGCATAACAATCATCGGTTCTGTTGCCGCATCCCATATCTTTTTAAAAACAGATTTTGGCTTTCCTTTGGTGAACGCATTAACCCCATACTTTAAACGGCTGGTTTCGATCTGGTTTTTCCTTAACCCCAATTCCGGATCGACATCTAGCCGTTCAAGCGTCTGACTTGTCGTTTCTAGAAATGCTTTCATCAACGATACTCCTTTTTAAATTTTTACCCTGTTAAAAGATTGTACAGGAATCACAAATTTCTCAGAAATTTGTATTTGTCTCGGCGCCGCTCTTATTCGAGGCCAATTTTAATAAAAAATAGGCCCAACATCAAAAAAGAGACCTCCAGCGTATTCTAAAAATACGCTAAAAGTCTCATTACCTTTGAATAAATAAAGGCGGTAAAACCAGGTGCCCCGCACCAGTATGTTGACTTTACCGTTTCAACTACTCCCTTTTAACACTATCAATTATATCGGAGGTATCAAACCGTGTCAAGTAGATTTGCAAGTAAAATTTTTTTAATCGCCAAAACATCCAAATCTCCCTGAGTTTCGCAGACCAATACCTCCAGGCCTGTCATCGCTTCAAGGACCCTTTTATTATCACAATGTATGGCAGAATCGTTGTCAAACCTGTTCAGCACAATACAGCGTGCGTTTATTCCCAGATTTTTGGCATATTCCAGAGTTAGAAGCGTGCTGTTAATGGCCCCAAGACCTGCATTTGCAACAATCACGATATCTAGCGCCAGAGCTTTTATTACATCCGTGAGCATAAGCACCGTTTCTTCTAAGCTTAAGGGACAGATAATGCCGCCGCTCCCCTCCATCACCACATAGTCATAAATCGAGACCGCTTTGTCAAAATCCCGCAGTATGGGTGCCAGTGTAATATTCTTATTCTCCATCTTCGCCGCAAGGTGTGGTGACGCCGGATAATCAAGTATTGTAGTCACAGCCTGGTTAGGCTCACCTTTAAGTCCTGCAAAGCGGAATACATAGGCAGCGTCACCCGCGATTCTCTTTCCATCTTCAACCTCTGTGCCACTGAGCGCAGCTTTATAATATCCAGCGTTTATGCCTTGCCCGATAAGTCCTTTAATAATTCTGGCGGTGATATAGGTTTTCCCCACATCTGTACCAGTGGCAGTAATAAATATTCCCTTATGCATTAGCTTTTACCTCAAATCCAATGGCTTTAATCATAGCGATATCCTCATTAGTCGCAATTCCTGCTGTGGTAAGCATATCTCCTGAAATCGCTGCGTTTACGCCCCCTTTCATCAGACGCTTTCCTTTATCTGGAAACAGTGCACGCCCCCCGGCCAAGCGAAGTTGTACATTGGGTAAAACAAAACGGAAGATAGCAGCTGTATGGATTATTTCATCATATGCAAGGCGGCCGTTTCCTTCAAGAGGCGTCCCAGGAATCGGATTTAGCACGTTGAGCGGCACCGATCTCACACCCAGCTGTTTCAGGGTAAAAGCCATATCAATACGATCCTCCATGGATTCACCGAGCCCAATAATTCCCCCACTGCATACCTCAAGCCCTGCTCTCTGGGCGTCTCTGATAACAGCCTTTTTATCCGAATAGGTATGAGTTGTACAAATCTTTGCAAAAAAATCTTCCGAGGTTTCAAGATTATTATGATAACGCGTTACACCGGATTTTCTAAGCTTTAACAGCGCTTCATAACTCAGAAGTCCATGCGAGGCACAGAGACCTATCGGAGTTGTCTTTGCAAGTTTTCTGTATATATGGCAGACTGCATCCAGCTCCTCGTCTTCAAGCTGTTTTCCAGAAGTTACGATCGAAAAACGATGTACCCCCTGACGATAATTAGATCTGGCGCTTTCTACCACGATTTCCTCCGAAAGAAGCGGATACTCCTCCACACAGGTGTTAAACCAGACAGACTGAGCGCAGTAAGCGCAGTTTTCACTGCATCGTCCACTTTTTCCGTTGATGATAGTGCACAGATTAAAATCCATGCCGCAGAAATGTTCTCTAATCTTATCCGCGTATACAGCCAGTGCCTCAGCATTGGAAGTATACGCCAGTTCCAGCGCTTCCTTCCTGCTGATCTCATAACCCGATTTTATTTTTTCTGTTAAGGCTTTAATGTTCATAATATCCTCCTCAATAATGGCTTTACCTTGTGTGCCAGTCCAGCGCTAACAAAGCAGAGCAGGATATCCCCGGGAAGATCGAGGGGAAAGCAGGATAAAAGAACAATGCTCCACGGAGTCGGCTCTGTCATATAGAAATTAAGTATCATATACTTATAGACCACACCAATGGTGTAAGTAATCAAAAGGCCCCCGAATGCAGCTAAAAGGTAGCGGCCATAGGTCTTCCCACTCTGAAGAGTAAAACCTGTCACCCACGCTGCCAGGATAAACCCAAGCAGATAGCCAAAGCTTGGCCTGAAGATATATTGGATACCGCCGCCTGCTGCAAACACCGGGAATCCAGTAAGGCCCACTAATACGTAAACCCCCACCGACAATGCGCCGCGGACTGAGCCCAAAAGCATACCTGCCAGTAGCACAAACAGGAATTGCAGCGTAAAATAATCCATATAAGGTACGGGAATCTGTATAAAAGCGCCAATCGCCACTAGCGCGGCGAATAACGCACATTGAACCATGGAACGCGTTTTTGTCATCGTTGTTTCCATCTTTTTCTCCTAAGCTTTAATTAAAAAAAGTATAAAAGAAAAAGCTCCTATTGTCAACCTTGTTTTAAGGTATAGTTGACAATAGGAGCTCCATATTACTTTTTGACATTCTTTTTTCTGGCTCTTTTCTTTTTCTTTCGAACCGTGTAACCAAAGCTGCCTAGCTTTTTCCCAAGCTCAAAGTATTCGCCGTGAGCATAACTTATGAGCTGTGCTTTATCCAGATGCAGCTTTCCTCTTTCATCCAGATACTGTTCATCAACATTAACTGCCAGGATATCCGCTAAAAACATGTCATGAGAACCGAGAGGGATTATTTCTGTCACACGACACTCAAGGCTCACAGGGCTTTCCTCAATCATAGGGCAGCCCAGTTGTACAGCAGGCTCCTTTGTCAGTGCCATTTTTTCAAACTTATCGAAATCCCGGCCTGAGCGCACGCCGCAGAAATCCGTGGCTTTCACCAGGGGTGAAGTCGTCAGATTGATAACAAATTCTCCGGTTTTTTTTATAATATTATAAGAATAGCGCTCTGGCCTTATAGAAATATAGGTCTTAGGTGGATTCGAATTGATAATACCCGTCCAGGCTATGGTTAAAATGTTGGATTCCTCCATGCTGCCGCAGGATACCATTACAGCTGGCACTGGTGCCAGCAGGGTAGCGCCACGCCATTGTGCTTTACTCATCTTTAAAATGTCCTTTCACTCTATTGTGCTTTTAGTATAACCATCCTGTTATATAAAAGTCAAACCATGTTCCCAAAAATCTGGAATTTAATGTGTCAGCGTCTCAAAGACTGTCTTGACCTTGGGGACAACATAATGGCTTCCACCACGATCCTTGACATCCTCGACCATACTGATGACCATAAGCTGCTGTGCACTTGAAGAGTCAGCGGTAAAGGCATTAAACCAGCCAAGCTCTGTCCCAGAAGTATCTTCCTGGGATGTCTTGATCTCTGCGGTCCCTGTTTTGCCGGCAATGCTCAAGCCGTCAATCTGAGCCTCATGGCCTGTACCCGCTGGACTTTCCACTACCTGTATCAGGTCGTTACGAATGGTATTGCTCACCTCTTTTGTCAAAATCTGCGTCTTCCAATATTCAGCCTGTGCGTTGTCCTTGTATTCGATATAGGGCTTGACCATACTGCCATCATTAACAAAGGCCGAATAAATCGAAGCCATATGCAGCGGGTTCACCAGAACCTGTCCCTGCCCAAAACCGCTGGCCGCCAGCTGCGCTTCACTGTCGAAGGCGCCGCTGTCAGAAATCTGAGATGCTGTCATATCAAGCCCAAAGGGAAGCGTCTCGCCAAACCCCATTTTCTTTAGCGCTTCAGCAAATCGATCCCCTCCGATTTTCAAGGCTGCCTTGGCAAAATAAATATTATCCGAATAGATAAGGGCGTTCTCCAGATTTGCCGGCCCTCTGTATTCCTCCAGTGTAGTGATATTAAAATCTCCCCAGCTGCTGTCCTTCTGCCAGACAAGACCACTTTCTCCAAAGTCCTCATCCGCCGTAAAGGCACCGGTTTGCAGACCAGTGGAACCAGTCACCGGCTTAAATGAGGAACCAGGCGCATAGGTAGCCTCAAAACGGTTAAGCAGTGGATTTGCCGGGTCGGCATTCATACTCTGCCACTGTTCATCGCTTAGCCCCAGTATAAAAGTATTAGCATCGTAGCTCGGCGTACTGACAAGAGCCAGTACTTCACCGGTTTTGGGATTAATGGCCGCCGATGCACTTTTATCCCCTGCAAACTGGTTATAAAGCGCGCTCTGTAAATTCGCATCGATAGTCGTTTTGATATTTTCTCCGCTGACCGCTGCTTTCTCCAGGATGGCGATGCTCTTCACCTCACCATTATTTTCTGTATAACTAATGGAGATGGTTGCCCCTTCCTGACCCCTTAACCGCTTGTCATAAAGTCTTTCAAGACCACTCTTTCCGATAACGCTGGACTCAGTATATCCCTGATCCTTTTTTTCCTCAAGCTCTTCGGCGCTGATCCCCTGTATATAACCTGTGAGCTGCGATGTCTTTTCACCATAGGGATAGACCCGGACCATTTTATCATTGATCATAACGCCCGGTATCTGCAGCAGTGCAGCCTCAAGCTCTGCATTGCCGGCAGCCACTGTTTTTATAGGGACAAAGGTTTCATCGGTTACCCATCCCGCAGATAGGGCAGTCTGAATATTTTCAGTTGTTATTTCGAGAAACTCTGCAACCTTTGCTATATCTGCCTCTCTGGTTTCCGGATTTATTTTTTCAGGAACCAGACCTACAGAGGAAGCCACGCCGGTTGTGGCCAGAAGATTTCCATTACGATCCTCAATATTTCCCCGGTCTGCGGCATCGGTGCTTACATTGACCTTATCCCCATCCTGCAGCGCCGGCAGAATGACTGAAGAATCCCAAACGATCTGATAGGGTTTAAACATACCGTCTTTTTTTAAATTCACAAAGTTCAATTCTTTAAGTGTTCCCGCTACTGTATCCATCGAAGAATCGTAAGTTACCCTTGTATATTTGGAATCAATTTTCTCTGCGTTCTGTATCTTTGTAATGGTCAGGTTCTGTGCTTCGATACCTTCATATATGTTTTTGTTCCGCTCAATAAATTTTTCTTTAGAATAGCTGTCTTGGCTTTCATCACTGATCAGACTGTACATTTTTTCATAATCACGCTGATTGACTGCATCGATATAAGTGTTTAAAGCTTTCTCAGGGGTATTGTTCATATTAAAAATAATAATTGCCACAATACACAGTACAAGCACTGCCCCGATAAGCCCCAGTAGCATCCACAGCCTCTTTTTGTCCATTGTCTTCCCATACTCCGTATTCATTGTTTTTTCCCTTCTTTAAAAAACATAATACATATGTTTCCATATGAAGCCGATTACCTCTTCCTAAAATGATTATATCACATTTTATGGTTAAGTTTAAGAATTTTCGGTATAATAATAAGCGTAATGCCTTATAGCATTAATAAACCATCCCAAGGAGGTCTTTACAATGACATATCAACTGGAAGAAAACCGCATTCTGGCAACTGATGAACACGGCACCGAATTGGGTGAATTGAATTTTACTCAAAATGGTGATGAGTGGATCATTACACATGTAGGCGTATCTGTCGCCGCACGCAGAAAAGGGCTCGGCGGTGCTTTAGTCCAAAAGGCTGTTCAATATGCCAGAGACAAGCATAAAAAAATCACCCCGCTCTGTTCCTTTGCTGTATCCGAATTTGCAAACAACCCGTCCTACAAGAGTGTTTTGGCCGAATAATGAATAAAAAGCCTGCCGTTGTATGCTTCTACAACGGCAGGCTTTTGTATTTCATGGTTTTAATGATTTATGATAAACGGTATCCATTAAAACACCCTTACAGTACTCAAAACGTTCCTCATCAATGGGGTCAGGGTAGGTCATAACATAGAGCGGCAACTCAGGCATGCCTGGTTTCAAAGGCGGTTGATAATACTCGTACTGGTTAAGATGAAAACCCAAATTTTTATAAAACTTGATCCGGCGCTTGGCATCCTCCTCATTGGGGTGCTCTACCTCTAAAAAGATCATCCGGTCATTTTCTTTAAAATATTCTTTGAATATCCGGCTTCCAATACCACCACCTCTTGCCTTTTCAGACACCGCGGCGTGTTCGATAAAATCAAAATCATCAAAAACCCAGACGCCTAAAAGTGCAATGGTTCTGCCCATATCGGTCCGTTTGATCAACAGTTTATAATCGGGCTGTTCTAAAAGTGCTTTCTGTCCTTCATAGGAGCGTTTTTCAGTATCTGGAAACGAAGCGTCTAATATCTCAAAGGCCTCATCAAAGGACGTCTCATCGGCTGTTTCAAAAAAGCTTTCTTCAGTCATCATTTTCCCCTTATGTATTTACAAAATTATAACATTTATTACAGTATAACGAGGGATTATTAAAAACCCCTTAAATCCAATAGAATATACAACATTCAAATTTTGCATGGTCTATGATATAATTGATTCAAACCTAAGGAAAGGAAGTCATTAATGCTAAAGCGTTTATTTAAAGTACTCCTGCCGCTGTTGATGGTTGCACTTCTGATAACAGGCTGCGGCAGCACATTACCAACGGGTACGGATATCACTGGTGGCAGTGTCTCGCAAATTACAGAAAACGGTGCCTACACCTCCAAGGAGGATGTTGCGCTTTATATACACACTTACCAGAAGCTGCCCTCCAACTTTATTACTAAAAAAGAAGCTCAAAAGCTGGGCTGGGACAGTCAGAAAGGAAACCTGGATAAGGTGGCCAAAGGCAAAAGCATCGGCGGCGACCGTTTTGGAAACTATGACAAAAAGCTGCCTGAGGCTAAGGGACGTACATGGAAGGAATGTGATATCAACTATAAAGGCGGCTACCGTGGCGCGGAACGAATTATCTACTCAAGCGACGGTCTGATTTATTATACAAACGATCATTATAACAGCTTTGAAGAAATTATATTTTAAAGGAGCGATTGAGCGTGAGAAGTATTACCCTTGACGGTCAGTTTATGGATACCATCCAGACTGCCCATACATATATTGAAAAAAAGCTTGAAATCCATGATTATTACGGCAAAAACCTCGATGCTCTCTGGGATGCTCTCACAGGCATCGCTACCAGTACCAGACTCGAAATAATTCATTTTAATGCCGCCGAAGCTCATCTGGGCCCTTACGCTGAAAAGCTGCGGCAGGTGTTAATGGACGCTGCTGTGGAAAACACATTTTTGCAGGTTGTATTTTTATAAAGAAAGGTTGTGAAAGCATGAACTGGAATGACAATGTAGAGCTCTTTATCCCCTCCAGTATCACTTCATCCATCGTCAATATTGATGGCAGTATTGAGGCTCCAGAACCCCAGGAATACACCACGGAAAGCCTTCCCAGAAAAATCAGGAACGGCCACGAATATATCATGGTCACTCTGCGCGACCACAGCATGTTCGACCGTTACTATAAAGATGATATTCTAAATATCTGCCTTCAGGAAAACTGCAGTGATGGCCAGGACGCCCTGGTTCTTCTTGAAAACGGAAACGTGCGGCTGCGCCGGGTCTATATCGTGGAGAATACAATCATCCTGAAGCCCCTTAATATTGAGTTTTATAAAGAAGAGACCTATCCCAAAGAAACAGTGAAAATTTTAGGCGTTGTGGAAGGCGCCGTCCGTATTAACTAAAAAAGGCCGTTTAAAACGGCCCCGCAGGAGATGCACAATTGAGTGTGTCTCTTTTTTATTCAGTTAGTTCAACGCTTTTTTTATTTCTTTAATCATTGCCATAGGCAGCGCTGTAATATTATTGACCTCCAGCTCGTTATGCGAGTTTTTAAACAGATATTGAGCAATACAGATTTTATCATCTTCAGATGCCCTCTGAATCCGCTCGATCACCGGTGTTGTTGTAAAGGCAGCATATGCGGGATACGGAATGACTTCACCAGCTCTTATAATAGCCATCATTTCGCCATAATAACGATCAGGATCAATACAGGCCTTCTTCATGGGCTTGTCAACACGTTCATAATCTTTTTTATCCATTACCCTTCCTCCACACTTCATAATGATTATAAATTATATCACAAATTTACCCATTGGGCAAGGTAACCTTAACACACACCCGTTTACAGAGGGACCCGACAATATCCTTGATCTCCTCGTTGCATGCCTCACTTTTTAAACCTTAAAAAATACTTAAACATTCATTATGCCTGTGTTTTATGGGTAGATTTATTCCTACATGATGTATTCATTATGGAATATAAGTGATTTCAAACCATGAAAGCAGGTGTTTTTATGTCAGAACGTAAAATAACCAAAACAGTAAAAGGGCAATATGCCATTGATGGGGCGGGTGTCCATCTGGTAAGAGTATTGGGCAATAATGACGTCCAGGATTTTGATCCGTTTTTAATGCTGGATTCCTTTGATTCTAAAAATCCAGACGATTATATAAAGGGCTTTCCCTTCCATCCCCACAGAGGAATTGAAACAGTCACCTATCTTATCGAAGGAGATATTGAGCATCAGGACAGTCTTGGCAACAGGGGCTCCATCAAATCTGGCCAAAGCCAGTGGATGACTGCAGGAAGTGGTATTCTCCATCAGGAAATGCCGCAGCCTTCGGATCATATGCTGGGGCTTCAGCTCTGGATCAACCTTCCAAAAGATGAAAAAATGGCTGCTCCCGCTTATTTTGACATCACAGGTGACATGATCAAGAAAAAAGCAAGTGATACGGCACTGGTCCGTGTAATCTCCGGTGAATATGAAGGCGTCAAAGGTGTAGAACCTCGTCACATTCAGGCGACTCTTTACGATGTTACAGTAAATGCTGGAAAAACTTTTACCCTCCCCACCAAAACGGAAGATAATGTCTTTATTTTCCTGATTCAAGGGGACGCCGTGATCGAAGGAAAAAACATTGATGAAAAAACAGCGGTGTTGTTTGGCTCCGGTGATTCCATCACCGTTAAAGCCCCGGATGGACAGGATTCCCGATTTGTCTTTTTCTCTGGAAAACGGCTTGATGAGCCTGTGGCCTGGGGCGGTCCCATTGTTATGAACACTCGTGAGGAGCTCATGCATGCTTTTGAGGAGCTAGAGGAAGGTACCTTTATCAAGCACGAAGCTATCCGTTAACCTTAAATGTGAAAAGTGTCGGCAACACTTAAATGCCGGCACTTTTTTTATTTAAAAATCCTTCTTCCGCTTTCCTGTCCTGTGTATCATGACTACCGTGAACAATAAAACAAGAACCAGAACCATCAGGGAAATGACAGGGTTATAATAATTGTATTTCGCCCCGGAGCTCTGATAATCAATGAGGCTGAGGCCCGCTGTTAACGGCCACAGATTCACGAGGGTGGGGCTGTTCGCTGCCATAATTCCCAAAAATCCCATAAAAAAAGCAATGACGGTGCTGGCCAGATACCCTTTTCTGAAATAGGCCGTAACAATAAAAAGCGGCAGCATGGCAATAAAGGTCGTGAACCCAATGACCGTAAACTTATAAAAGTAGCTGAGCAACAGAAGAACCGTAATACTCTCACCTACACCCAGCATAAAGGCCGCACCAATGGTCATGATATACTCTAAAATTACCAAAAACTCAGTGACAACGGCGATAATGATAAGTTTGGCTGCCAACAGTTTTGATTCTGAAACTGGCACTATTAATACTGCGGGCATGGTACGGTCTGTGAGCTCTCGCTTTAAAATAAAACCACCGATAAGTGTAATGGTAAAAGGCTGGAGCAGAGTGAGCCCATCCCAGAGCACAAAATCAGCTATTCCTGGAAAGTCTAGGCCATAAAAACGCATGCTCCATGCTTGATACACTGCAATCATCACAGTCCCGAGAGTGGTAAATACCCCTAAAATCAAAATATTATAGCGTTTAAGTTTGAAAAATTCTACCTGTATTAAAGCACTCATATATTTCCTCCTAATTTTCCTGCTGTTTATAAATGAAGATAGCCAGTCCGATCGAAACCAGAGCCACTGCAATCAGGCAGGCGAGCGATACCCCAGCTGGATACATGAGATAATGATAAAAGTCAATGCTCTCCTGGGGAAGCTTTTCAATATTCAGGTTGTGCTGCATGATAACAAGCTGAAAAACCGCCATCATGGGAAACATGACCTTTACGCCGACTAAAAGAACCGAGAAACTGCTGATAGCGTAAATAAAAGATATAATCACCGCAAAGATATATCCCTTTTTAAACAGCAATATGAGCGTAATCATAGGGGTGATGGCTAAAAATACAAATACAGCCAGCATCAGTGTATCCTGAACTGCGGTTATTCTGAATTCTGCCAGTCCGCCATTCAGCAGAAAAAAACTCAGAAAGATGCAGACCAGCAGCCCCAAAACACAGTAGGCAACAGATAAGATCAGCAATACTGTCATCTTGGACAGAACAAGAGCTGTTTTACTCACAGGCACCATAATGATATTCTTGAGAGTATCATAATCTTCTTCTCTGTAAAACAGGGTAGCTGCCGCGATACACAGCACACAGGGCAAAAATAACAGACCTCCGTAAACCAGCATGCCCTGAAAGAGGTTTTGAAAGCCCAGGTTATCACGGATACACACCACACACCATGGTAGCGGCACCAGCAAAGATGCCAGCAGTGTCAAAATGATGAATTTCTGCCGTTTGATTTTCATAAATTCGGCCTGGATCAAGTTAAGCAATTCCCTCACCTCCGGTGATCTTTTTAAAATAATCCTCGAGGGTCTCCTCACACAAATCGGATCGGCTCACAGCTATTTCATTCATCATAAACGCTTTATTAATTTCTGCGATATCCTGACTTGTGTCCAGCACCCTCAGGCTGTGGTCATCCTCGATAACATAATGTGTGATTCCCAAAAACTGTTCAAGCACTCTGGCGGCCTTAGCCGTCGAGGAGACTTTAAAGGCAATATAGCATTCATTCTTTTTCTGCAGAGCTGCCAGACTGTTTTCCTCCAGAAGAACACCGTTGTGGAGTATGCCAATATCGTCGGCCAGAAGAGCAATTTCGGGTAAAATATGGCTTGATATTAAAATGGTTTTTCCTCGTTCCTCGCTTAAAAACCGAATGAATTTCCGGACTTCGGCAATGCCGATAGGGTCCAGTCCATTGGTTGGCTCATCGAGAATCAAAAGCTCTGGATCATGTATGATGGCATTTGCAATTCCGAGGCGCTGCTTCATGCCCAGTGAATATTTTGAAAAAAGCTTTTTATCATTATAGGGAAGTCCTACAAGCTCCAGCGCCTCCTTAACCGCGCTCGGGCTTACTATCCCCCTAAGCTTGGCAAATACATTCAGGTTTTCTGTCCCTGTGAGATTAGGATAAAAGCCAGGGGCTTCAATAATCGCACCAATACGGGGATAAATGTCTTTCTGACGCGCCCCGACCCCCTGGCCGAAGATTTCAATTTCTCCCTCCGTTATATGGGTAAGACCCATCATCATTTTCATAATTGTTGTTTTTCCCGCGCCATTTCGGCCTAAAAGACCATAAATTTTTCCATTCCTTACATGAAGATCGACGTGGTCTACAACGGTTTGCTCACCATAGGTTTTGGTTAAATCCTTTGTCTGAATGATCAGTTTATGCATTTGTTTCGCTCCTTTTCTTTTGCTGCTTTTCAGTATAGGAAAAATAGCTTGTACATTCATTACCAAAACCTTGCATTTTTCTAGTTTTTAGCATAAAGGCAGAACAACTGTAAAAACAGTGCCCTGATATAAAACACTGTCTGCCTGAATGGTTCCTCCATTTGCCTGAACCAGTTCCTTTGTAATGGCCAGCCCAAGGCCGCTGCCCGCGCAACTTCTCGATGAATCGCATTTGTACAGCCGCTCAAAAATATGGGGAAGCTGATCGGGGGCAATGCCGCTCCCATTATCTTTTACCCAGAGCATTACGCTGCTTTCACACCTCTCGATACCGATTTCAAGCGAAGAACACCCGCTGTGCTTTACGGCATTTTGGACAAGGTTATTCAGGATACGGTTCCATGAACGCGTATCAAGCCTGACCTGGTATTCTTCATCTGGGATATGGACCGTGTAGTCAAGATTGTTTTCCTCAAATAACGGAATCCAGTCGATAAGTCCATTCCTGGTGAGCTCACATATGTCCTGCTCCTCAAAAGAAAAAGGGTATTCCCTTGACTCCAGCTTGAACCAGTCAAAAAGAACGTCCACATAATCTTTAAGATCATAAGCCTTTGACCAGACAATGCCCAGATACCTTTTCCCCTCCTCAGTTTCTGTCTTTTCGCTGTTTAATACGTCCAGATAGCCGATAAGAGAAGTGAGCGGAGTCCGGACATCGTGGGACAAATTGGTCATCAGCTGTCGGTTTGTCCTTTCAATTTTCTTCAACGAAGCAATTTCACGCTCACTGTTCATGACAATTTTATTGATTTTATAGCAAAGTTCTGCGGTCATATCACCCTTTCTCGCTAAAATCCGGCGATTTAAATTGCCTTTCTCAATTTCATCAAGAATAATACCGGCCTTTATCATCTGCTTTTTAACCTTAAAAAGCCGGATGCTCAGAATCAAAACAGCTGCAAGGAGTATCAAACACAGAACTGTCAAAACTGTGGCGTTCATAAAACAGCCTCTTTATTAAAACGATAGCCCACACCCCAGATCGTTTGAATATAGCTTGCTTCCTGATCTTTTTTCTCAATCTTTCTGCGCAGCTTACTGATATAGGCCATCATATTCCCATCATCAAAGGCATACTCCTCTTGCCATATCTGTGTATAGAGCTGTTTCTTGGTAAAAACCTGTCCAGGATTTTCTGCCAGAAAGCAGAGAAGATCAAATTCTTTGTTTGTTAACGCAATCTTTTTTTCCTGTATGCTGACACTTCTTTCCACCGGATTGATTAACAGACCTCCTTTAAAAGCAAGTCTACTCTCTTTGCATGGGTTATCATGATTTAAGATGGTATAGCGCCGAATTAGGGATTCCACACGGGCCATGAATTCATTAATCGAAAAGGGCTTTGTGAGGTAGTCGTCTGCGCCGCTTTTCAGGCCTAGTATTTTATCATTTTCACTGTCTCTGGCTGTCAGCATCAGCACTGGTGTACTTTTTGTTTTTCGAATCTCGTTAAGAACGTCAAATCCGCTCATCTCGGGCAGCATCACATCCAGTATAACCAGTGTGGCCTCTTTTTCTTCCAGACGGTTTAATCCCGTGGCACCAGTGTGCACAGCACATACCTCGTATCCATCTCGTTCAAGACATCTTAAAAGCAGAGAACAAAGCTCCACATCATCGTCGATTATCAATATTCTTTTACGCATTCATTTTCCCTTCCTTATTCATTAAGCTTAATTTCAGTATAATCCTGTCTCTCATGCCAGACAACTTAAAAATTCTTAAATTTAACCAACAGATTTATTAAAATTTTAATGCTTTTAAACAGAAACCTCTGTTACTTTTAAACTAAATTGGTTATACTAAAACCATACGTTAGTTAAAAGGAGGCCCCTATGAAGGATCAAGAAATTGAAAAAGTCCAACAGGATAAAGAACCTGAAAAAAAGAGCAATTTAAAAACAAAAATCATCTTATACGTTGTGGGAATCGCCATTATTTTTGTCATTGGAATGGTTGTTGGCATTCGTTTCAGCTTTGCTGTCCAGTCCTCTGTTTTTTACTTGCAGCGAGCATTCACATGGCTTATCTTTATTTTAGTCATCCTTGCCATTATTGCCATTCCCATCGGCTGGAAAGTTTATAAGTATCATAAAGAAAAAGAGAAAAGCCAATAGTGTCAGACTTATTTGCTTTGTTCTGCTTTGTTTTGGGTATGATTTATTCATACTATAAAAAAGGAGTGTACGGACATGGACAAAACTGTATTTTTAAAGGAATACCTCTCTGACCAGATGGCAAAGAACGCGTTTAACGAAAATGGACAGATGGAGATAAATATTTTTGAAATCTTTTCACAAAAGGATGTACAGCAGGCAGCCCAAGCCCTTGGATGCCAAATTGATAATAATAATACGCCTATTGGCAGCTTTTGGATTTATGATCATCAGCAAAAGAAGTCTTAATAGGCTTCTTTTTTTCTGCATGAAAAAAAGCTGCGCGGCCGCGCAGCTTATATACCGTAAGGTTTATTCTTTTTCGTCTTCTTCCAAAGCTCTTGCCCCAAAGAATTTTTTATCTTTGTCATTGCCTTCCATACCCTTACCGTCATTGGTTGGGCGTTCCTTTTCACCGGCACGCTGTTCAATAACGCCTTCGCCGTCGTTAGTTGGTTCAATTCTTTTATCATCTTTCATAATGAGTTCCTCCATTAATAATTGTTAACTATTGTTTACCCGATTTTTATGTCTCCTTATCACTTCTCTCAAATGTTCAAGCTTTTGTTCAGAATCGAGAAAAGCTTTAATAACCCTAAAAGGAAAAGCTCTATTGTCGCTTTAAAAAGTGAATGGGTATCCAATTAATATAAATTTTAAAAAGAAAGGCGTAATATTATGAAAAGTGAAAAAGAAAATCAGGTAAACATACAAACTCAGGAACCGCAAAAAGGCTATTACATCGATGATTCCACTAAAAATGTTTCACCTGAACCTGTAATGGAAAATCCGGAATATCAGGGCAGCGGAAAGCTTAAAGACAAAGTTGCTGTCATTACTGGCGGAGACAGCGGAATCGGTGGCGCCGTAGCAATCGCCTTTGCCAAAGAAGGCGCAAAGCTCGCCATTCTATATCTGGATTCCGATGATGACGCTGCCGCCATTGTCAGGCGCGTGAAAGAGCTGGGCGCAGAAGCCCTCTCCATAAAGGGAGATGTCGGTGATGACGCTTTTGTAAAGAAAGGCGTGAGCAAGATTATTGAGCAATATGGCCATATTGATGTATTAATAAACAATGCTGGCGAACAGCACGTAGCAGAGAGTATTACTGAGATTTCACCAGCCCAGCTTGACCGAACATTCCGAACAAATATTTTCAGTATGTTTTACATGGTCAAAGCTGTCCTGCCTCATCTCAACAAAGGGGCTGCCATTGTAAACACAACCTCTGTAACAGCATACCGCGGGAGCTCTACTCTTCTGGACTACTCTGCCACAAAGGGCGCCATCGTCTCCTTTACCCGGGCGTTGTCGAGCAATCAGGAGATTCTTGGTAAAGCGATTCGTGTAAACGGCGTTGCTCCCGGGCCGATCTGGACACCACTTATCCCGGCCACTTTCAGCAAGGAGCATGTTAAACGGTTTGGCAAAGATGTCCCGCTTGACCGGCCCGGTCAGCCCTACGAACTGGCACCGGCTTATGTCTATCTTGCCAGTAATGACTCAAGCTATGTAACAGGACAGGTAATTCATGTAAACGGCGGCGAAGTCGTCAATGGATAACTTTGACTGATTAAAAAGGCCAGCACAGGCTGGCCTTTTTTACGCAAAAAATACCCCTCAGTCACACTGAAGGGTATCACAGAGATCTCTTCGATCCCACCGCTCTTTAAGCGGCTATTTTTAATTTACCCCGATGGGAGTCTTTTTAATCATATGCCTCCTCTATTTTATGAATCTGTTCATAGAGATAATCATTGACTGGCGTTTCAAAGCTGTGTTTTTTCCCAAGCTTGCAGATGGTTCCTGAAAAAAGGTCCACCTCGGTTTTACGATGCGCCTTGGTATCCTGCCGCATAGAGGGCATTCCCTCAGGGTTCAGACTATCCAAAACCCGCAGCCACTCCGCAATGTCCGCTTCTGTCAGACAAACTCCCTCGTAAGCCGCCGCTATCCGAGCTTCTTCCATAGCCTTCAGCATCAGATCTCTGGCCTCGCCCTCTTTCTGAAGCCCTCCGTAATTTGTCTCAAAAACCGCTGCGGTCTGGTTGACACCAGTGTTCAGCATGAGCTTGTTCCACAGACAATAGTGAATATCGCAAGGAATTTTATAAGGAATATCGGCCGTCTCCAGTATCTTTGCAACAGCCTGCAGTGGCACTGTTCTGGTGTTATCCTGGCTCCCCAGCAATAAAATGCCACCGTTATCGTAGTGGACATCAGAGCCCTCTTTCACTGCGTCCATCCCCTGAGCCACGCAATAAAGCAAATGCTCCTGCCCAAAGGCCTCCGCAATCACCTCTTCACTGGCAATGCCATTGAGCAATGAAATAATCATGGTCTCTCTGCCCACAAAATTACGGATACTTTTCACTGCCTGGTCGATTCCGGTATATTTTACCGCGACAATAATAAGGTCCACAGTTTCGGTTTTCATTGTATCCTCAACATAGCGAAAGTCACAGATCTTTCCATTACAGGTAAAAGGGGTTTTCTTGTAACGCGCAGTACGTTCTTGATCCGCGATGAAATAAACACGTTCATTACCAAAAGCTTCGGTCAGGCGGCTTCCATACAGCACGCCCAGTGCACCGGCGCCGATTAATGCGATTTTATTTATTTTCATTTCTGCCTCGTGATGTTTTTTATTTATTATCCCATATTCCCAGAAACAAGTCCAATTTAAGCATAAAAATAGAAGCAATTTGTCTGCTTCTATTTTCTTTCTTTGCCATATATATACACCTTTTTCACTTGGAATAATCCATGCTTTATTAAAATTTCAGATTATTAGTGTGTTTGGTTTTAAAGGAGCGACTCCGGGTAAATTACTTATATACATTATCGAAAGGATTGATTATAATGTCTGAATTATTTAAAAAAACAAACCCAAAACGTTTGGCTGCCTGTTTAGCCGTCCCTTTGGCTCTTGGCTCTGTTGTCGGCAAGGCTATATCTAAAGATGTAAAAGAATATTCTGAATTGGATAAGCCCAGCTTTGCACCGCCTAAATGGGCATTTCCAGTGGCCTGGACAACCCTTTACGCATTGATGGGGCTTGCAAAGTACAAGGCTCTGGAAGCCGCAGACGATGAACAGGAAATGGCTATTCACAAAGCAGACGGACTCCAGCTCAGTCTTAACTTTATCTGGTCTTTTCTGTTTTTTAAATTTCATTTAAGGGGTACAGCTCTGATCGAAATGTCTATTCTCCTCTTGACAATTCTCTATACTGCTAAAGAATACGCCAAGGTAAGTAAAACGGCCGCAAGGCTTATGCTGCCATATATTCTCTGGGTCTCTTTTGCCCTCTGCCTGAACGCCTCGGTATGGTATAAAAACAAATAACTCTCTGATAAAGTAAAAAACAAGGTACCAGATTTATCTGGCATCTTGTTTTTTATTGTCCTTTTATTACCAGTGCATATAGTTTAAGGGATCGACGTAGTTTCCATTAACCAGGAAACTTAAATGAAGGTGATTACCGGTGGATGTTCCAGTCGTTCCAACAGCGCCGACGTGTTGTCCCTGGCGCACGGATTGTCCTTTAGAAACGTCAATAGAACTTAGATGACCAAAAAGGACAGTTCCACCATCAACAGCAATCATAATACAGTTTCCATAGCCGCCGTTCCAACCCGCAAAGGTTACAACTCCATCACCCGGTGACCAAACTGATGTACCACCTGGGGCTGCCATATCACAACCACTGTGCCATGTCCATGTACCATATACGGGATGGATACGATCACCAAACATATCATCCCATTCTACGGGGTGGTATTCTGAAGAAATTGGCCAAATAAGGCCTACAGAAGGTGCCGGTCCCGGATCAGGAACAGGGTTTTCATTACCTCCACCATTATTATCCCCTGTGCCTTCATTACCTTCGCCGTTCTCACCAGTGTTTCCCGGAACGTTACCTTGTCCAATTTCATTTTCACCTTGAACAGCCAGTCTGGCCAACTCGTCATCCGCCGCATCATAAATTGCTTGTTCGGCTTCAACTTTAGCCTGCAATTCGTTGATGACATGTTGATTTTCTGCCAGAAGCTGTTTTTCTTGTTCACGTATATCATTCTGGCTGGCTAGCGCAATCTCCTGTTCCTGCTTCAAGGACTCCAGCTGCTTTTTATCGGCTTTTATCTCCTCCTGCTGTGTTTTGACTTGTTTTGCGGTTGTCTCCAAAGCATTGACCGCGTTTCGGTCAGCCTGGGCAATCAGGCGGATCATGTCTGCTTTGGCGATAAAATCAGTAAAGCTGGTTGAAGAGAAAAGGACGCTGGCGTAGCCTTCATTGCCAAACATATACATGACTCTCAGACGTTCCTCCAGGTCTTTTTCCTGTTCAGCCTGCTTTGCCTGAGTGCCTGCGAGCTGCTGGTTCTTTGCTTCAAGATTTGTATTGATCTCGCTGATCTGTCCATCAAAGGCGTTGACCTTGTCTGTGATGGTCTTGATTTTTTCCTCAGCCTTATTGATCTCATTTTCGATTCCCTCAGCCGTGTTCTGCTTCATATCAATTTGATATTCATATTCTGCCTTCTTCTGGCTGGCTTCTGTCTTTTTTTTCTGGAGTTCTTCCTCTGATTCGGCATAAACCGGTGAAAGAACGGCTGATATAAAAAATAATAATACCAATGTCAAAGAGAAAATGGACTTCTTTTTCATGTTTTCCTCCTGGCTTTCAAATAGTATTTTCATTATAACACAAAACGACCGATTTATTGATTGAGCCGTGCTTATAAAAACAAAAAAGATCTATTTGAATTTAGCTTTTTGTTTTATAGATTCTTACCCTTAACGATTAAAAATACCCTTATTTAACAAAAATAAAAAATGCGTAAATCCAAGCCAGAATTTACACATTTGCTACTCGGTAGATTTATTCTATCATATTTTCCGTAAAACCAAACATGATTTTATTCACTTTATACACAGCCAGTTAGATTCCTCGACAAAGCCATATTTTTTATAAACCGGCATTCCGAATTTTGATGCGCGAAGGCGTATTACAGTGATTCTGCAGCTTTTCACTTCCCTTACCAGTATATCCAATATTTTTGTGGCAATACCCTTTCCACGGTATACAGGCTCTGTAAACATATTGGTAATATAGGCAGACATTCCAGTTTTATTTGAATAGCTCGGCGGATAGGCATAAAAAACAACCGCACCCGTAGCTATAATTTTTCCGTTTTCTACTGCCAACATCTCAATCATCGTATTGTCCTCGAAGCTTTTTCTGAAAAAAGCCTTCAACTCATCATCAATACTGAATACTGGGTCCAGTCCTTCATGAATTAACTGTCTCTTTCGGATTTCACATAAGAGATCAAGATCCTCAATAGTCGCTTTTCGGTAATGCAAAATTATTTCCTCCCCGAGCGTTCATTTTTCTTTTTATTATAGCATGCTTTCCCTTTTTATGACACAAAAAGGAAACATTGACATCATAAATTTCTCAGTATACAATGTTTTTAGAATACTTGTCAAGGAGAATGCCATGCCAAAGCTTCCGCTTCACTATAATGATGATCCTGTTTTAAAACAGAAATGCCAGAAGGTTCAAGAGGTTGACGACTCGGTCCGCAGCCTGCTGGATGACATGATGAATACCCTGCTGCTTACACCCGGCGCTGCCGCCTTAGCTGCTAACCAGGCCGGTATTCTTCTCCAGCTCATTGTCATTGATTACGCAGGCTACCATCTGAAGCTTGTCAACCCAGAAATCCTGGACACAGAGGGATCACGGGAATGCATTGAATCCTGTCTAAGCTTCCCAGGACGGCATATAAGGACCCTGCGGCCCAGGGCTGTCAAGGTACGCGCCCAGGATGAAAACGGCGATGTAATCTATTTGAATGTCAGCGGAGAGATGGCAAAATGTCTCTGCCACGAGATCGACCATCTGCGAGGTATTGTTTTCACTGATCGGGCTCTCTCCTACTAAATGGACCCATAAAAAAGAGCATCGTCTGGCTTTTCTGCCTGCCGATGCTCAGATAGTGCTTATTCAAATTCTTCAGCCATCTGCTTCCTAAACAGCATTCTGAAAACAAAACGCACACAGGGTCCTGCAAAAAATATTTGCCAGAACAGAGCCATTGGAAAATTCATGACCGTTGTCTGGAACCACACAGCAATGATCTCACTTCCAGGATTTTTAAATAAGACGGTCGCAACCAGGCTCATCATTGGGCACATCAGACAAACGGTTATTGCCGATATGGCGAAAACGATAAAGATGGGCTCATTGGATTCAGGTGCTATAATTCTAAAAGCCAGTTTCTGCGCCAGCTTTTCAACCACAAACAGCTCAAGGATAACCGCAACGGGCCACATAAATGTCAGCTCGTGAAAAGCCAGCAAGAACACTGCATTGCTCAGTCCGCCCTTGTCCAGTGCAATATTGTAGCAGATTAAAGCATAAACCATGACCAGGGCCATTAACAGTGTGAAAATAACGTTTTGTAATTTTGTTTTTGGCATTTAAATTTCTCCTTTTCTGACAAAATGAAAAAAGAGTTGAAAAACGACAGCTGTGTTGTTCGTTGTCATCTGCCAGTTTTACAGATGTGTCGTTTCCAATTAAATACCAAAAAGCTCTAACTCTTATTCAATTGTTTTACAATCTTATATTAACATAAAAAGCAGCGTGATGTAATAGTTTTTTTAATGTAATGGACCTCTTTTTGTAAATTTTCAGCCCTGTATCAGCTGATCATATTTACTTTCTTTTTAAACTCTCTTATGACCTCTTCTATGGTGAGTCCCTGGAGCTCTTCTTCAGTCTGCTGGATGATTCCGTTGACTAATCCGTCGGTGTAAAAAATATCCAAATAATAACCTTTGTACTCTTGTGCATTTCTCATAAGTAACATTCCTTCTTTCCTAGGTTTTTATTATAACAGATTCACGGTTGAAAATGCACATCAATTTGGATATCTTAATTTTCAGATTAGATACATGGGTTTGTAATCTTCTTTATGGCTGTGTAAAGAGCCGCGCAGTCATTCACAATTTTTGCCGCGCCCGCAAGTTCATCTCTGCTTCCATACCCATAGGCACAGCCAACGGCTGGCAGCCCGTTTTTCTGTGCCGCCTCCATATCCTGCCAGCGGTCCCCGATTACAATGCCTTTACTTCTGTCAGAGTGTGTCCATATCTGCTGAAGAATTTTCCATTTTGGAATAAAATGATATTCTTCGGCGCAATAGAAGTCATCAAAATATTTATCCAGCTCAAAACAGTGGCGGTGCACTTCCATATATCGCTGCTTACAGTTACTCAACAGAATCAATGAGTGTTCTGCACTCAGCCGCTCCAGCATATTAAGGGCTCCAGAATATAAAAGCGCTTTATTCTTCTGTGTAAGCCGAACCATTTCATCGCCGATCATTCGGCTGCATTTCTCCCTGAGCTTTTGTGGCAGCTCTGGCATAAAAAGTTGCCACATTTCCTGCGCAGTGAAGCCCAGCCACCGGCTGATCTCCATATCTGTAAACTGCTTTTCTGGCACATATCCCATTCTTACCAGTGCTCTGTAGCTTTTTCGAAATGCCGGCGCATAGATCTGTATACTGTCATGCAGGGTGCCGTCATAATCAAAAATGAGCAATTCGTCCTCAGCTTTCAATTTCATGAATCAAATTGACCATCTCAATGGCGCCAATGGCACAGTCAAATCCTTTATTCCCTGCTTTTGTACCGGCGCGTTCAATGGCCTGCTCAATATTTTCAGTCGTCAGCACTCCAAACATTACGGGAATCTCACTGCTTAAGGATACGTGGGCGATACCCTTAGATACCTCATTACAGACATAATCATAGTGGGAGGTACTGCCCCTGATAACAGAGCCCACACAGATTACGGCATCGTATTTACCACATTTCGCCATTTTAGACGCAATGAGCGGAATTTCAAACGCCCCCGGCACCCAGGCGACATCGATGTCCTCATCCTTGACTTCGTGCCGCTTTAACCCATCCAGTGCGCCAGACAGAAGCTTTGATGTTATAAATTCGTTAAAACGCGATGCCACAATCCCTATCTTAATTTCCTTTGATATCAGTTTTCCTTCAAATACATTCATAATTTTTCTCCTTTATGTTTAATAATTTAACAAATGTCCCATTTTGTTCTGTTTCGTTTTTAAATAACGCAAATCATAATCTGTCGCAGCGATCTGAATTGGTACGCGTTCGATAATATCCATGGCAAAATCTGAAAGTTGATAAATTTTATCCGGGTTGTTGGTCAAAAGCCGTAAGGTTTTTGCCCCCAGATCACGCAGAATCTGAGCCCCGATAAAATATTCACGCAAATCACCGGAAAAGCCCAGAGCCAGATTGGCTTCTAGCGTATCCATTCCACGATCCTGCAGTTCGTAAGCCTTTAGCTTATTGATCAGTCCAATGCCTCTTCCCTCCTGTCTCATATAGAGCAGAACACCGCGTCCCTCTTTTTCGATCTGCATCATAGCTGCCTCAAACTGCTGGCCACAGTCACAGCGTATCGATCCAAAGGCATCCCCGGTCAGGCATTCAGAGTGCACACGGCACAGAAGATTCCTGCCATCTCCAATATCGCCCTTCACCAGCGCGATATGATGCTCGCCATTCATTCTATTTACGTATCCAAAGGCCTTGAACTCACCAAATTTTGTGGGCATATTTGTGGAGGTAACACATTCTACCAGCCTGTCATGTCTTTTTCGATAAACCTGCAAATCTTTAATGGTTATGAACTTCATATTCCACTTCTCGGCCAGCTCAGCCAACTCCTTTGTACGCATCATAGAGCCATCATTTTTCATAATTTCACAGCAGAGTCCGCATTCCTTTAGTCCTGCCAGGCGCATTAAATCAACAGTGGCCTCGGTATGCCCACTGCGCTCCAGCACGCCATTTTTCTTTGCCATGAGCGGAAACATATGCCCTGGCCTACGAAAATCCTCAGGCCTTGCTTCATCGCACACACACCTCCGTGCGGTAAGCCCGCGCTCTTCAGCCGAGATGCCTGTTGTCGTATCAATATAGTCAATGGACACCGTAAAGGCTGTCTCGTGGTTGTCTGAATTGTCAGAGACCATCTGGGGAAACCGAAGTTTCTTACACAGCTCAATCCCCATTGGCATACAGATCAGGCCCTTTCCATGCACTGCCATAAAATTGACATTCTCTGTTGTTGCAAATTCTGCGGCACATACAAAATCACCTTCATTTTCTCTGTCCTCATCATCTGTCACTAAGATGATTTTCCCCTGGCGCAGGTCCTCCAACGCCTCTTCAATTGTATTAAATTTAATCATTTTCTGCCTCCTAATAGCCAAATTTCATTATAAAATCTTTTGTGATGCTGCTCTGTTGGGGTGCCATACCCAGAAGCTTTTCGACATATTTGCCGATACAGTCATTTTCAAGGTTTACACAATCTCCAGCTCCCTTTTGGGATAAAATGGTATTTTTTACTGTATGCGGGATAACAGAAACACTGAACTGGTTTCCAGCTATGCTGGCAACGGTCAGACTGACGCCGTCCACTGCGATGGAGCCTTTTTCGATAATATAGCGTGAAAGGTTACTGCTGGTCTGAATGGTATACCAGACGGCGTTATCATCTTTTCTAACTGCCGTTATCTTACCGGTCCCATCAATATGGCCGGCTACAATATGGCCGCCAAACCGCCCCAGTGCAGGCATGGCGCGTTCCAGATTAACAGAATCCCCGGGACGCAGGCTGCTGAGTGAGGAACGTTTCAGCGTCTCGTGCATAATATCCACCGTAAAGCACGAACCGGAAAAGGATGTTATGGTCAGGCAGACGCCGTTTACCGCAATGCTGTCTCCCTTTCTCGCGTCCTCCAGAACAACGCTGGCTTCAAATGTTATCATGCTTGACGCTGTGTTTCTGCGAATGGTCTGAACCATACCTATTTCCTCTATAATTCCTGTAAACATGGAGTCACCTCACTTTCTAAAAGAATATCCTGCCCGAGTTTTGTAATCAATGGTGCAGATAGATGCCACGCTGCCTTGGGTGAATCAACGCCAGTTCCTCCGACAGGCGTTTTTGCCTGCTGGCCCCCAAACAGCTTTGGGGAAATATAGGCCTGTACTTTTCTGACGATTCCACTTTCTAAGGCCGCACTGTTAAGCTGCGGTCCCCCCTCCATTAAAACACTGTCAATATCCATTTCGCCCAGTTTTCTCATCAGAGTCTTTAAATCAATTCTGCCATTTTTTAGTGGAAGCGTAAATATCTCACAGCCTGCTTTACTAAGAAGCGACCGCTTTTTAACATCACTGCTACCTGTCACAATAATAGTCCTTGTCTTTTGGGCCGTCTTTACCAACTGCGCTGTCAGCGGTATACGCAGCTTTGTGTCACAGACAATGCGAACGGGGTTCCGCCCTCCCGGTATACGGCAGGTTAGCAGGGGGTCATCTGACAGGACTGTTCCGATTCCTGTCATAATAGCTGTATAACGCTTTCGATCCTGATGCACCTTTTCCCTTGCCGCCTCACCAGTAATCCATTTCGATTTTCCTGAAGCCGTTGCGATCTTTCCATCCATCGTCATTGCGTATTTCATGACAACATAGGGCTCGCGCGTTCTGATAAAATGGAAAAACACATCATTCAATGCGTCACATTCCTTCCGCAAAATTCCAGCCGTTACCTCGACGCCATGCTGCCGAAGCATTTCCACGCTTTTTTCCGCCACCAAAGGATTGGGATCGTGAGAACCAATAACTACACGCCTGATACCACTTTTTAAAATGGCATCGGTACAGGGCGGTGTTTTTCCAAAATGACAGCACGGAGCAAGGGTCACATAGAGAGTGGCATCTTTTAAATTCTCGGTGCAATGAGCAATGGCGTTGCGCTCTGCATGGGGACCGCCATAGCTTTCATGAGCGCCTTTTCCAATGACACGGCCGTTTTTCACAATAACTGCACCCACCATGGGATTGGGGTTAACAAAGCCACAGCCCTTCCAGGCTTCCTCAAGGGCCAGCTGCATATAATCCTGGTCGGTCAAACTTAACACCTCCTAAAAAGAAAAATACCTTGAATAAAATCATTCAAGGCATTTGACGTCAGTTTCCTGTATCCAAGGTATATTTAAAATTAAAAAGCTCTGAAATGATAAAATCATTCCAGAGCAAATAAAACATAACCATCGTTTATCTTCTTTCATCCAGACTGTACTGTCGGCTTCGGAGTTTCACCGAATCATGCCTTGCGGCTCGTGGGCTATACCACCGGTAGGGAATTGCACCCTGCCCTGAAGATTGTTTATTCAATTGCTTTGTAGTATAGCACGGTTTATTTTGACTGTCAATAGCTTGACTGCTATTCCATTATTTTTTTGTCGTCACTATTGGATATTCTGTATCCAGTTCTGAAGGTCTGAAAGGAATATTTTCAAGCGCCCCCTTACTCAAAGCTTTTTGTATTCTTCGTCTGTTACGGGCTCCAGCCATTCGTTTGACGTGCCCTCTGCCGGAACCTCAACCGCTAAATGGGAAAACCAGCTGTCATTAGCTGCTCCGTGCCAATGTTTAACCTCTGGCGGAATACTCACAACATCTCCCGGGTTTAATTCCTGCGCGGGTTCTCCCCAGGCCTGATACCAGCCTTTACCGCCTGTGACCATGAGAATCTGGCCCCCTTTATGATGGATATGCCAGTTGTTTCTGCAGCCTGGCTCAAAAGTGACATTTCCAATCACCACACCCGATGTCGACAACATATTCAAATAGCTTTGACCAACAAAATATTCCGCAAAGGCGTCATTCTTTTCTCCAATTGGAAAAGCACCCGGATTTTTATAATTATTTTCTTTCATTTTCTATACTCCTCATAAAATTTTTAAAGCCAGCCTTTGTTTTCCGGCCTCTGCATATTACTTTAACACTTGAAGTGAACTCCAAGTCAAGCTCATAATGAAAATATTTATTTTGTTTATCGTTTGTACTTAAAAAAGAAAAAGAGTGTGTATCTTTTATAATACACACTCAACGACTTTCTTATAATGCCATTTAACGTTACAAACTCTCTAATCAGATATAATTGCACCTGTGGGGCAGGTTTCCTCACATACACCACAGTCCACGCATTCATCTGTGTTAATGACATATCTGTCATCCCCTTTTGATATCGCCTCGACTGGGCACTCTGTCACACAGCCGCCGCAGGCTATACACTCGCCTGAAATAATATACGCCATTATGCACTCCTTAGGTTTAAGTCATATTAATAAAGCAATCTGGAATTTGCACTTAATACTATAATTTATCCTTTAACCGCTCAACAGCATCTGCCCGTGTCGCCACGAAAAAGAAATCTCTGCCATGGTTGCTTTCATAAATAAAATCCTTCAATGGCTTGCTCGTGTATTTTGAGTAATCGCCAAAGATCGCTGCTTTTATACGATAATTAATAAATTTCTGAAGGATTTCGCCGGCAATTCCCGTGCTCAGTATAAAAAAATCTTCTGAAACAGCATCTTTATCAATCGCGATTCTGTCCGCTCCGGTTTCGTATTGTACCGTCATGATTAAATCAAGTGCGGAGTTCGTATCTCTGATTATTTTCTCTTTACTGGAAACAACTGCAATATTCGCTTCATCTGTCATAATCTTTTCAATTTTCATAAATTTCCTCCCAAAACTAAATCTGCAGCACAAATTCCAGCTAGCTAGAGAGTATACTATGGTTTTTTGTTTTTGTCAAATGGGTGCTTCTGTTTCGCCACAGTAAAAACTTCTGATAGTATATGCTGATCTTGCACTGTCAGCCTAACGGATTTTATCCAGAAGCATGTTGTATTGAAGGTTTTCAGCGTTGATTCCCAATGCTTTAATGCCTCCTTGCACACCAGTGTTCCTTTTGATCATCGATTCGATATAATCGGAATGCTGGGGCTCTGTTCGGAATACTTCCTCTGCATGGTGGTCTTTATCAATACGGAAGCACGACATGGTGCGGATGGTGTGATGATCCTCCCCACGAACCGTAACACGACCACCAGGGCCATCATAAAACACACTTCCGCTTTCAAGGGCTGAGATCACTGCTTCGGTTTCCGTTGTCCCGGCCATCTCCACAGCCCGTTTATACAAGTGCATGGCCGTGTAAGCTGTTTCGGTATCCATGTTCATGTATGGAACATTCTGATGATTGTAGACAGAGCGGAATTTCTTTACATATTGCTGGGCTCTGGTAGTTTTTAGTTCTTCAATAAACGACGCCATCACGTACATATTTTCAAGGACTGGCGCTTTCAGCTCAACATTCAGCGGATATTCTGCTGCGACCTGTGTGGTCGCATTGGGAATATGGTTAAGCCCGCGCTCGTGCCATTGAAGGTAAAAGCGGTCCTGGTTGGGGTAAACACACATAGAAAACAAAACATCGGTCTGAACCTGGAGAATCCGGTCAATGACCGATGTAAAATCCATCATTTTTTCATCCAGATATTCGATGCCAACAACTTCTCCTCCCAACTTAGGGACAAGATATTTTACCCACTCGGCAGATAAAATACCATAGTTATAGTCTGCGGCCACGATATAACATTTTGAGCCATACTTTTTAAACAGATAGGCCAGCATTTTTTCCATTTGCTGCTCCGGCATAGCTGATAAGCAGAAAACATAATGGCCTGAAACACCGCCCTCGGTCTGCTGGGTATTGAGATAGAGTGTTTTGGTCTGCTGGGCGTAGCGCTGCATAATATCTCGTGAAGGTGACAGTGTTGAGCCCATCAGAACATCCACGTGCTCCTGCTGGGTAAGCTCGAGCGCCGCTTTGTTTGTAAGGTCAGACTGCGAACGGTCGTCACGTATCAACAGTTCAATCTGCTTTCCATCGATACCACCTGCCTCATTTATCTCCTTTACTGCCAGCTGGTAAGCTGCCTGTTTGCTCCGTTCTTCCTTTGAAGCGATTCCCGTTAAGTCTCCGATAATGCCAATTTTAACCACAGAGCACTCCTGCCTGCTGACTTTTATATCCGGATAAATTATTTCCTCTGGAAAGCAAACGGTAACCTCGCAGCCCTTTTCAGGCCAACCCATAATCGACGCCTTGCCGTCAAATCTCTGCACGATTCTGCGAACAGTAGCCAGGCCAATGCCATTTCCCTCGTATGCCTCATTGCTCTCAAGCCGTTCAAAGGCCTCAAATATCTGGTCTGCGTAATTCATATCAAAGCCGATACCGTTATCACGAAAATGAAAAGCCACATAACCATCACGAGCGGTAGCAAAAACCATGATCTTCGCTTTTGTTCTGCTTCTTGTAAACTTAATACTGTTTGAAAGAATATTCATAACCATCAGCTTGATCAGAAACATATCGCCTGTAAGCTCTGGTAAATCCTCCATTGTTAAGGTGACCTTTCGATTTGGTTCTGCCCGCATTAATTCCTCAAAGCACTGATGGATAAGCAACTGTGTATTGATGCGTATCCGATCAATATTTTTAAGATCCGCTTTAGAATACTCCATCAGTCGTTTCACCATATCGGTCATTCTTTCACAGGTTCTGCGAATGGAATGAAGGTCCTTAATAGACTGCATTGTCAGCTTATCTCTGTTGTCCTCTTCAATAAACTCTGCGTACAGGCTAATCTCACGGGCTGGCGTTTTCAACTCGTGGGCGACGGTATAGATAAATGAATTGAGCTGCTCAGCCGCCTTTTCTTCCATTTGTTTTTTATCTTCCATGGCTTATATCTCCATATACCTTGTCAATTATACGAACAAACCGATCAAACAAAGTAAAACAGTGCCGGCTTAACACCGACACTGTTTCTTCAGGCTGTTAAGTCCTGATGATACTTTATCACGCTTTATGCCTTCAGGCAACAGCTTATCTTAACGTTTTATCAAAACCATCGCAACGTCATTGACATTAGTACCTGTTGCTCCGGTTATCACTAATCCACCACTGGCCTTAAGGGCGTTGTAGGCATCATTCTCCTGAAGAGTATCGAATATCGATATTCCCAATTCGAATAACAAAGGCTTTGTGTTTTCATCAACAAAACCACCCGCAGCGTCTGTGGGTCCGTCTGTACTGTCAGAACCGATGCTAAAAACAGCCGTATTATGACAGGCAGAAATTTTATCAGCCGCCGCCAGCGCAATCTCCTGATTGCGGCCGCCTTTTCCTTTACCGGTCAGCCGGACCACTGTCTCTCCACCAGCAATCCATGCGCAGCTTTCTATTGACTCCTGATGTGTCAGGGCAATATCTCCCAACAGTGTTCCTGCTTCCCGTGCGACACAATCAAGATGATCTGTTAAAAGCTGGGTTTTATAGCCAAGCTCTTCTGCGGCATTTCTGGCCGCTGTGCAGAGCTCACGCACACTTCCGGTTATCACTGTCTCAACATTATCAAGCTGCTTGGGAGTCTCCCGTTCCAAAGCGTCCCATACAGCTGATGAAAGCTTCAGCCCGTATTTTCGGGCTACGCACTTTGCGTCCTCAGCTGTCGAGGAATCTGGATAAGCCGGGCCGCTGGCAATCATATCCAGAGGATCGCCCACAATATCACTCAGGACAATGCAGTATACCCGGGCGGGCTTACAGGCGAGAGCGAAGCGCCCGCCTTTCACCCTGCTCATGCGTTTGCGAAACGTGTTTATCTCTACGATATCCGCACCGCTGGCCAACAGCTGTTCTGTCAGATCGGCCAGCTCCTTACCTGGAATTACAGGGTCTTCAAATAACGCAGAACCACCTCCTGAGAGTAAGAAGAGAACTGTATCCTTCTGATTCAAGCCCTTAACCAGCTCCAGCGCTGCCTGTGTGCCCTTGAAGGAATTTTCATCCGGGACGGGATGTCCTGCCTCAATGCAGGTATAAGCAGCGATGGGGCCTTTATTATAGCCATATTTTGTCACGATTATACCAGACTCAATACGTTTTCCCATCACCTCGTCAGCTGTCTGAGCCATTTGCCAGGCTGCTTTGCCCACTGCTACCAGCCGTACCCGCCCATTTCCAAAATCCTTATTTTCAAGAGCCCTTTTGACCGCTTCATCCGGCAAAACGGCGTCAATTGATTTTTTTATGATATAGTCTGCGTTTTCTCTTATACTTGACATTTTCTTAACCTTTGTTTTCATTTTGGATATTTCGGGATTGCTATGCTTATCCTGCATTCCACAGATCTTAGAATCTGTTCTTAAATGCGGAACATCTTTTTAGCACGCTCAATAGCTGCCTGCGCTTCCGCAACACATTTTTCGGTATAAGCATAAAGCATATCTGCTGCTTCCTGCACTTTTCCATCATTTTTCAATGCCGCCGCTCTCATCTCAACAGCATTGACCTCGGTCAGCCATTTATTTTCCAGCTCATCAAATAAACTTCTTACAATCGCGTGGCGCTGTTCATAGGTATCTCCGTCTGCATCACCGTTGATTTCATCCAGCAGCGAACGCATATCCCACCAGAATGAACCTTCCCTGTAAGTGTCCTCACGGTCAACGTCTGACGGCGCGCGCATGGTTTTTCCGAATGTTCCCGCCTCCTGTAAGTATTCCGGCAAACCTCCGGCGTCAATAAATAGCGGGATATAAATACTGCAGCATGGGACCACTGGTGCCCACCACATAACAGGCAGTTTCTGATCATCATCCGGTAAAACTGCAACCATTGAGGACGCGGTATTCCCCCAGGTAAATCCTGCCTGAGAATCATGCATACAAATCGTAAGAAAATCCGGTGACGACGCATTGAAATACGGTCCTTCTAAAAAGGTGTCCTCATAGTGGTCGCGCAGAATACGCTTTATATCCACAACGTCAATTTTTTCATCACGGCCTGCTGCCTGTGAAAGCAATTGCCGGGCACGCTGAACGCGGATATGGGAAACCTGGCGTGGATTGTTCTGATTGATATATGCCTTTGCAAAATCAAAAGCATCTCGTTTTTCCTCGGGCCACCAGCCCTTTTCAATCGCATGATCAATAAGATCACTACAGCCGCTTGTCATATCTGTGCGGATACTGACTTCATTTGAAATGGCAGCATAGCCTTTTTCAACTTTACGTACCGCCCAACGATTACCAGCGGTTTCAAGAATATAGGCTTCTTTCTTATCTGCGATAATATAAGAATTATTGTAGGAACCCGAAACCGTATCAGACATCGGCACGCCAGAGCCCCATTGTCCGTACTCCTCCACCAGCTTTGTCATAATATTGAGAGCTTCTTCTGCACTTTTACTCCGTTCCAGTCCTAAACGGATAAGCTCCATACCCAAAATTCCTTTATCAACGGGCTTTCCAGCCTCCTCTGATTCGGTATTTTCAGTCAGATCTTTTGTATAAACCGCTTCGTTGCCAATGGTCACGCCAAACTCATTCATGCCCTCTTCATATCCCCAGCACCAGTAAGGTGATGACCCAAAGGTTCGGTAGCGTTCTCCTGCCTGATCAATCGCTACATACGCAAGCTGCAGTTTTTCTCCACTACCAAATGTTTTCGCTTCATGATAAGCCATTGGCTGACAGTCAAAAGCGGGACGGTCACTGTTTTTTGCCAGAATTACTGAATTTAATGCCGAAACATCAGACAACGCTACAAAAGTATCACACATTTTAATTACCTCCTGAATAATAAAACTTAAAGAATCCGTATACTTTTTATGATTAGATGATACTGGAAAGGTTATCAAAAGTGAATGCAGTTTGGGCAAAGGATTATTCCCAAAAGACAGGTGCTGGAAATTCTCCGGAAATTACTCCATGCAAAACCTGTCTTTTTTTCAGAAATAAGCCGAATATGCTTTTGTCAGCACAATGTGCTCTATTTTTTCAGGAGACTCTCTCTGTAATTGCTCGGTGACTGGCCCATTGTATTTTTAAAAATACGGCTGAAGTACTCTACGTCTTCATATCCCAGCCTTTCAGCTATCTCGTATATTTTTAAGCATTTGTCCAACAGCAGTATTTCTGCGCGCCGCATTTTTAAAAATGTCAGATATTGTGAAAAGCTGACCCTCATTTCCTGTTTAAATAAGCTTCCCAGATATTTCTGATTGACAAAATAGGTGTTCGCCAAACAAGCCAGACTATGCTTTTCCTCTGGCTGTTCAAGTGCAAGCTCACATATCTCCCGGATCATCCGATTGTTGGTTTGGGGCACAAAAGGTTTCAGCTTTTCAAAAATCCGAGAAATCCATTCCGCAAAAGTAAAGACCTTTGCTTTATATGTTTGGTCCTGAAGGTCGATGTGAAACAAATCCTTCATCATAAAATATTTTGTCAAATAAGGCTTTTTGCTAAGGAGAATTTCCTCCAGCTTTTTAAGCAGATCATTCATAAAGATGGCCCGCGACTCTCCATTTTGCGCATCCTTTTTAAGCTCAGCATCAACATGCCGGGCGTAAACCATGGCGTCATCCAGATTCCCGTTCAGAATGTATTCTGTCAAAGCCTCTGCATAATGGACATTGGAGGGCGTCGTTTCATTGATACTGCTGAGAAAAGTATAAGCCCGTTCAAAGGAATCCTCCACCTTAGCGTTATCAATAGGCTTTACAATATAATCAAAAGCACCGTTTAAAATACCTTCTCTGGCATATGAAAACTCAGCATATTCACTTAACAGAATAACACAGCTACAGAGATTCTCCCGTCTGATCTGCTTAAGCAGTGAAATCCCGTCAACCATCGGCATCCGGATGTCTGTGAGAACCAGATCGATTTTCTGTTTTCTGAGAAGTTCAAGGGCTTCAAGCCCGTTTGAAGCCTCGCTGCTGATCCTGAATTTTCCATTACATTCCTCCCAATAGGGCATACGCTTCAGCTTTCGTCGAAAAACTTCTCTGTCATCAACGACTAATATGTTGTACATTCTTACCTACCCCTTCATATCAGCGAGACTGCTGCAGTTACATTAAAACAAAAAAGCCCTCAATCATTGATTTCAGGCAGTTTATGGCGGAGAAGGTGGGATTCGAACCCACGTGCCCCGGAAGGCAACCGCATTTCGAGTGCGGCTCGTTATGACCTCTTCGATACTTCTCCAAACAATATTTATCTTATAATATCCTAATCCACTTTATCCAAGATGTCAATTCTTTTTTCCTGAAAAAGCATGTGTCCTTTTAAAGATAATTTTCAAGAATACATTGTATAATATTAAAAAATTATTTTATTTCAGCAAAATATAAATCCAGAAGAATGAACGGATAATTAAAATGAAAGAAGGTTCCTGACAATGCTCTACGAATTCAAACTAAAAACAGACCCTGAAAATATGCACGATATTATGCCTCAGGTGTGGGAGGCAGTTCAAAAAAGTGGTATTAAGGATGGTACGGTAACGGTCTTTGCCCCACACACCACAGCGGCCATTACCATCAATGAAAACGCCGACCCGGATGTGGTTCACGATATGCTTATCGGCCTTCGCCACATCTACCCCGATCTTCCAGAATACCAGCATGCGGAAGGCAACAGTACAGCCCATTTAAAATCAAGCACTCTTGGTGTAAGCGAGACGATTATGCTGGTGGGCGGCAACCTGCTGCTGGGAACCTGGCAGGATATTTATTTCTGTGAGTTCGACGGTCCTCGAAACCGCCACTTTTATGTGCGGATTACAGAAGAAAAATAATGACACGAAGGCTGACACAGACCTGCACTGTGTCAGCCTTCTTTTTTAATATGTTCTATTTTCCCGGGTTAGATTAACATCATTCACCTCTGTGCTGTGAAACATCGGCAGAATGATTTTGACAGAAAAGTATTTATTGTACTCACTCTCAAAGGCTATTTTGCCATTCATAACACTTACAACTTTTTTCACGATGAAAAGACCAAGGCCGTGATTCTGAATGGCGTTCTCCTCCTCGTTTTGAATATAATGGGTAGCACTTCGAATTTGCTTGAGCTTTTCCTGCGTGGCGCCAATGCCGTTATCTGATACTGTCAGCTCGAGCTCCTCTGCTCTTTTTTCCAGCTTCACCACAATATCGCAACCATCTGGATTATGCCGGATACTGTTTTGTATCAAATTAACAAGGACGCGTTCGAACAGTTTGGCGTCCCCTTTTACCAGACATCCGCCGCAGTTGTCATAGTAATCGAAATCAATCGTATATTGCTCTGGAAGGCCATTATTTAAAGTGTCACTGATGACCTGGCGCAGGCATTCCACTACATCTATGGGCTCAAGGCACAAGGGCTGCATTTCATATTCCAGCTTTGACGCCAGGTTCAGATCATTTACCAGTGAACGGATACGCAGGGCCTGATGGCTGATGGTTTCCCCAGCCTGTTGGGTTTCATTATCGTTACTTGCTTTAAGACCCTCAGCATATCCTAAAATAATGGATAATGGCGTTCGTATATCATGGGATACTCCAGCGATCCAGTTAGCGCGGGCGTTATCCCTTTTTTTAAGGACTTCATTTTTTTGGGATAATATAGCTGAGGTTTGATTAATACTCGCGAACACCTCTGAGAAGGCCCCTTTTTCTTTAAGGCTGACGGGACAATCCCTGGAGAGAGCCTCTAATCCCGCCACTACAATTTTGACCGGACGCATCATCAGGGTTCCGCTGATAATATAGATTACCATCACAGCCAAAAGACTAAACACCAGCATCAGGGGCAGGGCCCGAGTAATGGTCTTCTGAAGCACAGGTATGCTGTAATACTTATCGCCAAGACGCATATAGCTGTCCTTTGGAAAGCCCAAAACCAAAAGGCCATTGGGATTTTCCCAGGTAAAAGCTGGGTAATCTTTCAAGTAATAGCGGGAAAAACCGGCGATATCTGTTGGCGTAAAATGACTGGGAACCTCCGGCGGCACATGGTCGTTCCAGATAACGTCACTACTGCTATTGTCAATGAGTATGGCCCAGGCGCCGCTCTCTGTTAACAAGTTTTTTCCTTCTTCTGAAAGCTCAAGCCTTCCATCCTCACTTTCCAGCAGTCCCTCAGATACTTTTTCAATGATAGCGCCTGGCAACTTTTTCAGATCTCCAGTCACTGGATTGACCGCAATGGCATAACCCAAATACAGATTGAGCACAAAGAGCACAATGATGGAAAGCATAATCAAAACCACATAGCGTCTGAAAAAGAATCGGATATGCTTAAACATGATATTGCTCCTCTATTTGCTCACTAACAGCTTATAACCCAGCCCCTTGGCCGTCACAAGGGCTTTTGGATGGCTGGGATCTGCCTCGATTTTTTCCCGGATACGGCCTATATGCGCCATAAGCGGTTTTTCATAACCATAGCTATCGCCCTCCCATACATAGTCGCAGAGGGAGCCAATCGTCACAATTTTTCCTGCATTTTCATAAAGTTTTTGGAGGATAGCATGCTCTTTGGCGGTAAGAGGCAGATGCTCCTCTCCCCTGATAATCTCAGCGCGATCCAGATCGATTGTGACGTCGGCCAGGGTAAAGGTCGGCGCTTCGTTTTTGTAGGCACGTTTTAAAATAGCTGTGATCCTGAACACAAGCTCCTTGGGCAGAAAGGGCTTGATAATATAATCATCCGCTCCCAAACCAAAGCCGGCGAACCGGTCCTCGGCATTGCCCCGGGCTGATAAAAAAAGCACCGGGATATCCGAAGAAGCCCGGATAAATTTAAGCAGCTCAAAACCCTCACCATCTGGCAGCATCACATCAAGAACTGCCATATCTGGAGCTTTTTCCAGAAAAACAGTCATTCCCTCGGCCACGCCCGACGCTGTATAAACCTTCGCAAAGCCTTCATTTTCGAGTATCTTATGCACCAGTTTTAAAAGCTCTGGCTCATCGTCGACCAGAAGAATGCCTTTATCTTTAATGTAATCCATCATTTCACCTCCTGTTTTAAAAAATTATACCACATTTTGGGTGTCTGCCGCCGGCGCAGACAAAAAAGTAGACTAAAAGTAGAACAGGCGTAAAGCAGCTGTAAAGTGACGGTGGTAAGCTAAAACCAGCTTAGAAAAAGGAGTACAGAAAAATGAAAAACATTGTTGAAACAAAACAGCTTTGTAAAGAGTATGATTCGATCTATCGTGTTAAGCATTTAAGCCTTCAAGTACGAGAGGGCGAGGTTTATGGCTTTCTTGGACCAAACGGCGCCGGAAAATCCACGACCATGAAAATGCTTCTGGGCCTGGCACGCCCCACCTCTGGCGATATCACTGTTTTTGGCAAACCCTTCACAGTGGAGAATCGCCTGGATATTTTAAAACATACCGGCTCTCTCATTGAGTCTCCATCCTACTATGGACATCTGACCGCCCGCGAAAACATGCACATTTTACAAAAACTTTCAAATGTTTCTGAAAAGGACGCTCTCGAGGCCCTGCGCATCGTACGGCTTGACAAGCAGCTGGACAAAAAAGTGAGCCAGTTTTCTTTTGGCATGAAGCAGCGCCTTGGCATCGCCATGGCCATCGCAGGCTTCCCAAGACTTCTAATTCTCGACGAGCCTACTAACGGTCTTGACCCTGCAGGGATCGAAGAAATCCGTGAATTGATCAAATCTCTTCCCGCAAAGTACGGTATTACCGTGATGATTTCAAGCCATCTGCTCAGCGAAATTGACCAGATGGCCACCACCTGCGGTATCATTAACCATGGAGAGCTTATATTTCAGGGAAGCTTAAAATCGCTCCACGCCTACAGTAGCGCCAGCGTAGCTTTTAAAACCAGCAATCCAGTCGAAACAGGAACGCTGCTGCACCGGATGAAGCCCAAGATAGAAAACGACACTGTTCTCATCCGCGGCGTTGACGATAAAATGACGGCTAGGATCAACCGATTGCTCATAGAAAAGGGTATTGATGTCTACCGCATTGAAGAGCATGTACTGAGCCTCGAGGATATTTTCCTGAAGCTTACTGGCAAAGGAGGCGCGCTGTAATGACCTATTTAAAGCTAGAATTTTACAAGCTGAAGCGCCGACGGGTCTTTCTGACGACCACGGCCATTCTGCTGATCCAGGCTGTCTGGGTCATTGCTGCTACAGACCAGTATCTATCAAAAGGACGAATGCTTGATTTCCCATGGGAATCCCTGCTCATGACCTTTACCTCTATGCAGGTGATTTTCTTCCCCATTGCCGCAGCACTACTCAGCAGCCGGATCTGCGATATTGAGCATATGGGCAATACGCTAAAATGGCTGGAGACAACCTCTGAAACCAGGAGCCGCCTCTACTTTGCCAAATTTTCCGCCAGCAACCTGCTCCTCTTTATGTCCTCGCTCATCACCTTTGGCAGTCTGATTGTCTATGGGTTTTTCGTCAGGGCCTTTGCTGGCCTTTTTCCTGTCACAGCCTTCCTGACGGCTCTGATGGGTACAGCCTTGGTTAACGCGGCTTTGATCAGCCTTTTTCAAGGGATTGCATTTTATTTTAAAAACCAGCTGATTGTGATGGTGGCAGGTATTGTCTTTGGCTTTTTGGGAATCATGGGCAGCCTTCTCCCCTCTGCTTTGAGACATCTGGTTTTATCCTGTTACTATCTAGATTTATCTCCTGCGACCATGGCTTATCCTTCAGGGGAAATCCTGCTGACACCGGTACCAGCCTGGCCCTTTGCCTTTGCGCTCTTTCTGGGGATTATCCTTTATTTTGCCGGTCGTTACTGTATCTGCAAAAAAGAATTTTGAAAGGAGTTTATCATGTTAAAAAATGCTGTTTTAACTGAAGGCCTGAAGCTTAGGGGTTCAAAAATCGCTTTGCCAATAATCCTTTTACCGCTGATCAGTGTTCTGCTTGGCAGCGGCAATTATGCGGTTAATCCACACGAGCTTACCAATGGATGGTACAGTCTCTGGACGCAAGTTGCTCTGTTTTACGGCTATTTCTTTTATCCGATCATTATTGCCATCTGCTGCGCATACATCATGCGTCTTGAAAAGAATAATCATAACTGGAACGCAGTTATGACCTATCCAGTCCGGCCAAGAACGGTTATCTTGTCAAAGCTTATTATCATTGGTTTCATCAGTCTGATTGTCCAGGCTTTTTTGATCATACTCTATCTGACAGCTGGACTTCTTCTTGGTGTGAAAGGCAGCTTTCCGCTGGATATTTTAAACTTCTGTCTCTGCGGCTTTACGGCCTCCCTCGCAGTAGCTGCTATTCAGCTTTATTTATCCATGGTCATTAAAAGCTTTGCCCTGCCCATCGGCATCTGTCTAGGCACCTGTGTGCTGGGATTAGGGCTCTGCGTCACTGGCCTGTGGATGCTCTATCCCACTTCTCAGCTGGTCAAAAGCTTTGGCGCTCTGAACCAGGCTGCGCTCAGCCCTCTTGAATTTATTTTATTTTTTATCCTCATTGCTCTGTATCTCTTTGTTTTCACAAGACTGGCAATCCGCCGCCTGACAAGGCGGGATATCGTGACACCATAGAACAGATACGCCGAAACGATATACCCTGCTCTGAGCATGACAATTTAAAAAGGTTCCTGCCGGTGATTAACCGGAAGGAACCTTTTTTTATAAAATACTAACAGGGGTTAAGTGTTAGTGTCTAATCCAATTCAGCGAACGTTTTACGGCTTCTTTCCACTCCAGACTACGGGTGTCACGAAGCACAGGGTCAATTTTGGGTTCAAAGACCTGGTCTGTGTTCAATACATTTTTGACATCTTCCAGGCCAATCATGTTAATATACAGCGCTGCCATCAGTGCTGCTCCAAGGCTGGTGGCCTCCAGTGTGTCAGGACGTGACACTCTGGCGTCACAGTAATCTGCCAGCATCTGGACTAACAAGTTGTTTTCAGAAGCGCCGCCGTCAATCTTGATTTCCTCAATTTTTACATTGCATTCCTGTTCTACCACATCCAGAATATCCTTGATGCCAAAGGCGATACATTCAAGGGTTGCGCGGGCAATATGGGCTTCTGTGGTTCCGCGGGTAATACCGATGAGCATACCGCGGGCAAAGGGATCGTTGTGCGGTGTGGTCAGTCCAACCAGAGCCGGTACGAAATAAACGCCGTTGGTATCTGGAACTGAAGCCGCCAAAGCCTCAATATCTGAAGATTTCCGAATGATTTTCAGGCCGTCACGCAGCCACTGGACTGCTGAACCGGTAACAGACACAAAGCCTTCAACTGCATAGGTTATGGTGTCGCCAAGCTTCCAGGCGATCAGGTTATCCACGCCGCCTGAGGCAATATTAAATTCTGAACCAATGTTAATATCCATAAAGCTGCCGGTACCATTGGTGCATTTCATGGTCCCGGGTTCAAGACATCCCTGGGCAAACAATGCGGACTGCTGATCTGCAACCGCCCCGGTGATCGGGATTGCGCTGCCAAAAAGATCGGTGGTTCCATAGTCGGAGGATTCTGACTGAATAACTGGAAAAATATCCTCCGGGACACCGATATAATCCAGAAACTCTTTGTGCCATTCACCGGTTCTCAGATCAATACAGCCGCTGCTGGAGGCGTTAGAGCAGGAAACCGCATGTGTCTTTCCGCCCGTCAGCTTCCAGATCATCCATGTATCCATAGTTCCATATAGTGCTTCGCCATTTTCGATTTTTTCTTTGATTTCCGGCACATTGTCCATATACCATTTGATGATCAGGGCATTGTTGTGCGGCGCGATTACCTTACCGGTCTCCTGTAAAATCTTTTCCGCCCACTTGGTCTGCTTAATGGCGTCTACGGCCTGTCCGGTTCGGCTGTCCTGCCATACAATGGCATTGTACAGCGGTTCGCCGGTATTTTTATCCCAGATAACGCAGGTGTTCCGCTGATTGGTAATGCCCATGCAGGCAATATCATCACTGCTGAGTCCTGCCATCTCAATGGTCTCGCGGCAAACGCCCACACTCTTAGCATAGATTTCCATGGCGTCGTGCTCAACCATGTTTTCCTGCGGCGTGTACTGCGTAAATTCCTGATAGGCCTGTGCGGCAATGTTAAAACCCGAATCAAAAATCAAAGCCCGAGTACCCGTAGTGCCTTCATCAATTACTAATACATATTTCCCCATTTTATCTCTCCTCATATAAATATTTAATTTTACCCCTAAAATTATCTTTCGACTAACAGAACGCCCTTATTCATAATGTGGTTTGGATCGAGCGCATCCTTTAAGCGATACATCAATTCATAGGATGAGCCGTGCTCCTGCGGCATCCATTTTGTCCGGTATTTTCCGGAACCATGATGATGTGCGATGCTTCCGCCCCGCTTTAGTGTTTCTTCCATAATAATGCTAACCAGATCCATATAATCTTTCTGTACGGCATCGACCCCCTTGTCCGCTAAGAAATTAAACCGGCAATAAATATTTGTCCCTGTGAGGTAGCTGTGTGAGGAATGCGCGCCGACAAAGGAAATATTGCTGATTTCATTCTGAATTCTCTCGATCATCGCTTCATAGATGTCCCCGATCTCCGACCAGTTGGCGGCTATTTCAGTGGTGTCTGAAACTAGCCCCTTATTGTAATTGATGGGCTTATCAATGTTCGGGCAGGAATCGTTTCGTGTTTCCAGCCAGACCTCTACAGGTTTGGTACCCAAGTCTAACAGCTCGTATTCGCCTGCCAGCTTTTCAATGGCTTCGCCTGTAACCCTCGCGATTTCCGCCGGCCCCTCCGCGATAAACAGAAGCATGGCATAACCCTCTGGCGCTGGCGCTCCCATACGTTCCGCTACCTCATATTTGTCATGAAGGCGCACTACGGCCGGCTTGTAGCCTGCAATCATAACCTCCCGGATAAAGTCAAGCCCCCGCTTCATGCCGATAACACCATAAGCGTGCATCCATCGATTTTCTGGCTTGTAAGGGTACAATTTTAGGGAAACCTCTGTCACGAAACCCAGCATCCCCTCACTGCCGATGAACAGATGCCTGAGATCTGGTCCGGTGGAACGTCTCGGTACATTTTTTATACGGACAATGGTGCCGTCTGCCAGCACAGCTTCCAGACCGACGATCACATCCTCAATACCGCCGTAAAGGGTTGAAAACTGGCCAATGCTCCGGGTTGCCACCAGCCCGCCCAGGCTGGCAAGGGGCAAGGACTGCGGATAATGCCCGGTTGTGTATCCCTTTTTGTTCAACACCTCCTCAAGATATTCCAGAGGTGTGCCGCACTTGGCAGTTACAATCCGATTTTTCTCATCAATCTCAATAATCTCATTCATATCTGAGCCGTCTAAAATCACGCCGCCTTCCACTGGCTCCAGACCCATGGTAACGCTGGAACCGCCGGTTCTGGGCACCACATCGGCCTTGTTTGCATTTAAAAATTTTAATACCTCTGAAGCCTGTTGGGTGTCAGCGGGTTTTACAACACAGGCGGCCTTTGGCACCCATATTTTTCCATCTGACCGGTGATAACGGCGAAAACCGATATAATCTCTGGATGCCACCTCGATACTGGCATCGTCTGTGATTACCCGGTCGTCGCCGGCCACCTTTTTAAGACCTAAAATCAACTCTTCCTGTTTCATGCGCTTTCTCCATTCTGTTGTGTATTTTATTTAAAACGGCTAAGCCGTTATTTCAGCAATTTCCTTCAACAAATCCTCATTAATGGTGTAACACTGACTGAACACGCGGTCCATCAGCTTCTGGTATACAGCATGGTGCTCTGCGATCGGGGTATAGGTTTTTGTCTGCTGCCCCATGGCTTCGACAGCCTGCTGAAAATCCGGAAAGATCCCCGCTCCCACCGCCCCGCAGATTGCACAGCCTAAAGAACAGGTTTCAGTTTCGACAGATTTTTTAACCGGGATATTGAATACATCTGCAATGGTCTGTACGGCTGTGGCGCTCTTGCTTCCGCCGCCTCCAACGCGAAGCTCTGCAATGGATTTTCCAATGATGCTGCACATTTCATCTGTGCTAACTTTAAGCTGCATCACAATGCCTTCGATCAATGACCGGAACATGTGGGCTCTTTTATGGCGGTGGTCAAAACCAATAAACATGCCCTTGGCGGCAGGCTTATCCCAGTTGGATTTCCAGTCTGGAATCGTCACCAGCCCCTCGCTGCCTGCCGGGATGCTCTCTGCTTCCCTGTCAAGGTAGGCTTCAATGGTCATCCCAAGCTTCTCCGCCTTGGCGTCAAGTCCTTCGGCCAGATTATCCCTAAACCATGATACCAGCCAAAACCCCTTTGATATTGCCGCCTCAGCATGCCATGTGCCTGGAACAGACGCCAGATAGGTGCGGTGCTTCAGTTTTTTGTAAGCATCTGGGATATACTTTTCTCCCACGATGTCCAGGCCGCTCAGGGTTCCCAACGTAATGTATGCCTGCCCGTCACTGATAGAGCCAGAGCCTAAAACCTCACACTGCTTATCACCCGCACAGGCCACCACCGGGCAGCCCTCTGGAAAGCCTGTAAGCGCTGCCGCCTCCGCTGTGACATGACCCATCACCTGCCCAGGCTCCACAAAGCGCGCCAGCTGACTGCGCTTCAGCCCCATTTTTTCAAAGACTTCATCATCCTTATACAGTTCCCAGTGCTCCCTGTCTACAGGCATTCCCAGATTGTTGGCCAGGGTATCCACATAGCCGCCAAAAAGTTGATAGCCCATATAGCCCGGGGCCGTCAGATATTTGTGTATCTTTCCGGCAAGCTCTGGAGAATTCGTTTTCATCCAGTTCATTCTTGAATAATTCCTGAGATAATCACACCAGGGGTCCATCGCTTCAGTGGACGGCGGTAAATGATCGGCGTTCTCACGCCACCGCAAATCCATCCAGCTGATGGGCCTGCAAAGCTGGCGGTTATCCTCTCCGACAAAAAAGGTGGTTCCCCGCTGCCCGGACAAGCCGATCGCGGCGATTTCATGAACGTCACCCTTGAATTTTGAAAACAAATCGTCGCAGGCATGGCAGAGGCCGTTCCACAGATCGTCGTAGTCATGTACTGCATAACCTGCCTTTTCAGCAATCAACGGCGGGTGGGCGGCAATTCCCATACAGACCTTCTGGCCTCTGGTATCAAAAATGATCACTCTGGTGCTCTGTGTGCCGCTGTCAATACCTACCACATATTTTTTATCCATTACTCTTTACCCCTCATTGCGTTTGTGTCTATTTATGCATCTTTTCCAGAAAATTGGTCCCCTGTTCTGAAAAATTGATCTCACTCCAGTCCCTGCCCAGTTTTTTGGCAAGGATCTCGATAACCCGCGGTTGACAGAAGCCCCCCTGACATCGGCCCATCCCCGCTCTTGTCCGCCGTTTTATGGCCTCGATAGATGCCGGCATAACCGGACTGTCGAGTGCCTCCAATATCTCACCCTCAGTGATGGTCTCGCATCGGCAGACAATTCTTCCAAAGGAAGGCTCCCTCTCGATTAGCTTCCTCTTCTCATCCGGCGGCAGTTTTCTGAAAAGTGTTTTGGGCTTTTCCCGCGGCTGATAGTCCTGACGGACATCAAGTTTTCTGTTTTTCTTCTCAAAATCCTCCAGCACGATATCCTCGACCATTTTGGCGATGGCTGGCGCCGAGGCCAGCCCAGGCGACTGGATTCCCGCCACATTGATAAAGCCGTCGGTCACCGGAGACATCTCAATGATAAAATCCTCTTTAAAATCCGCTGCACGCACGCCTGTAAAAACGCGGATAAGGTCTTGCTGCCCCACGTTCTTGTGCTGGTTGCAGCTCATGGCATATTCCAGGCCATCCGGGTCGGTCGCGGTGTCCTCCTTATTCCATACCTCTTTGGCTGACGGGCCAAGAAGGTAATTCCCCTCTGGTGTTTTGCAGCAGCCTCCGCCCTTCGATTCGGCGTTTTTGATGTTTTTCATCCGGTTTTCAAGAGCGTTTCCCACAAAGCCCATCTGGGGCCTGTAGGGATACTGCTTGGCCTTATCCAGAATGGCGATGGTTCCCTTTCTTGGATGAATGGTAAAGGAACGGTCTCCCGCCATTTCTGAAAGATCATCGGCGTAAACGCCAGCACAGTTAATGACACAGCTGGCCTTGATAATGCCCTTTGGCGTGACCACGCCTTCAACTCTGCCATCATGCCTCAGCACATCACAGACCGGCGTGTTAAACCAGAATTCAACACCGTTATGGGCGGCGTTCTCTGCCAGTGCCACGGTGACGTCATAGGGTTCCACATGGGCCAGGCTTGGAAGCCAGACTGCCGCAATGGGCGGATTGTCCAACTTTCTGAGTTCTGGCTCGATGGCCATTGCCTGCTCGCCGTCGAGCATCTCAATGCCGTCCACACCATTTTCCACACCCTTGTCATAGCGCTCCTTAAGGGCCGGGATGTAAGCCTCCTCCCATGCAATGTACATCAGGCCGTTCCGCTGAAATACAAACCCCAGCTCATCTGCCCACTTATCATACATCCGGTTTCCCAATATATTGAGCCTGGCTTTAAGGGTTCCTGTTTTGGCCGCGTGACCCGGATGAATATTTCCATTATTGGCTTTAGATGCACCCGTACAGACGTCATCATTCTTTTCGACAACAATAATTTTCAGAGGATACTTAGCCAGCTCCCGCGCAATTCCACAGCCGATGACACCGGCTCCGGCAATGACAATGTCCGCTTCCCCAACCAGTCCGGCTTCAAAGCCCTTTGCCCGTCCGGTCTGGTAGTCCTTTCTGGGAATCTCCAGTCCCTTTACCCACATATCACTGACGATATTTTTCACTCCCGGCACATTGGCTGCCTTGTGTCCCACATCAATTAACTGCTGCCAGTCCCCGCACTCTCCTGCCAGTGTTACGATCTGCCTTTCGTCGACTGAAACCTTGATTTCAAGCCAAGGGAACGCTTCCCTGAGCGCTTTTTCTATTGTGTTTTTTATGCTGTTCATACTTCTCTCTCCCACGTCAGCCGTTCGTGTCCATTTAGGTTTATTTTTAAGGACATATTAGGACATTTTTTCTTTTTTGTCAAGGCTTTTTTGGTTTATGTTTCCTTTTTGAACATTTCTTAAGTTTTTTTGCACTAAAAAAACCGGTATGGGAAATTTCCGTATTTTCCCATACCGGTTTTATCATTTGTTATTCAGCAATTATGACGGTCAGCCCCATTTCTTCATAGTGCTTGACCATTTCTTTGTCTGCCTCTGCATCGGTCACCAGGACGTCGCCTGGGTGCAGTGTTGACACATTAATGAAATCACGTTTAAAGAGCTTGCCAGAGTCCATGAGTGCCACCAGCCTTTTGGAATGGCTCGCAAGCTGCCGGTATACACCGTACTCCGCCGGGCCGCGGTGGAAAAGGTTTCCCTGCTCATCCACTGTTGTGGCGGATACAAAGGCCAGGTCAAAGTAAAAATCCCGAAGTGTGTTTTCCGCAATGGTGCCTGAAGTGCTGAGGGTATGCTTTGTGATTTCTCCACCCACCAGAAATATCCCGATTTCACTGCGGCTGTTGAGCTGGTTGACCACTGTGACCGAATCGGTTACAACATAAAGCCGCTTGGTATTGTCAATATGCTCTGTAAAATGATAGAGTGATGAACCGGCGCCGATAAAAATCTTCTGACCATGCTCGATGAGGCCTGTGGCCTTGAGCCCCATTCGTTTCTTTTTCTCTGCCTCGATGTTTAGACGAAGCTCCAGAGGCTTTTCTCTGAGAATATCCTCCTTGACAAGCTGTGCCCCGCCATGAGTCCTCAAAAGCTCTCCCTCGGATTCCAGAAGCTCCAGATCCCTGCGGATGGTCTTCGTAGTTACCTGAAAAATTTCACTGAGCTGGGAAACGCTAACGGTCCCCTGCTGTTGCAATAACTGAATAATTTGTTCTAATCGTGGATTTTTCAACGTTCTCCCTCCTCTATTGGTTAAGCATAGCCTAAGTTATTTTAAAAGTCAAGGGGCGCAGACGGTGAAGATACGTCGAAACGACGTACCTTCACCGATGGATTTACTGGTCCTTTATTTTTTCCTCCACGACCGGGTCAATATGGATTGTCACATCACAATGGCACTGGCTTTTAAGCTCGTCCTCAATACTGGTAATAATCTCGTGGGCGGTAACTATGTCCAGCTGGCTAGACATTTCCACATGCAGGGAAATATCGGCGTGAGCCGGGCCATAGTCATGAATGAGCAGCTCATGCATTCCCCTGATCTCTGGATAAGCCATCACGATGCGGTGAATTTTCTCCACAAAGCCCTCATCGGGAGGCGCGCCAATCAGGGGCTGAACCGAGTCCTTTGCAGATTTAATACCTGTTATCAGAATAAAGGCCGCCACAATTACACCCATATATCCGTCCAGATCATAGCCTGTAAAATAATTGATGGCCATACCGATCAGTACCACCAGTGTGGCCAGGCTGTCGCTGATACTGTCCAGGGCTGTGGCCTCCATGGCTGAAGAATTGATTCTCTGGCCCAGCTTCCGGTTAAACAAAAACATCCAGAGCTTCACTAAAATCGAAGCAGTCAAAATAACAAAAACCACAAGGCTTACCGAGGTCTCCGCCGGGTTTAAAATCCGTTCTGCGGACGATTTAAGCAGCTCAACCCCCATAAGGATAATGGCAACGGATATAAACAGCGCACTGAGGTACTCGATGCGTCCATGGCCGTAGGGGTGCCCGTGGTCAGCAGGCTTTCCCGCCATTTTAAAGCCCAGCAATGTGATGATGGAAGAACCGGCGTCCGACAGGTTGTTGACCGCATCGGCCACTATAGAGATGGCGCCTGTCACAAAGCCCAGCACAAGCTTTCCTAAAAACAACAGCAGATTGCAGGCAATGCCTACACCGCCGCTTAATACACCGTAGGCCTGACGGACATCCGGATCTCCGGTTTTATCGCCCTCTTTAATAAACAGGCGTACCAGTAAACGGGTCATTAATTACTTCCTTTCTCAGTCAAAAAAGAGCCGCCGCACCCTGTGCAGCAGCTCTCCATTCATTATTTTACCGCAATAAATTCAATCTCGACCTTGGCATCCTTGGGTATTCTGGCTGCCTGCACACAGGAACGGGCCGGCTGGTTTTCTGTAAAATACTCGCCGTAAATATCGTTCAGCACAGTAAAATTGGCAAGATCATCGACAAAAATTGTGGTTTTAACCACATCAGAATAGTCATATCCTGCTTCTTTTAACACTGCGCCCATGTTGAGCATCACCTGTTTTGCCTGGGCCTCAAAGGCTTCCGGCATTTCGCCTGTGGCCGGATCAATCCCCAGCTGCCCGGAGGCGTATAGGGTGCCGTCTACTACCAGCGCCTGAGAATATGGGCCAAGGGCCGCAGGGGCTTTATCTGTTGCTACTTTTGTTTTCATGATTGTTCTCTCCTTTGTCGTCACTTAAAATGTTTTCCGCGCCTTCAGAAACCGCTAAAATGCTGTCATCTGCTGGTGCATCGTGCTTTTTAAAGCGATGCTTAAACCACATCAGTCCACCCTGCGACATACCTTCTCCGCCCTCTCCGTCATCAAAGGTTGAGACGAACAGGAAACGCCGGATGGCAAACAGGATGGCGATGGATATAATACTCATCAAATTTTCGAAGGGCGTGGTATGCTCAACGATCAGTTCCCTGGCAATGGCAAACAGCAAAACCTCTATAACCGACGCGGTGGAGTGCTTGATCAGCATTTTGAGAAACTCAATGCCAATGAGCGTGTTAAAAGCATAGCCCAAAAACACCCGGAAGGCCTGAGAATCGCCGTAATTTCCTATAAACTGCCAAAGATCGGGAATCAGAGCAAGGGCTGAAATAATGATGGCAATGGCGATGAGGATGGCGATAAAAATCTCCAGTACCCGCACAAAGCCCAAAAGCTTATTTTGAATTTTATGTTGCATTGTCTCCTCCTGTTTATGGTTCCCACTGCATTATACCATAATCAGCCCCTGTCTTAAAGCATATCTCCATTATTTTCATCCAGCAGGGCGCTTTCTTTCTTCTTGCGCCGCAGATGATACGCATCATAGCCCACGAGCAGCAACAGGGCACCGCCCATCACACTGGCAAACACCATAAACAGCTGGCGCATAAACAGCACCGTCTCCCACTTCATGGGACTGCCATAGATAAACGGAAAGGCACAGATGAATGAAAAGACCGTAAAGGCCATGAACAGCCCAATATACGCTTTTTTCCAGGGCTTTGCCTGGGGCGTACAGCCCATATACTTAAACAGATAGGCCACTCCCAGCATCAGGAAAGGAATCATCGGGAAATAGTGATATAAAAAGGTATCCCGCGTGATAAAAAGCCAGGGAATCATCTGGGAAAAGTAACCAACACCGATGACGATACCGGCAGAATGGCGTTTCCATATACCATGGACCAGCGCAAAGGCTGTGCCGAAAAGGCCAATTCCCCAGACCATAGGGTTTCCGGTCGCGTAAAGATAAATGGTTTCCGGCGCCTTCTGATAATAGTAAAACACTGGTTTTAAAGCCAGGAACCAGGTATACCATTTGGAGGAATAGGGATGGTGGTAATGGGTCGAAGCCCCGGTGTGGTAGCCAAACATCTGCTGTTGATGGCCGAAAAACACCTCGAAAAACCCTTTATCGGGTATGGTGTCCGCATAAGGAATATAGGACAGTGTGTAAATGGTCACCGGAACAACAATAAAAGCCAGGCAGCAGAAAAAAGACTCACCGAGTCTTTGCCGCCGGACACTTTTACCGCCCTTTACCATATCCCGGATAAACCAGTAAAAATACAGAACTGCCAGTCCGAGCGCCGCATAACAGCCTGACCACTTGGTGCCAATGGCAAGGCCGGTAAAAATCCCGCTGAGCAGCAAAAACACATACCGGGCTGGCCTTGATGTGCTGACGTGAAAAAAGTACAGGAAGGTATACATAGCCAGAATAAAAAAGACAAGAAAGGCGTCCAGGGTTCCGATCCGTGTCTGTGTATAATGCAAAAAATCGAAAGCCAGCAGCAATGTGGCAATACCAGACCATAGCGGTGATTTAAAAAGCGCCTTGCCGAAAAAATAGATCAGAGGCAGCATGGCGATACCGAAAAGCACCTGCATAAAGCGAAAGCCAAAGGGCGTTCTGCCAAAAAGATCCATTCCTAGGCCAATGATCAGCCGGCCCACAGGGGGATGATCCATTTCAGCCACACTCAGGCCATCCTGCATTTCCAGCGCCGAGGCGGGAAAATAGCTCTCGTCAAAGTAAGCGCTGTTCAGGCGGTCTGAGGTGATCCGCACTGTCTCCGGCTCATCCAGAAGCCTCGCGGAACCTTCGTTAAGGGGCGTTGACGCCAGCCTGTTCCCATTATTGTCATAGAATGCCACCTCACTCAGTACCAGGCGGTTGGCGGTATCCAGCTTTTTAACTTTGATGTATCGGGTATTCTCATCCGTATTCAGCGGATAGTGGTACCAGATCATGGCCGCTGTATAGTCGGTGTCGTCGTCCCGGGTATCAAAGGCCTGTTTCCAGTTCACGCCATCATCTGAGCATAATATCTGTATGCCCACATATTTTGAGGAATCATTAACTATTGGATACAGCGCGATGGACGCCGGCTGCTTCTGAAGCTCAAATTCCGCGGCGGGGGTCCCCTCCTCCATATCATAATAGGTCTGGGGCTCAACTCTTGAGCCCAGATTCCAGTAGCCTACAACGCTGTAAATCAGGATTACAGCCACCAGAAAAATGATTTCCTTTTTACTGAGATGATAGAACTTTTCTGTCATTTTTGATCATTTTCCTTTCTTTTATTTTTAAAGAGCAGGGCTATCCCCACAATGACCCCCATGAGGCTGATGGCCTCACTGACACGTCGGAGGGGCGTTCCCTTGTATTGGACAATCAACGTACCGGTTTCATTAACTGCTACTTCTGCCATGCCATTTATGTTTCGATAAATCTCGACACGATTGCCATTAAGCATGGCTTCATATCCACTATAATAAATAAGCGGCAGCTCGTTTGAACCATTTCGTTCTAATTTTATTTCATACAAACCATAATTAGTGCGTTTTGCAGTGTTCTGATGGTATTTCTGTGATTCCTGAATGTGTGATAAAGTCACATCCTCAGGTAAATACTCACATCCTGCGGCAAAGGTGGGATATGTATTGACAACCATTTTCGCGTAATTCTTATAAGTATACGCAACATTTACAAAATATGCTATGAGCATGATTCCAGCAGCAATGGCTGCGATGATCACCTGGTTTTCCCTTTTTTCTGTCATGCTCTCAATAATCCTGCCAGAAGCAAAGCACCAGAAAACCGAGATAAACAGATAGAACCGCCATGGAAACTGAAGGGTTGACAGTACATTCTCAAACAAATGCCAGGGAAAATATACCGATACACTGAATAGTAAAAGCAGTCCTGACAGCGAAAGAATCTGTATCAGCTTGTCACTTCTGTTAAAAAACAGACCCGCTATTACCAGCAGTGTCAGCGCAAGACCAATCCCCGCCGGTGGTACATATTTTTCGCCGATACTTTGAGGGATTGCCAAAATTAAATTTTTAAAAGGCACGGCCCAGTCCGAAATGCTCCCGAGCAGTCCGGTGTCGCCCCAAACAGGATTAACCACTAGCTGTTCCAGCATGGGCAGCAAAAAGAACAAAGTCAGGACAATGCTCCAAAGCGCTGCTTTTCCAAGTGCCGCCAGTCTTTCCCGCTCGCGGGCCAGCCTTGGTATACTGAACAGCAGAAAGACAGCGGCGAATCCCCCCATCAGCACGGCGGTCAGGACATGTGAAAGGATCAGACCGCTAAAGCCGCTGAACAGCAGGGGCCACTTCTCCTTCTCGCCGTAAACCACCTGCCAGAAGCCTGCCACAATAAGCGGCAGAAAGACAAAGGCCAGAAGCTCCCCCACCGACGACCGCTGATAAAGATCTGTGGTGTGAAAGGAACACAGAAGGTAAAGCACAGTGGAAACCGAGGCCGCGAAATCAGACCGCCATACAGATTTGACCGAGAGATACATAGTGCAGGCCATAGCGCCTGTGAGTAAAATCAGAAAAATTTTGTAGGCCGTGATGGCCGGCATGCCCAAAAGCGACAGTACTGCCGGAATATACAAAAAGAAATCCGGATAAAAAAGCCCGTTGCCATAGCCGTAGCCATTAAAGTAATCGGCATAGACTCCCGGCAAAAAAATGCCATTTTTAAGACCTTCTGCGATCGAGACAACTCTTGAAAGATGGAAGCTTGCATCATTTCCAAAGGGGATACCCTCCTTAAGAAGCAAGGGCAGCACCACTGCCAAAGCTGCCAGGAAAGGAACACACCACCAGAGAATTTGTTTATTTTTCATAAAGATTTTTTTAGATTCCATTCTTTTCTCTCATTCTTTTCTCCCATTATTATACCAATCCGACTGCGATTTGTAAAACCAATGATTTTGTAAAGCTTCGGTTAAATTCCGTTAACTCTTTGTTAAGTCTATTGAATTGTGAGATTTTTAGAATTAAAATACGCCTAGGCTTTTGAAAGAACCCTCTTAATCTAATAAGCCATTTGTTTTAACCAAAATGTTAAGGAGTATAACACTATGCTAAGTTTAAAAAATGTAAAGAAGGCCTATAACGGCACAGAAATCCTGAAAGGCATTACACTCGACATCGGAAATGGCGAAATTGTTTCCATTCTCGGCCCATCCGGCGGCGGTAAAACCACTCTGCTCAACCTGATTCTCGGCATCACCGACATTGATGAGGGACAGCTTTTGTACGACGGTGAGGATATCACCCATGTGCCTATGGAACAGCGTGATTTCAACATTGTTTTTCAGGACTATGCCCTGTTTCCCAACCTGAATGCCTATAATAATATCGTATACGGACTCAAAAACAAGCCGGGTATTTCCACCCAGGAGGAGGTTGATGAGCTCATCGACCTTCTGGACCTCCGACCGCATCTGGACAAACCCATTGACCAGCTCTCCGGCGGGCAAAAACAGCGTGTGGCTCTGGCCCGCACCCTGGTCATGAAGCCAAAGGTGTTATTACTGGACGAGCCGCTGAGCGCGCTTGATGGGGTTATCAAGGAATCCATCAAAGAGCGGATCAAAACAGTTGCCAAGGATTTTAATCTGACGACCATTATTGTAACACATGACCCTGAAGAAGCCCTTACCTTATCGGACCGGGTGCTCATTTTAAACGGCGGTAAAATTTCACAATACGCCGAACCGCAGGAAATCATCACAAAGCCTGGCAACAGCTTTGTTCAGGCGTTTATTCTCAACCAGCTCATGATCAAGCGCAACAATATCTTCTCACTGTTCGGAGAATGCTATGCCCAGTAATTCCATTACCGACAAAATACGGCCGAGGCTGCGGAGCCGGGCTGTTACGGGTACCCCGCTGGAGCTGAAGATTGTTTTCTGGATCATCATCGCCATCTTCGCGGTGTTCCTTGTCGCTCCACTGGTACTGCTGCTCATCAAGTCCCTTAATGTGGACGGCAGCTTCAGCCCGGCAAGCTACGCCGCTGTACTGAGCAGCGCAGGCTTTCTGAATGCCCTGGCGGGCAGCTTTATCATCGCCGGGACCAGTGCGCTTGTCACTACGGTTCTCGCGTTTATGCTGGCCTACACAGTCAATAGCACCAATGTACCCGACTGGTACAAGAGCGCCGTTTCCAGTGTCGCAGTGCTGCCCATGCTCCTGCCCACCATTACCTATGGCTTTGCCATCATCTATTCCTTCGGCCGGCAGGGCCTGGTCACCAGGCTGCTGGGCTTTCAGCCCTTTGAGATTTATGGGTTTAACGGGCTGCTGCTGGGCTATGTAATCTACACTATTCCCATTGCCTTTATGCTTATTAACAATACCTTTAAGTACATTGACAAGAAGTTCTCTGTGGTATCCCGTGTGCTTGGTGACAACAGCTTTAAAACCTTTTTCACCACAACCTTTAAGCCACTGATCGCCACTCTGGGGGCTTCTTTTATTCAGGCCTTTTTCCTGAGCTTCACCGACTTTGGGATTCCAGCATCAGTTGGCGGTGAGTACAAGGTGGTTGCCACCACGCTGTACAATCAGATGCTGGGCTCTATCCCCAATTTCAGCAAGGGGGCTGTTGTTGCCATGATGATGCTGATCCCATCGGTTTTCAGCATTTTGATCCTGCGCTATCTGGAAAAATACAATTTCCGCTATAACAAGATCTCCCAGATCGAGCTCACAAAAAACAAAGGGCGCGACGGCCTTTTCACCGTTTTGTCCGCATTGGTAATGCTTGGTATTTTGTCTATCTTCGCGGTTATTTTTATCGTTCCCTTTGTGCAGAGCTGGCCCTATGAGCTTGGCTTCTCGCTTGACAACATCAGGGAAACCCTGTTTGGCGGCCAGCTGACCGACGTCTACCTCAATTCCATTCTGGTAGCAGTGCTCACAGCAGTTTTAGGGACATCCATCGCCTATCTTAGCGCGCTGGTTACTGCCCGCAGTAAAATGGGCAAGCCCTCCAAAGCCGCCATTGACGGCCTGGTCCAGACCACCAACACTGTACCGGGCATGGTGCTTGGCATCGCCTTTCTCCTGGCTTTTTCTGGCACCAGCCTCCAGTGTACCTTTATTATACTGATCATCTGTAACATTATCCATTATTTCTCAACCCCTTACCTGATGATCAAAAACTCGCTGTCAAAGATGAACGCCTCCTGGGAAACGACCGGTATGCTCATGGGCGACAGCTGGACCAAAACCATTTTCAGAGTCGTGATCCCCAATTCCTGGTCAACGATATTTGAAATGTTCAGTTATTACTTCATCAACGCCATGGTGACTATTTCCGCTGTTATTTTTATTGTCGGCGCGCGCACCATGGTCGTTACCACCAAAATCAAACAGCTTCAGCACTTCGGCGATTTTGAACAGATTTTTGTCTTATCCCTGCTCATTCTTTCCACCAACCTGGCTGTCAAGCTGATTTTGAAAGCCTTGTCGAAGAAAACAGAAAGGAAGGCCGCCTGATGAGTAAACTCACAAAAATCCTGGCCGCCGGACTGCTCATTGCCGTCACAGCCCTCACCGCTGCGGGGTGCAGTACAGGAAACGCGGATAACAGAGTCGTTATCTACTCCAATGCAGATGACGAAGCCCTGACCGCCATGGAAAACGCTCTGACTGCCGGCGGCTACGAAGGCCAGTATATTATCCAAAGCTTTGCAACCTCCGAGCTAGGCGGCCGGATGATGGCTGAAGGCTCTAAAATCGAAGCCGACCTGGTGACCATGAGCACATACTATCTGGACACTGCCCAAAAAGAATCCGGAATGTTCTCTGACCTGAGCTTTGACCATGCCACCCTGAGCGGTGACAGTCCGTCCTATTCTTCCCCTATCACGGCCCAGGAAGGCGCTGTCATAGTCAACACTGAAGTGATGCGGGAACAGGGCCTTTCTGCACCTGCCTCCATCAAGGATCTGGCTGATCCAGAGTACGCGGGCCAGATATCCATCCCGGATATTGAAGGCTCCTCCACTGGCTGGATTCTGGTACAGGCTGTCATCGACGCTTACGGCGAGACAGAAGGCGCTGAGATCATGACAGGGATCATCCGAAATTCCGGGCCGCACATGGAAAGCTCCGGCTCCGGCCCCTTTAAAAAGGTAAAAGCCGGTGAGGTCGCACTGGCCTTCGGCCTTCGGCATCAGGCCGTCGCGGCCAAAAGCGAAGGTCTTCCCATCGACTACATCGACCCGTCCGAGGGCAGTTATGCTCTCACGGAATCCATCGCCGTCATTAATAAAGGGGATAAAACCAATGCCAAAGCCATGGAAATGGCTGAATGTATTGTAAAAAGCGCCAGGACCGAGCTGCTCAAGACCTATCCGCTGCCCCTGTATCCCGGCGAAACAGCCGACCCTGCCCTGTGCACCAAAAGCCCTAAGATATTTCCAGAGCCCCTGACCGTGGATCTTTTACAAAAACACCAGGAGTTTTCAGAGAAATGCAAACTTAACAAGTAAAAAACAAATTTTATACAAAGATATATTTTACAGAGGAGAAAACATTTATGAAAAAATACAAGTTACTCACCCCCGGCCCACTGACCACCAGCGATGCGGTAAAGGCAGAAATGCTTTTTGACCACTGTACCTGGGATAATGAATATAAAGCAATCACCCAGAAAATCCGCGCTCAGCTTTTAAAACTGGCCCATGTCAGCGAGGCTACATATACCGCCATCCTCATGCAGGGCAGCGGCACCTTTGGCGTGGAAGCCGTACTTTCGAGCGTTATCGGCGATAAGGACAAGGTGTTGTTCATCACAAACGGCGCCTACGGCGAACGCATGCTGGACATCGCGGACTACCATCGTCTGAACTACCTTGCCTACAACGAGGAATACAACATAATCCCTGACGCCGCCAAAGTGCGCGCAATTTTAACAGAAAACCCAGATATCACCCATGTGGCCATGGTGCACTGCGAAACCACCACCGGCATTCTCAACGATATCCACGCTATCGGTGAGCTCTGCGCAGAATTCGGCAAAACCTATATTGTCGATGCCATGAGCAGCTTTGGCGGTATTGATATCTCGTTAGAGGATAACCACATCGACTTTATGATCAGCAGCGCCAACAAATGTATCCAAGGCGTACCGGGCTTTTCCTTTATCATTGGCCACACAGCAGCTCTCGAAGCCTCAAAGGGCAATGCGCGAAGCCTGTCGCTGGATATTTACGACCAGTGGAAGACCATGAACAAGGATGGAAAATGGCGATTTACTTCCCCGACTCATACGGTCCTGGCCTTCTCCAAAGCTTTGGACGAGTTGGAGGAGCATGGCGGGGTCGAAGCCCGTTATCAGCGATACGCCTCGAACAATAAGCTGCTGATCGAAAAAATGGCAGCGCTTGGAATAGATGCCTATATTGACGAAGCCTATCGCTCCCCCATTATCACGACCTTCCTCTATCCCGAGCAGGACTTTGACTTTCCCGATATGTACAACTTTGTTAAGGAGCGCGGCTATGCCATCTATCCTGGCAAGCTGACCAGGGTGGATACCTTCCGCATGGGTAATATCGGAGAAATTTATCAAGAAGATATTGAAAATCTCTACAATATCTTTTATGATTATTTAAAACAGAACGCATAGGAGGCCATATTGATGAAAAAGATTGAAGCTGTTATTTTTGACTGGGCCGGTACAACGGTCGATTACGGATGCATTGCTCCGGTACAGGCATTCATGGAGGTTTTTAAAGGCTTCGGCATTGAGCCCACCATGGAGGAGACAAGAAAGCCCATGGGGATGCTCAAGCGTGACCATATCCACACCATGATGGATATGCCGCGTATCAACAGTCTCTGGCAGGAAAAGTACGGGCGCGGCTACACCGAAGAGGATATTGACGCCCTATACGCCCAGTTTGAGGAAAAACTCATGAGTATTCTGGACCAGTTTGCAGACCCCAAGCCATATGTGCTGGACACTGTCGCGGCACTGCGTGACATGGGCTTAAAAATCGGCTCAACCACCGGCTACACCGATGAAATGATGGCCGTAGTCACCCGTGTCGCTGCCGATAAGGGTTACGCGCCGGACTGCTGGTACAGCCCAAACGCTGTGGAAAATCATGGCCGCCCCTACCCCTTTATGCTTTTCAAAAACCTGGAGACTCTGGGTGTTCATTCCGTCCATAATGCTGTAAAAATCGGCGACACGGTCTCCGATATTCTGGAAGGAAAAAACGCCGGCGTTGTCTCCATCGGCGTTGTGCGCGGAAGTTCTGAGATGGGGCTGACCGAGGAAGAATTTAACCATCTCTGTGATGATGACAAAGCCGCTGCCATCAACAAGGTAACCAAAACCTTCAGAGATGCCGGCGCAGACTATGTTATCCAGGATCTGAGCGAGCTGATCCCTCTGATTAAAACGCTCGATGAACAATAAACAAAGACTGGCTTTGCCCAGAACAAAAGCAGGTACGTCGAAACGACGTACCTGCTTTTTCTTTTTTTAAATTACTTCTCTGTTCTAGACCAGCTCAAGACGTTTCATCATCTCTGGCAGCACGCCTTCAAAATCCACACCTTCACGGCGATTAGTCTCACGTTCAACCGTTCTGAGGATGCAGTCTGTGGTCAGATCGACAGCAAACTGTGTGGAATCCTGCAGGGATTTACCGTTCAGCAGAGCTGCCAGGCAAAAGCTGCCGAAAATATCGCCAGTCCCATGGAACTGTCCGGGTACTTTTTCGGAAAAGGCGTACTCTACCTTATCCTCATCGCGATTATAGCAGGCGGCGCCCAATTTTTCATTATCAAAATACACGCCGGTCAGAACGACCTTTCCTGGGCCCATCTCGGATAGATTGCGTACAAGCTTTTCGATATAATCTCTGGTGTATGGACCGTGTTGATAAGGCTCCTTCAAGAGAAAGCAGGCCTCGGTGATGTTGGGCAGCAGCAGGTCTGCCTTTTCACAGAGTTCGCGCATTTTATCCACCATATGGTCGTCAAAAACGCTGTAAAGCACACCCTCATCAGCCATAACCGGGTCCACATAGACCAGTATGTCGTCTGAATTAAAGGTATCAATAAAATTGGACACCATGTCCACCTGCTCCGGTGAGCCTAAAAAGCCGCTGTAGATTGATGAAAAGTGCAGGTCCAGAGACTTCCAGTGCTCGGTAATGGCAGGGAGGTCTTCAGTGAGATCACGGTAGGTAAAGCCTTCAAAACCTCCGGTATGGGTCGAAAGGACCGCAGTAGGCATACAGACCACCTCGATACCTGCCGCGGATAAAATGGGCAGCACGACGGTCATGGAGCATTTTCCAAATCCAGATATATCATGAATCGCAGCCACCCGCTGTAAGGGGCCTTTTGGAATATCATTTGTATTTTGCATGTTAACTATCTCCTTTTACAATCAATGATGCTTAGATTCCCTGAAAAAGGGACCGTTAAATATTGTACCACAATTCTACCTGTTTAACGCACATAAATCGAATAAAATTCCCTTTTTGGGTAAAAACTATGGTATCGATGATGATGAAAGGAAGCCTGTGATGAGCGAAAAAATTAAACGCCTAAACCTTAAGCATTTACGGCAGTCTGCCTGGAAGGGGACTAAGAAATCCATTCCAGCCACCACCCTCTGTCTGCTGCTTTTTTTTATGAATATGGCTCTATTCGGCTACAAAAATGCTGTCATTGCAGTTCCGCTTACCATTATTTTCAACCGTCTCAAGGACTTTTCGCCTGACCGCTGGCACCCCTACAGCGTAATGCTTATCAACCTTGTGCTGGCTGTCGCCGCCCACCTGGCAGGTCTGAATGTCTGGCTCTGCGTTACCCTGGACTTTATCACGACCTACCTCATGGTCTTTCTTCTCACCGACTCAGACACCTCAAAGGCTTATTACAGCTATGGCTTTGGGCTTGTGCTGTACCAGAGCTTCTCCACCACTATGCCAGAGCTCAGGCTGCGCCTTATAGCCATCGTTGTCTCCAGCGCGATCGCCACACTCGGGCTTGTGTTTATGTATTTACTGAAGCGCAGGCAAACAGGCTTTAAGCTTGATCCCCACATTTTTAATCCTTTTCTCCACCTCGGCGGCAAAACCCGCGATTTTTTAAAGGGGACTGTACGTGCCTTTAAAAACCTGGCAGCCATGCTGCAGTTTCACCTGTTTTTGGGCCTTTCGAAGCCCCTTGAGTCCGGCACCTTTGATTTCCGTCTCACCCGCTTTGCCATCCGAATCTCTTTACTGGTGACCTTCAGCTTTTTTCTGGAACGGGTATTTAACATCCCAAAGGGCTACTGGCTTCCCCTCAATGTCTTTATCATGACGCTCAATTTTTATGAGGACAGCATGGTCAAGATCAAACAGCGTGTGGGCGGCAACATCGCCGGAGTTTTTATCTCAGCCATTCTGCTTCACTATATCACCGGCTTTACCGGCCACATGATCATTCTCTCCATTGGCACATTCCTTGGCTACGCGGTGGACAACTATCTTTTCCGCGCCACCTATATGACCTGCTATGCCATTGCGCTCAGCACCCTGTTCATGAAGCAGTCTGAGGTTTTTGAGCTTCGTCTGGCCTATGTGCTTCTGGCCGCTGTCATTGCCGTCATCGGGAGCCGGTTTATTTTCGCCAATAAAAAAACGGATTTTCAAACCTGAGAGGATATGTTAACGAGAAAAGCAACCGAAAATCCGGTTGCTTTCTGTTTATTCCTGCTTTTCTTCCATAACTCTACAGCGATCTTCAAAGCTGACCTCCCGGTGGATCTGGTGGAGCATCCAGACATATCCGAAGGGATCGGCAAACATGGCGTTGGCGGCGCCCATTTCGGGCATCTCAGTAACTTGCTGGATCGCGGTGCAGCCTGCCGTCATGGCCTTATCGTAGACCGCCAGGATGTCCGGAACAAGCACGTTATACCAGACGGACTGAGGCTGGCCGGGCTTTGGAGCGATTAGCTGATACTCAGGGTTTTCATCCAGCAGGTGGAAGCGGGTATCATAGATTGTAAAGACCGCTTCATTGGTGCCTTTCGGGTAATCGGTCACCTCTACGCGCTCAACCTCATATATTTTTTCATACAGCTCCAGGGCTTTCAGGCTGTCGGTCACAACCATATCAATTTCTACACCTGTCATTATTTATTCTCCTTTGTATTTAATTGATTTTATGGTATAAAATACCCAAATTATTGTGATAAAATCGCTTTAGACTTTTCAGTTTTCCTGTGCTATAATAGCATTTATAAAGGAGCAATGAAAAGGGAAGGGGTTTTCTGATGAAGTTTTTTGAAAAGAAAGGGTATTGTTCTTTTGTCATGGCTCTGTATCTGGCAGGGATGCTGTGCTTTACACTGTCTCTGTTTATGAGCCGGCTTCTGCCTGATTTCTGGCTTGGCTTTGCCGAGGGCATTGCGATTGTCGGTATTGTGGTGGGCATGATTCACATTATTTTTAGTTTTGTGAAGGGAAGAAACCCTTTTACCGGCAAGCCTAACTGACCTGTATACCAGGTTTTTGAAGAACTGTCCGCCTGGCCGGGCAGTTTTTTATTCCAGTCCTGCCTTCTCAGGCTTCTGTCCGCACTCGCTGCATTCTGCATCGTGCAATGAAATAACACCGCCGCAGTCCGGACAGGTAAAATGCTGCTTTTGCTGCGCCATAAAGGCCGCCAGCCCTAATTCCTTAACCCGGCGGCTGTTTTCCATCATGCTGGCGTGATAGCGGGTATTATAGCTTTTCTCCAGGGATTTGACAGGCTTGCAGGGATATTCTCCACATTCAAAGCAATACCGAATCTCCTTTTCCAGAACGCACGCCTTGACCCTGCACTTCCGGCAGTGCTCTGGCTTTCCTTTATCACTGTTCAGGCAGCCTGCACAGGGCTTTTTGTGGTAACAGTGCTTATAACAGACCAGGCAATTCATTCCACAGGGGGCGAACATGACGTTATCGATGGTTTCAGGCATTTTCATAGGTACTGCTCCTTTCGGTTTTAACTATTTATTCTGCTCATCTGCATTATACCATCCGCTGGCTGTAATGAAAACAATGGGATTCTTTTTATATTCGGCTCTACACTTAATACAATCGTCAAAAATTCCAAAAGGTTTCCAGAATTTTTAAAAAGTTTAAGTCTCTGTCTTCTTAAAAGATTAAAATAATATATTATTAATTATTTAATGGCGGACATGGATGTCCGTGATTCTGCCGCCACTTTGCCCTTTTTGACAAAATAGCGGACATATATATCCTTTGCCCTGTTTTTCACTGCTTGTCCAAAATTATCCACAACCCGAGGCACGTTGTTTCGACGTATCTATTGTTGTCTTAAAGGCACTTCTGGCTAAAAACCGCCAGTTTTTTTAGCTTCCACTTGAAAACCATCCCACCCTCTGATATAGTTAAGGCATAAAAACCACTCTTTTACGCAAGGGAGAAAAATCATGAAATTCAATCGTGTATGGGCCGTCTACTTCAGTGCTACCGGCACCACCCAGAAGCTGGTGACCGCGGTTGCAGACAACCTTTCGAAAAAACTTGAGGTGCCCTGTGAAAGCTTTGACTTCACACTGCCCGAGGAGCGAAAAGCGCCAAAAAGCTTTGAGGCTGACGATCTGGTAGTATTTGGCACCCCTGTCTACGCAGGGCGTGTGCCCAACGTGCTGCTGAAATATCTGGCGACTCTGGAGGGAGGCGGTGCAGCTGCTGTTCCTCTGGTACTCTATGGCAACAGAGACTATGACGATGCCTTGATCGAGCTTCGGGATATTCTTGAAAAGACTGGCTTTCATACGCTTACAGCAGGAGCCTTTATCGGGGAACATTCCTTTTCCGATTTACTGGCAGCCGGACGCCCAGACGAACAGGATATGGAAAAAGCCCAGGAATTTGCAGGTTTGACTTATGAAAAAGTCGCTGCTATCACCAAGATTCAGGATGTCCTGCCTGTCCATGTCAAGGGTGCGCCAGCCCCTTACCGGGGTTATTATCAGCCAAGGGACCGCAAGGGTACTCCTGTAGATATCCGCAAGGTAAAACCGCTCACAAGTGATGCGTGCACCGACTGTAAGCTTTGCTCTGAGGTCTGTCCTATGGGCTCCATCAACCGCGACGATGTACGGGCTTACACAGGTATTTGTATAAAATGCGGCGCCTGTATAAAAAAATGCCCGGTTCATGCGCGCTACTATGACGACGCTGGCTATCTTTACCACAAGCATGAGCTTGAGGAGGGATTAAAGCGCCGGGCCGAGCCGGAATGGTTTCTTTAAATCTTAAAATGCCATGTTGTCCCCAAAAGGGCCCATGGCATTTTAAATTTGTCAAAGTGCTTCAAGCTCCTCAATAAGTGCGCGCCGTTTGGCGTAACGGAGCCGCCAGTCCGCAGTCAGCACCCTTACCTTTTCCGGCCCGCCGGGATAAGCCTGCATTTTTCTCAGATAATCCGCTATCTGCTGATATTTTCTGCGGTTCGCCGCCTTTTTAACCATACCCTTTAAAAAATCGGCATAAAGCTCAAGGGCGGCCTCTGGGCAGCCTGCCTTCAGGGTTTTTTCATAATAATCCAGGTCAGACATATCTCCCTGGGTACGGATGCTTTCCAAGAGGCGTTCGCACAGCCCTTCCTCCTCATACAGATCACGCAGATTATGGTCATAGTCCACGTTTTTAAATATTTCCTCCCGAAGCTCATGCCATTCCGTCTCGCCGCAAAGAGCTTTCAGCTTTCTAAAATCCTCCAGTTTCACAAAATCCTCGCCCGCAAGCATTTCCGACAGCACCTTTTTCAGGGCTTCGGGCCTGTCCAGCTTTTCATACAGCCATACCAGCACACGCTGGTACTCGTCAATCTTGTCAGGATCATCTCTGTCCATCTCCATGCTCTCATCGATCATCTCAATGGCGGCGTCCATCTCACCATACTGGATTTTCAGGGTGATGGCCGTATTCCGTATTCCGGAAAAATGCCAGTATTTTCTCTGGTAGGCCTCAATGGCTTCCTTTGGCAGCTCCATCATTTGCATGAGCTGTACCCGGCAGACGGCATAGGTCTCAAGCCAGTAATCAAGCCGCTCCTGTGTAGCGCTTCGGATAAGCCAGTCTACAGTTTTTATACTGTCGGCAAGCAGAACCGGTTTCCAGTTCCATTTCATAAAGACATCAAACACATAGTCTTCAAGATAGTCGAGCGTTTCGCCGCCCAGACGATTCATAAACCAATGATGCATTCTCCGCTCTTCTGCCTCATCATTGATATGAGGCAGAATCTTCATCCAACCATCCGCGCAGTCCTGTGCGATTAATTCAATATCCCCGTCAGAGTCATCGATCTCAATCTGGCACAGTCTGGTGTAAACCATGGCGGTAAAATCAAAGGCGCTCCCATAATGCTCCCGGTCCATAAGAGCCTCCAGATTATCATCATAAAACTGCTCAATCTCCTCGCAAAAGTCCTTTGCATCCCAATATGGAATAAACTGCTCAAGACCCAGGTATTTCTTGCAGATGGCATTCAGAGCACGTTCCAGAGGGCGAAGCTCCTCGATGCTTTCGCCCTTAAAAAACCGGAGCCAGAGGCGGTTTGCAAGGTTCCTGTCCGCACAGGCCAGCTCGTAGATAAAGTCTCTGAGCTCATTTTCTCTCGCCCCTTGCACAAGGGCATAGAGCTCGGTGTTTTCAAATTGCCACGGATCCCTGAAGGCATTCCCCACACTTTCCGTAAGGGCAAAAAGCGCTGCCGCCATATGCTTGCAATGAGCTCCCTCTGACGCATAGGTACAATCACAACACATAGCAGTGATTTCACCTAACTCTGTTTCGATCGTTACCCGATAGTCCTTTGTATCGCGCACCACTGCCTCATAGCCGTTATCACAGCGCACTGCCTCCAGAACCTGGTCATTTGTAAAAAGCTCATATCCATTATCTAAAATATCTCTTGTAAAAGAATCTTCCCATTTTTTCATTATTATCTCTCCCTTTTGCTATAGAGCTATTTTATCTCAGCCTGCACTACTTTACAATTACTAATTGATTTTCTTCAAATGCAGCGCTTTATTTTTGAATCTAAAATGCATAAAAATCATATTTTTTTATGTTGAAAAATATTTTCAAAAAAAAGTTAAAATTTTTTAAATTTAGTGTTGACAAAGCGGGCAAAAAAAGTTATTATATACAAGCACTCAGGAAATGAGTCGCCGCTCAAGAAAAAAGAGCGCTGTGCGAGAGTGTTGGAATTGGCAGACAAGCACGTTTCAGAGGCGTGTGTGCTACGCACGTACGGGTTCGACTCCCGTTTCTCGCACCATTTAATTGGTGATCAGGCAGATGTTAGGATAACGTCTGCTTTTTTATTTTTTGTCTCATCAATCCCCTCTATATCCGCCGCCCATCTGTCAATTAATTTTTCCTAAACAAAAAATGGAGAATTTTTCATTCTCCATTACTTAAAAACTTTTCCCAACGTTTCACTGAGCAACGCGCAAAAATCTTCCCAGCTTTCCGGATATGCCGCAGTGCCCCCAAGTCTCTTTTCACAATCCTCAAAAACCAGGGTCATCTCCCAGATTGGGCCGTCCAGACAGGTCAGATCATAATATTTTTTCTTCCACTGCAGTACACCAGCTTCCGACATCCCTTTTTTCAAGGCGTCCAGCGCCTCGGTATCCAGTGTTTTTAAATACTTGGGGGGTTGATAAAAAAGCGCACTAGCAGCCCAGCAGGCCTTACCCGTTTCAAAATCAATACAGGCCGCATAGCCGTCCCCCACATAGCCGTCGGTGGTCACCTTGAGCTGTCGGATATCATCATAATTTTCCATAAAATCGTCACCTCCTGTCTTAAAAAGTGATTATATCAAAAAAGTTGCTCTTTACCAAGACTGTTTTTTTCGTTAAAATGGACTCTAGAATGAACCAAAGGACAAATCAAACATGAAAAAACGTGATCTGATCATCATTGCCGGGGTTGTGGCCGTTGCCCTCATCGCCTTCGGCGTCTTCCACCTCATGAACAGCCAAAGCTCCGACCTTATGCTGCGGGTCAGCCAGGATGGTGAGGTTATCCGCACACTGCCGCTTAGTCAGGACCATACCGAAACCATCACCAGCGACCTCGGCAGCAACACCATTGCCATTAAAGACCGCAGCGCCCGGGTCGAAAGCGCAGACTGCGATAACCAGGTGTGTGTGCACAGCCCGTCGATCCAGTCCCCTGGAGAGACCATTGCCTGCCTGCCCCACCGGCTGATCCTTGAAATCATACAGGAGCCTTAAAATGGAAAACAAAACGCGCCGCCTGGTCGTCATTGCTCTGTATACTGCCCTGGCCTTAATTCTCAGCTATCTGGAATCCCTTGCGCCCATCCCCATGCCTGTGCCCGGGGCAAAGGTCGGACTGCCCAACATCGTTACCCTCATCTCACTGCTGACCCTGGGCACTCCCCTGACCATGCTCATCGTCACCGCGCGGATCTTTTTATCCGGCTTTTTATTTGGGAGCATGAGCGCAATTCTCTACTCCCTGGCCGGAGGGCTCCTAAGCTTTGGAATGATGGCCCTGCTTTTAAAGGTCCCCAGAGAAAAGCTATCCCTCATAACCATCAGCCTGCTCGGGGCAGTGTCCCACAACCTGGGCCAGCTGGCCGTAGCAGCCGCAGTAGTGCAAAATATGAACCTGTTCTGGTCCTATCTGCCCTTTCTCATGCTGCTCGCCATCCCGACAGGGATCGTGGTGGGCGTGGCGGCGAACCTTTTGTACCGACAGCTTCAGAAAATCAATCTATTTAAATAAAGAGGACAAACAAAATGGAATCCATCAATATCTTAATCGTCGAGGACGATGTCAACATCAGCAACATGCTTTTGGATCTGCTGATACACAGCGGCTATACGGCAGATACCGCCTATTCCGGCACCGAGGCCTTATTTTGCCTTGAAAAGAATAGTTATGCTTTAATTCTTCTGGATTTAATGCTTCCGGGTATGAGCGGCGAGGAAGTGCTGAAAAGCCTGCGCCAAACCTCAGACACCCTGGTCATTGCCGTATCCGCAAAGGATGATTCTTTCACAAAGATCAATTTGCTCAAAAACGGCGCAGATGACTATATTACCAAGCCCTTTAATAACGAAGAGCTTCTGGCCCGTATTGAGGCTCTTTTGCGCCGTAATTCGGGAAATACAGGCCTTTCGGGTAGAACACTGACCTATAAGGGGCTTACCCTCACCCCCTCTACCTACGAGGTCTGCCTGAAGGGGCAGCCTCTGTCACTGACCAAGCGTGAATACAAAATTCTGGAGCTTCTAATGCAAAACCCACAGCGTGTTTTTTCCAAAAATGTCATCTACGAGACTGTCTGGGAGGATCTGTTTCTAGGCGAGGACAACGCCATCAATGTGCACATCAGCAACCTGCGCCAGAAGCTGGCTAAAATCGACCCCGATGAAGCCTATATCCAAACAGTCTGGGGCATTGGCTTTAAAATGAAATAGCGTCAATCTTTATCTTTTCTTTAGGATTGGCTTACAGAATTTAAAAAACAGCATGTTACAATAAAACTGAAAGCCGCCTGAATAAAAACAGAAAAGGATCAAAAACCATGTCCACCATCCTGAAAACTCATAACCTTACAAAAATTTTCCCACCTGCGGGATTTGCCCGGCATAAAAAGCGAAAAAGCGAGGGCCGCCATGCCGTCGATCATGTGAATATGACCATCCGGAAGGGCGATATTTACGGCCTGATCGGGCGTAATGGCGCGGGAAAAACCACCCTTATGCGCCTGATCGCAGGCCTTATGCCTCCGACTGAGGGCACAATGACCCTCTTTGACAGCACAGAGCTGGAACAGCACCGCAAGCGGACAGGCTGTATCATTGAGGCGCCCGGTCTTTATGGCAATATGAGCGCAGCGAATAACTTGGAGGCCCACAGACGTCTGCTCGGCATCACCAGCAGCACCGCTGTCTCCGATTCACTTGAAGCCGTTGGTCTGAGCAGCACTGACCACAAAAAGGTCAAGCACTTTTCCCTGGGGATGCGCCAGCGCCTCGGCATTGCCATGGCCCTCCTGGGCAGTCCAGACTTTCTGATTCTGGATGAGCCCACCAACGGCCTCGACCCAAGAGGGATTGCAGAAATCCGCACTGTCCTGACACAGCTCAGCCGGGAACGGGGCGTGACCATTCTTATTTCAAGCCATATTCTCGGCGAGCTGTCAAAGCTGGCTACCTGTTATGGCATCATACGCGAGGGCGCGCTTATCGACGAGTTTAACCACGAGGAGCTGGAAACACGCTGTCAGCGCTGCCTGAAGATGGTTGTTGACCAGCCTAAAAAGGCTGCAATGCTGATTGAAACCCTTTTGGGTACAGACAATTATGACATTCTTCCAGAAAACACCATCCGTCTTTTCGACTATGTGGACCAGAGCGGCCTTGTCAACCGGGAGCTTAACCAAAACGGCATCCTGGTCGAGTCCATCACGCCGGTCGGTCAGGATATAGAGGCTTATTTTATGTCCATGATAGGTGGTGAAGACCATGCTTAACCTGCTGCGTTCTGATCTCTTCAAGCTTTTTAAGGCAAAGTCCTTCAGGGTCTGCATGATTCTCTGCGTGGCGCTTATGGCCTTTGTAGCCGTCGGACAGCTCTATTCCGCCGATCTTTTTTCAAACATGTCCCCTGCCGCTCTGCAGGAATCTGAGAAGCGTATTGAAGAGAACAACAGCTTTGGCATCCGCTTTGGATTGTCAAACAGCTCAGAAAATCTGGCTAAAACAATCGAGGCCATGCAAAATTACAATGCCAGCTCCTTTATCGAAACAGCGCTTTCCGGCAGTGTCACCACTGTTTTAATGGCAGTATTTATCTCTCTGTATATTGGCGCGGATTTCAGGGACGGCACACTCCGTAACACTGTGTCAAAGGGCTTTAAAAGACGCGATATCTATCTCTCAAAGCTTATCACCGTCATGACTGCAACCCTTTTTCTCGTTGTACTGGCCGTACTCAGCGCTGTCCTTTTCAGCGGCCTGTGCTGGGGCTTTAGCTCGCTGAATTCGCAGACCGTCAGTCTGCTGGCCTATCGGCTCTCTTTACAGACCCTGCTGCACCTCGGTCTGGCCTCCTTCTTTGTCATGACCGCTGTACTCATCAAGCAGACCAGCCCCACAGTGGCCGTCAATATCTGTCTGCTCATTTTTGTCACTGCCTTTTTATCTGTCGGCAACGCTTTCCATGCCACAGGCTTTAATCTGCTCACCATCTGGATCGCCGAGGCGCTTTCCAGCCTTGAATTTGACACAGTCAGCGGCCTGGTCGTACTGCAAACCCTGGCGCTTATGGTGGTTTATATTTTATTGCCTACGCTGGCAGGTATTGCCGTTTTTAAAAAACGGGACATTATGTGAGGTTTTTATGGAAACATCACTCATGATACTCTGCATTATCCTCGGGGGCGCCGCCCTCTTTTCCGTTATTCACTGCCTGCTTTTAAAAAGACAGATCCGGGATATTATACGGCAAAATCATTTTATACAAAATGAGGATACCAACCTGCCCATTACTGCCGCCATGCCCGATAAGGAGGTGGAAGCTCTGATTGAAAGCATCAATGCCCTGCTGGAGACTCACCGCCTGTTTGAGATCCGCATGACACAGGCAAACCGCAGCTTTAAAAACAGCATCACAAGCATTTCACACGACCTGCGCACCCCGCTCACTTCTGCTTCAGGCTATATCCAGATGCTTCAGGATTTTGATCTGCCTGAGAAAACCCGAGTCGAGTACCTGAAAATTGTTCAGCAGCGGATTCAGGCTGTGCGCAAGCTTCTAGACCAGCTTTTTGAATTTGCGCGCATTGAGGCGGATGAGCTGGTTCTTGCCCAGGAACCAGTCAACTTAGGCAATGTGCTGCGCGATACTCTGGCTCTGTTTTACAATGATTTTTGCAGCCAGGACAGTGAACCGGAAATCCAGATTCCTGACGATCCCTTTATCGTCACCGGTGATACCGATGCCTTCAAACGGATTTTCAGCAATATCTTAAGCAATGCCCTGACCCACGGCGAAGGTCATTTTTCCGTAAAAGCCGTATCGGAGAACCACGCTGTGAATATCACCTTTGAGAACAGTACGCACAGCATCACCCCTGATGATCTTCCCTATATTTTTGACCGCTTCTACACCACCGATGTGTCCAGAAGCCGTAAAACCACCGGCCTGGGCCTTTCCATCGCCAAACGCCTTGCCACCCGTATGGGCGGCAGTATCAGTGCGTCTCTTGACAATGATGTATTTGGCATACATTTACAGTTTTCTTTGAAATAATAAATATAAACATTCGATTTTCTTCTGAAGAATGACTTTTTTAAAAGTTATCTTTATGACCAATCGGATGTTTTTATTTTTATCATTTATTTTTTAATGATAAAAATTAAAGTTTTCTCGACAGATATCAAGTAAAATTTTATAATAAACTTAAAAAAGCAAAGGAGGTGTTCTTATGGAAAACGGTTTAAAAAAGCGTTATATAATTCTGCGCTCAATTGTCACAGTCTTTCTGGCCCTTTGTATTTTTAATTTAATCACGGGGCTGACGTTCACAGCTCTTAGTCTTTCAGTCCCTGGCGAGGTTTATGAAGCAGCTGAGATTACCAAACCGTCGGATATTACAAAAACGGTTATCCTGTACTATCCGGAATCTGTTCAGCCGGTTGTCAAGGCTGCCAGTAAAATTATTCTATATGCAAGTCCATTTCCACATACAGATTTTGGGGTCTCTAATTTACCATCCCACCCAAAGGCAGCATTGCAAATTGTTTTATGGACAAATTTGTCTGTTATTCTTCTGTTTGGTATCATATGGTTTCTGCTTAGAAAACTCCTTTATAGTATGTCCTTAGAAGGACCACCTTTTACGTCGGAGCGTCGAAAAAATCTATACCATATCGTCATGATCCTAATTATTCCTGAAAATCAATTTACTGCCTATCAAATTGCCCCTGACAGTAACGCTTTAAAGATTGCTATTGCCTGGGACCGGCCAATTCCAATGGACGAAATGGGATTTGCAGAGATGTTGCGTTTACTTGACACAAAGCTTTACAGTCCTCATTTTATGCCTCAAAATCCAAAAGCTTTTTTTCAATTTGAGGCCTGGTACCACATCATTATTCTTGGTTTGACTGTTTTCCTCACAACCCTGCTGTGGTCCATTTTTCACCGAATATGTAATGATGTTTCACCTTTCAGCAATAAAACCTTTGTACAGCTGGTTATCGTTGGCAGCGGCACTGTATTGGCAGCGTTTGTCCAAAGGATCATAAAAGTAAATTTAGCTTCCTCATTGTTGGGCGCACGTTTCTTTCTTTTTGGTTTGGATGATGGTTTCCGTATCATTTTAATTGCCGCCGGTTTTCTGGTGCTTGCCATTGCCTACATCTTTCGCTATGGTACTTACCTCCAGCAGGAATCCGATGAAACTTTATAGGAGGGCGTTATGGCTATTATTTTAAGACTGGACCGTGTGATGGCAGACCGAAAAATATCCCTCAATGAGCTGGCAAAGCAGGTTGGCATTTCCAATGTCAACCCGTCCAATTTAAAGACCGGCAAGGTGAAGGCCATTCGATTTTCGACCCTCAACGCAATCTGCGATGTCCTTGACTGCCAGCCCGGTGATATTTTGGAATACGTTCGCGATGAAAAAGAAGACAAAATATAAAAAACCGCACGGACACCGCAAACAGCAGTGTCCATGCGGTTTTTATTTAATCGAGAATAATACCATTATTTATCTTTTAAATCAGAAATTCTCTGAAATAGTTTTTAAAGGAACAATGTTCTCCAATCCATTTTTCAAACTTTTTTAAAATATAATGTGTTATAAGAAAATCTGCTGTCAGCATAAAAAGAAGCACAAATAAATTCCACACTGGTAAGTCTGGAAAATAAATAATCGCCAGGACTTCATTAAATAACATCAGTATATTCCAAAAAACCAACAGCCAAAGCACCCATATCGCGCCGCGGTACAAAAAATACAGCACCTGTTTTTTTAAATATCGTTTATCCTTCATTTCAAACCTCTTTTTCAAAGCTGCTTAACCAGCTTTCTACAATACGGGTATCAAAGCATTTTCGCCGCTTCTTCATCCTCTTAAAAGCAATATGTATTTCTTCTAGAACTTTGTTTTTATCCAATAGGATTTTTTCTGAAAAAACATTGAACATAATGGCGGCGCTCCTTGTCCTTTGAGTGGTAAAAGCTGGGCTGTACGCCGCGTAATAAGCCAGCATAGCGCCCATATCCATCTCTTTTTGACCGGTGGGCAGGGCCTCAAAATCAATGCCGATCACACCTGAAACACCGACGATAAAATTTCTGAAATTGACATCTCCTCGGATGTGACCGGGCACTGCCTGATAAAACCGATCAAACCAGTCTGCCAGTTCTGTGCACAAATTGTTCAGACTCTCCGCACTGTTTTTGTGCTCGAGTGCAAGCACGCGGTCAAGCAGTAAAGGCCCGGGACAGTACTGCAGATACAGTACATTTTCCCGTAGCTCGAGAACTTCCGGCACTGCTACACCTCTTTTATAAAGAAGCATGAGAATACTCCATTCGTGGTGCGCGGCTTCAGCGTCGCTGAAAACTTTTTTAATCCGCCCTTTTTCCAGACTTACGATATTCCTCCGGCTTTCGAAGGTTCTACTTTCTTCCAATGCTGATTTCAATGGTGGCCCCTTCCTCATAGCCCTTCAGCTCTCCCACAATACCAGTCACTGCGCTCCTGATAATGTCCTGGACAAAGGGAACCATCTCGAGGGGCTGTCCGTTAATCTTTACATCCACCTCAGGCCGAGTCCGCACTATACAGTCTTTTTCTCTGGCTTCACCCTTTAAAATTGCGGATCCAAGCCCATCGCAGCCATAGCCACAGGCATCACAGCAGTTTTTATCAAAATCCGGAAGAATACGATAGGTTTTTAACTCAATCAGATCAACCAGGGCTTCCGTCTGAGTTCTGGCGTCAAAGACAGGACGGCCTCTGTAGGTGTCTAACGTTCTGGCAATGCGCCCTGCACAACAGATAACATAATCACTCCACCGCTCATCAAGCTCCGGTGCCTCGTGTGCCGTCAGGATCATTGGCACCCGGGCATCGGCAACGCCCTCGAGCACCACATAATCAAAATTATAAAAGGCCAGAATATCCCGAACCGGCAGCTTTTCCTGAAACAAAATATCCGTTTCATATTTTCCCCTGGCGGTCACCAGCTGGGAACCTGCTTTTCTGTGGCGGTCAGTATTGCTGCCCTCTGTATCCATTTTAAACTGATCATAATGGATTTCTTTCACAGAGCCCACACTGTAGCCGCGCCGCCTCAATTCTTTTATAATATGCTCGGCAGTCGTTGTCTTGCCGCTGTCCGAAATACCACAGATTGATATTACTTTCATCTTTGTTCCTCTCAATCATTCCCGGATATCCACTTCATCAAGGTAGCGGCACCAGCGCTGGCTGGTGGCATCCCTTAGCATCAGCATCATGCAGTAAGGCTTTCCAGCCTCCAGTGTCAAGGCCTCTCCAGCTTCGCTTACCGCGATAAAGCACTGTTCCGTATCCATTGCCTCTTCCCCGGTGAGGGCAATGCTGAATCCGTCTGAGGCTTTGAAAACACAGATACTTTCCTTTGAAAGGGAGTGGCCTGTGTACTCTGCGAGCCTTTTAAATGAAACGCCTGTATACTTCCGGTTTTCCGGGGCCTGCCGGCTCTTTTTAAAACTCGCGCAAACCGTTGTCAGGCCTGCGCCGCGCACATCTTCTGTCTTTATCTTCATTCTGAATGGTCCTTTTTAATGTAAATATAGGGCACCAGCATATCCTCCGCACAGAATATGCCGTGGCTTCCCCTGCTGTTAAAGTCTTTCTCCTCATGAAGCCCGTGGTCAGCGGTAACGATGATGCTACCAGCCCACTCCTCTGCCAACCGGCTTACCATGGCATCATTTTTTAATACCCGTTCCATGGTCTCGCTGGCATATGGGCCGTAGGTGGTCGCGTCATCGTCGATCCCGTGAAAATGGATAAAAAGAAGGTCTGGCCGTTTTTTCACTGCCCTGAGCGCAGACTCAAAAACAGCTTTATCCGTTGTAGAGTCTCCCCGGCTGGGGTTTAGCACCGGTTCCTCCGAGGTGTTGATAAGCTTGATATAGCCTTCGATATAGGTGCATTCCTTCCCCATGGCCATACATCGTTCAAAGAGATCGGGCATTAATAACGTGCGGCCCTTTCGGTTATGAATACCGTTGACATCTGGTGTTGTCCCGGTGAGCATGGCAGCCAGACCGGAGTGGGATACTGGCCGGAACACTGTCATCGCACGCTGCATGGGCTGTGCTGACAGAAAGGGGAGTTTACCTAAGGACAGAGCCTTTCTGTAAATATTCAGTCCAAAGCCATCCAGCTCAATAATCATAATTTTTTCATCATTTTTCAGACATTCAAGGGCATCCCAGGCTGTATTCATAATAGTGGTTTCGGGTTCAGTGATAAAAAGGCCGGCCATCTCAAAAGGGTTTCCATCCAGCCGCCGGCCAAAAATCGTATTTCCCCGAAGCTCAATGGGGTTACTGCCGATATTAAACATGCCTCCATCCTTCCCAACTGCAAGGCTCCGGGTTGTCTGCCCGCTAACAGCGCTGTCTGTCAAAGTTGTCCCCGGCACAATCGCGCAGAGCTTTCCCTCTTCGTCCCACTGCGGATAAAACCGAAGGGTACCTGCCTTCTGATACAGGCCCCCTGGTGTATAAAGCTCTGAGGCTTCGCCATCGATAACGCCAAGAGGCTCGATCTGAGAGACTGGCTCCAGACGCATAACCAGCTTGTTGCCGGACGGGCTTCCTGAATTGTCTGAAAGCTTTGGCAGCGCCCTGCAGGACTCCAGCTTAAGGATATTTTTAAATGTTTTCCCGTTTATTTCACACGACGCCGTTCCATTTGTTTCCTGATAAAAACGCGCTCCAAGCGCATCCTGACGATCGATTTCAACCCGGGTGCCATCTGTGCCCGTAAGTTTTAAGCGGTCTGCTGCTGGCAGTATGTCTTCCAGAAAAGCTCTGCCCAGAAGCTCTTTGCGCTCGCTTTTTTCAAAAGCCATCTTCAGGCTGACAGACGCTGTCTTTCCAACGTACAGGGTCTGTATTCCCTTCATCCGCATACCTGCTGGCAAATCGGGGGCTGTAAACTGTATGGCGTTTTTACCCGTCAGCTTTAAGAATCCTTTGCTGAATACTGAATACTGCTCCCGTTTGACCAGCCCATCGACCATTTCTGCCTTGATAAACTCCGGCTTCTCCTCAAAATAACCATCGAGGAAATCAGCGGCCTTAACGGCTTCAGCATCTTCTCCATAAGCTATATAGAGTTCTTTTTTCATACCCTGCACTGCCGTATCAAAGAACAACACCGACTCCACAGGTACTGTCTCCGCCCTGGGCAGCAGGGTCAGGCTCACAACATCACGTACACAGTACATGGCTCTTTCCCTGCGGACATACACCCGCAGGGATAACCGTCTGTCATCAGCCTCAAAGACCAGCACCACATCCTTCTGCCAAAGCATATCTTCTGAAATTTCAACGGCATAGCCATCTGAGGCGCGGGCAACTGCACTTCCAAAATCCGATGGCTCCAGATCAAAATGTTTCAAAACTGCGTTCAGGGTTGTTTTCTTCAGCTTCACTGGTCCTTCTCCTTTTTAATATACCAGCACTTCATGGCCTGTTTCGGTCACTGCAACAGTAACCTCCCACTGTGCCGAGGGCTTCCCGTCATCGGTATAAATGGTCCAGCCATTTTCATCGTCCTGGTATATTTCATCAGTTCCCATATTAACCATGGGTTCAATGGTGAAAACCATACCGGGGACAAGCAGCATCTCTGTGCCAGGTCTGGTTACAAAGCTGACAAAGGGCTCTTCATGAAAATCCAGCCCGATGCCATGCCCGCCGATTTCCTGAACCACGGTATAACCATTCTTAAGCGCGTGCTCGTGTACCGCGTTGCCCACATCTCCCATAAAATTCCAAGGCTTTACCTGCTCCAGGCCTTTTTTGACACACTCTCTCGTCACCTCTACCAGCTTTTTCTTTTCGGGGCTTACTGCTCCAATGCAAAACATACGGGAGGAGTCTGAGTAATAGCCCTTATACTCGGTGGACACATCCACATTGATGATATCCCCGTCCCGCAGAACAATGTGCTCTGACGGAATACCGTGGCAAACCTCCTCGTTAATGGATGTGCAGACACTCTTCGGAAAGCCCTCAAAGCCTAAAGGGGCAGGCCTCCCGCCCATTTTCACAGTCGTATCATAAACGATTTTATCAATTTCCTCGGTGGTCATGCCTTCTTTAATCTGGCTGGCCACTTCGTCCAGAACAGCGATATTAATCTTCCCGCTGACCCGGATACCTTCGATCTGCTCCGGTGTCTTGAGCATACTTCGCTTTGGCACCATATGTCCCTTAAGCGCGAAGCCCGCGATCTTTTCATCCATTTCCTCGTGACACTTTTTATATTTCTTACCGCTGCCACACCAGCAGGGATCATTTCGTCCAATTTTAATTTCCTGCATATATGCCTCCTGTTTCTGTCATTTCTATATCATTATACCATATCTAAAAACACTTCATGGCTTTTTTACTGTTTCTTTTTCTCCTCAGCCGCCTCACGGTACATTTGAAAAAACACACGTCCGTACATAATAAAGGACAGCAGCAGGAAAAAACCTGTAACGCCCATAAGCACATTCGCCCATACTGTACTGATTTCCGGAAACGCGATGAGAATAAAGGTGAGCACATAGAACACCGCCGTAGATACCTTGCCATACCACATAGCGCCGCCCAGCTTCTTACCCTTGCGCATAAGGACAAGATCATTGACCAGCATAAAAAGTTCTTTGATCACAAATAGAATAACCACAAAAATCATGCTCTGGTAGCGGAACATCAAGCTGAAAACAATGGCCGCCTGGGTGAGCTTATCCGCCACCGGGTCCAGCGCCTTGCCAAGCTCTGTGATCATATTAAACCGCCTTGCGATCTGACCATCCGCAAAATCTGTCAACCCAGAAATCAGGATGATAAGCGCCGCCAGATAATAATCCCGGGTCGTTTGGGCATTGATGTAAATCCCAATGAACATTGGGATCAATAAAATGCGTACATAGGATAAAATGTTGGGAATGCTGAAAATTTCTTTTGCTTTCATTTCTTACCTTATTGTTTATATTTAGGATGTTAAGGGTTCCTATAGCCCTGGCTGCTTTCATCTTCCGCACAGTGTTTTTCCATCCTTTTACACAGGCCAAGCTCTGCTCCCATGAGAAGTAAAAGCAGACCAAAGGAAAGCAAAATATTGCCTGCTTTTGCCTTTTTGACTGGCGCGGGGTTCTCCTGGCTGGCTTCTTCCTGCTTTTGGGGTGCCGTCTGGGCGGGCGACGCTGTTGGAACCGCGTCCACCTTCACGTCCGTTGACTGCTGAACTTCAATGACGGTTTCACCAGCGTTTTTTTCGGTGTAATCCGCACCGTTTCCGATGGAATCGGCGCCATCACTGCCTTGGGCCGTTATATTTTCAGCAGTGATATCAAGGCTTCCTGCCAGTCCATAATGTCCACCGCCGATACCGGCAGCATTCTTGCCGCCCTGGGCGGTTACTGTGCCGCCGGAAATACGGATCACACCGCCGTCTCCCTTGTAGCCTCCTCCAATACCAGCGCCTTCCTCACCGCCTGTGGCAGTAATGGTTCCGCTGTCAATGCTGATGTTTCCTCCCGTGCCATACCAGTGTGTAATATTCTGGGCGCCGCCAATGCCGGCTGAGCCTCTGCCTCCAGTGGATGTCAGACTGCCTGTTCCAGTTATACGGACTTCTCCGGCTTTTCCGCCAAGGTTTTGCGCCTGCAGGCCGGCAAAATAATCCGCGCTGGTCAGTCGGTTATCTGTTCCATCCATCAGCTCAATGACAACCGAGGCATTTTCCAAAACTGAAAAAGCACACAGATCATTTTTGCTGGTGTCAATCTGAAGATTATCAAGCTTGAGATTGACAGGGTTGCCAGTGCCGACACCGTAACGGACGGTAACACCGTACTGGTCGCTGGTTCCGGTGAGCCGGAGACCTCGGTCATTGGAAAAGGTATAGGTGTTTCCAGCCTGTGTGGCTCTTCCCACTTCTGAAATGGAAATACTGCCGTTTTCAATATTCAGGGAATCTGTGGACTGTCCTTCCGCCATGGCCATACGTGAGAATAAAACAGGCGACATAAGCAGAAGTATTCCCAAAAGAGACATTGTTTTTTTTACATTTAACTGCATAAGACATGCCACGCCCCGGATCATCGGTCCGGGGCACCTTTCTTTCAATCATTTTGCCATATTGTAGCACTTTCAGCTTAAATTTAAAAGTAATATCAGGGTCGCCAGATAATCAGAACCTGATTTTCATCATACCTCAGGTAGCGGACGCCTGACTCGTTTAAAAGATCGCTCTCCTCAATACCGGTCAGGGCGCGGTCCACCATACCTGCTTCTGTAAACCTGGCCTCCATAACGCCGCCGTTATCGAGAGTATCCCTTAAGGTGTCAATAAAACGCGCCTGTTCGTCGTCGTTATTTAAATCGAAAAGCATATTTTCTCTGACATAATAATTATCCGCTGTTGCCGTGAAGCCTGGATATGTGCTCAGTGTATTATCAAAGGTATGGCTTTTCAAAAGCTCTTCTGTTGTGAGTCCAAAATAAACATACTCGATGCTCAGCGGCGGGTCTGCCCGAAGGGCCGGGTCCTCCCAGGTAATATCATCAAAGCTCGGATCATCCCAGGTTACATCCACATAATAGTATTCTCCGTCCATCTGTACCAGATTCCAGGCGTGGGGGCCTCTTCCCACTGCGTTGCCTGTAACATAATTTGAAAAGATACCAATATCCTTAAGCACATACTGCAAGGCCTTGCTGTAACCGGCACAGACAGAACGGTTATTTAAGAAAACTGAGCATATATTCTGATTGTCCTCTGAATCCAGATCGTATTCGGTATGGCTGACGATATAGTCATGAACCGTTTTGACCTTGGCGTAGTCGTCCATTTCTGGTGAAATGCCGGTTTTTATACCTGCTGTCACCGCCTCAATTTCACCCTGACGCCGCTTGATCTCATCGGTATTGTAATTAAAATTAAAGCTGACGTCTGTCACCATCCCTGTCTCCTGGTCATAGTGATAGGTGTAGCTGTCCAGCCAAAAATATTCTGGCTTATCCTGTTGAATGGCTGTCCAGACACGGTTCAGGCTGTCTACCGATATTTTGTTATCGCCCAGTTCTACTGCACTTTCATAATTGTCCAGCTTATCTGTCAGCCGAAGGTAAGTTTTTTTCTCATCCACACCCAGCAGTGAAAATCCGCTGTAAGGATTGGATAAAAAGTGATCCTCTGCCATTGTCTGACTTACCTGCTCATCTGTAACAGCATCCTTATCCTTTGGGGCAAAAAAAGATACGCCAACCAGCCCAACGGTCATGACAATCAGCACTGCAAATATGACTTTAATCAATTTTTTAAACATCCACACCGTCTCCTTTTTATGATTACTTTCTATTATACCGGGAATATTGCTTTTACACAATAAAAAAGGCAGGCAAAAGCCTGCCAGAAAAATCGGCGTTTCTTTTTTAGTTTTAACGGTACGCTGTTTTCAGCGCTTTTGCCAGAACTTTCGGGTCGCGTTTATAAGGCGTAACGGGAATAATGGGTTTCTTAATGTCAAACAGAGTATAGACCGCGGTCCGGGCAGCTCTTACGGAGTATTCCTCTGTGAAGACCATATCCTCAGGAATTTCTACAAACTGGCTGATCATGGCAAAATTGGTGGAGCCTTCCGGAACCACTGCAGGACGGTCACTCATGGCCCTTGGCTGGAACTGGGCGTCAATATATGGCATCATGCACGGTACCACATTGACAACGGAGTCCATCAGTTCCTTTTCATGTTCTTCAAAATGAAGCTGATAGATCAGCTCTTTCAAAATTTCCGCTCCGGTACAATCCTTCATGGGCTTCTTAACATAGTCGCCTTCCCTGTCAGGGTACAGGCCATAGCCCCAGAAAATTGTGGTGTCCATGGGCTGGTTTCTAAAATGCGGCTGAGCGGCCACGACAATGCTCATAAGCCAGCTGGAATCCTTAAAGGTCATTAAAGCGCCGCTTCCGGGAATATTGCCGGAGTAATCCTCGATCATCTTCAGGAATTGATTGCCCTTACAGGTAACCGTAAAGCTTTCCCATTTTGTCTCCTGCACATTACCAAAGAAAGGCTCTGGATTGCCGAGTCCGGCTTTCTTCACGGCAATTTTACCCCACAGCTCGCCAGACATGGAGAGTTCTTTTGGCTCCGGCGCTGGTTTTTTCATATCACCGAGTGTTGCGCTGTCTGTCATGCAGCCATTGGTGACAATACACACATCGCCATCCTTCAGAATGATTTCTTCCGGTTTACCCTTCTTTTCTATATGAATGGCAGTTGCGGTAATCCCTTCGCCATCTTTAAAGTCAATGTCCACAACCTTGGTATTAATCTCGAACTGAACACCGTGATCTTTCAGGTAGGCTTTAAGCGGCAGGATCAGGCTGTCATATTGGTTGTAGGGCGTACGGGTAACGCCTTCCAGTGTCTCAATACGGCTAAATTCAAGAATCATTCTTTCCATATAGCGTTTAAGCTCAAACAAGCTGCTCCATTTCTGGAAAGCAAAGGTGGTCTGCCACATATACCAGAAATTGGTTTCGAAAAAGTGCGGTGTACGGTTAAACCAATCCTCGATGGTCAGGTTGTCTAGATCCTTTTCCGGAGTTGCCAAAAGCCTGGCCATGGCCATACGGTCTTCATTATTAAAGCCCATGCTGTAGACATCTAAAATTTTCCCGTCCTTGTCAATGAGACGTGCCCGCGCATGGGTTGGATGTGCATGGTCAAAGTTCAGGATTTCTGTGGTGACATCACGATCCGGGTTATCTAAAGACGGAATGGATGAAAATAAATCCCAGAAATTTTCATAAGTCTCTTCATTCAGCATTCTTCCTCCGCGGCACACAAAGCCTTTTTCCGGCGTGCCGATACCATCATTACTTCCGCCAAGGATATCCATCCCTTCAAGAATATGGATATTTTCTCCTTTAAAGTTAGCGTCACGTACCAGATAAGCGGCTCCGGCCAGGCTGGCGATACCGCCGCCCACAAAGTAGACTTGCTTATCACCGTAATCACGGTTCTGGACCGCGTTTTCACTTTCTTCTTGCTGCTGTCTGCGCATTTTTTTAGTTGCTGCCACTGTCGCTGCTGTTGCAGCTGCCGCCATAGCAGCACCGGCGCCAGCAGCCAGAGCTTTACCTAATTTATCTTTGTTCATGATTCATAACTCCCTTCGATGGTTCACTTTTGTTATGGTAAGTATAATACCCTAAAAGACCAGCTGTCACCTTACGAGTCCAGACATTTGTCAAAAAAAGTGACAAAACCAGTGGATTGTCTTAAATTTAACGTTAAAGCTGAATGAAAGCTTAAAAATCCTTTTTGTGTTATAATAAGCCCATTAAATTCTTTGGAGGTTTCGCAATGAGCGTCACTGTAGCTGATTTATTAAAGCTGCCCTGTCTCAGGGAAGCCCGTGTGGCGGGCGGCCATACCGGTCTTGACCGTTTTGTAGGCTCCATCTCTGTTTTGGAGTATGCCGACCCTGGCGCCCTGGTAGACAGCTTCTTTGAAAATCCATCCTTTGTGCCAGGCAGCGAGATTGTCCTCAGTGGCTTCATCAATATTAAGGATGATGTCAATGCACAATGCCGTGTGCTCAAACGGCTAAGTGATGGGGGCGAGGCGGCCCTTATCCTTTATTATGTTGGCATCTACCTGCCATGCATTGATAAAAAGCTCGTTGAGATGGCCGATACCCTGGGCTTTCCACTCATCTATATGCCAGAAAACCGGCTAGATTTCAGATACAGCGAGGTTATCACCCAGACCATGGAAACCATCTTTATGGACCAGAACAAGGACCCCCATTTTGTGAGCGCCATGCTGGAACGCATTACCCAGCTTCCAGACAACAGACGTACCCTTGGCAATGTGCTGCGCATGCTCAGCGACCGCCTTCGTTCCTCCCTGATTCTTTTTGACCATGCCCTCACACATCCTGAAATTGCCGCCTGGCCTATCTCAGCAGCTGATTATCTCTCTAATATTCTGCCAGCGCTTACCGAGGCAGGTCTGAACTCTGGCCCCCTTGTATTAAAGGAAGAAAACCTAACGCTGTACAGCACTGTTCTGCCGGTTCAGACCGACAATACTCCCAGAATGAATCTGGCGCTGATATCAGAGAATCCTGTTCAAAACCTATCCGCCCTTGAGGATGCCGCCGAAGTGCTGCGCCTTTTTATCAATATTTGGAATAAAAAAGAGGGCACCATTGGCTACAGCGAGCTAATCCGTTCAATTTTAAATGACGAACCCCTGAAAATGCGCCGGCTGGCTGATATTCTGGGCATCGACGTCGCGTCGATCCATACCATGTGGCTTGTCCGGCCAGACAACGACCGATCTGCACTGCTCAATGAACAGATTCTAAAAATCTGCCGTGATTTTATGCAGAGCCAGCATTTGACAGGCCCCTCAGATATTTATGACAACACCGTGGTGCTCTTTATCCAGGATACGCCGCTATCCTCACAAATGCTGGCCCATGCCGAAAACCTGATGGCCTGTCTGGAAAAAGAATCCATTCCGGTTAGCTTTGGCTTTTTTACCAACCAAGCCGATACCGCCAGTGTGCGCAAGAGCTTTCTGCTCTATCAAAACCATCTAAAAAACACTAGGACCCTCTACCCTGCCAGTTCCCTTGTCTCCCAGGCAGAACTGGGCTTTGCCGCAGATTGTGCTGAGACCATCGCCAGAGGCGAAGCCATGGTCCGGCAAGTCACCGCTCCCCTCGAGCCGCTGCTCCATAGCGACTCCAACATACAGGAAGAGCTGCTTGCCACCCTATCAGTTTACCTCCTCGACGCCCAGGCCAATGTCACCATGACGGCAGAACTTTTGTACCTGCATAAAAACACGGTAAAATACCGGCTTCATAAAATCAACAGCCTTCTTGGTTACCCGGTGACTAAAATGCCCGAAAGCAATCTGCTTTATACAGCCTTGTCTGTGAGAAGACTGCTGGACGGCCAGTAGATGCCTTTGTCCTTTTGGACGAAAGCATCTTTTTTATTTTATCCCATTGGCCCATTACTTTTATTTTCAATTTGTTTATACTGTAATCATTGAAAATAAACCGGATAATAAGGAGAATTAAAATTGAGAACGCTTGGTATTAACGAAATCGAAGACATCGCCCTGGGCGCGTCCCTCTTGGGCGCTGGCGGCGGTGGCGATCCCTACATTGGCAAGCTCATGGCCATGGATGCCGTCAAAACCTGCGGCGACGTCACCATGATGGACCCTGAAGAAATCGGTGACGATGACCTGGTTATTCCCATCGCCATGATGGGGGCGCCCACTGTACTGGCCGAAAAGGGCATAAACGGCAGCGAGTACAAACGCCTTTACGATATGGTCAGCCAGTTCTACGGCAAAGAAATCAAGGGCTTCTTTCCCATCGAAGCCGGCGGTGTCAACAGTATGCTGCCCATTGCAGCCTCAGCCCGCCTGGGCATCCCCCTCGTGGATGTCGATGGTATGGGCCGGGCCTTTCCAGAGCTTCAGATGGTCACCTTTACCCTGGGCGGCGTCAGTGCTACCCCCATGGCCCTGACCGATGAAAAGGGCAATACCTGTATCTTTGAAACCATCACAAACAAATGGACCGAAGACCTCGCCCGGGCGGTCACCATGACCTGCGGCGGATCTGTCTGCATTGCCCTGTATGGCATGGATGGCGCTACCATGAAAAAATGGGGCGTCAAAAATATCATCACCCGTTCCCAAAAGCTGGGCGCTGCCATCAGGGGCATCAAGCAGCTTGATAAAAACAGAACACCTGAAGCGAGCTTTCTTACGCAGACCGGCGGTTACAAAATTTTCAAGGGCAAAATAACCGATGTGCTGCGTGAAACCACCGGCGCTTTTAACCTGGGCCATGTTATGCTGGACGGCATTTCTGAGTACCGCGGGCAACAGGCCGAGGTAACCTTCCAAAACGAAAACCTGACCGTAACCGTCAATGGCCGTATAAAGGCAACGGTTCCCGACTTGATCTGCCTGGTCGATACGGAAACCTTTATTCCTGTGACGACCGACGCCTTAAAATATGGCAAACGGGTTATGGCCGTAGGACTGCCCTGCTATGATCTATGGCGCACACCACAGGGGCTTGAAATGGTCGGGCCGCGTTATTTTGGGTGTGATACAGATTATATTCCGCTGGAAGAACGCTTATCTGGAAAGGAGAACGCATAAATGTATAAAATAGGAATTGACGTTGGCGGTACAAATACTGACGCCGTTGTCGTAGATGAAAATCGAAACATCATCGCAGGCATTAAGCACACCACTTCCGAAGATATTTATTCGGGTATTCTGGGCGCTTTGAAGGATGTGCTTCGCGAAGCCGATATTGATCGCTCACAGGTTAATCAGGCTATGCTCGGCACCACTCAGTGTACCAATGCCATTGTGGAGCGTAAAAAGCTGGCTCCAGTGGCTGTAATTCGTCTGGCGGCGCCGGCTATGCAGGGCATTATGCCCATGGTGGACTGGCCGGTAGATCTGACTGATTTTGTCATTGCCACCACGACAGTAGCCGGTGGTTACGAATTTGACGGCAGAGAAATTGCCCCGTTTGACGAAGCTGGCGCACGCGCTTTTTTTGAAGATATCAAAGGTAAAACACAGTCCATTGCCATCTCCTGCGTTTTCTCCCCTGTGCGGAACGAGCATGAAGACCGCTGTGCCGAGCTGGCCCGAGAAGTGCTGGGACCCGATGTCCACATTTCAAAATCCAGTGAAATCGGAACACTAAGCTTTGTTGAAAGAGAGAATGCGACCATTTTGAACGCTGCCCTGTATGAGGTTGCCGAAAGCTTTACTGAAGGCTTTGCCAAAAGTCTGGCAGACGAAGGCATTGAAAACGCCGATATTTTTCTGAGCCAGAATGATGGTACCTTAATGACCATGGATTTTGCAAGACGCTACCCTATCCTCACCATCGCCTGCGGGCCTACCAACTCTATCCGCGGCGCCTCCTATCTGAGCCGTCTCCACGACGCTGTTGTCATCGACGTCGGTGGCACTACAACAGACTTCGGAGTCATTCAGCATGATTTTCCGCGAGAAAGCAGCGTTGCCGCCATCATTGGCGGTGTACGGACAAACTTCCGCATGCCAGACGTCATATCCATCGGCCTCGGCGGCGGGTCTGTTGTCCGTGAAGAAAACAGCGAAATCACCGTGGGGCCAGACAGTGTGGGTTATCAGATAACTGAAAAAGCCCTGGTTTTCGGTGGCAATACCATAACTGCCACCGACATTGCAGTCCGTCTGGGTATGGCCGAGGTGGGCGATCCTTCAAGGACAGACAGCATTGAACTGGATTTTGCCGAGAGCGCTATGGCTGTTATCCGTGAAATGATCGAAGACAGTATTGACCAGATGAAAATTTCCAACGATGCTATCGACGTGGTACTGGTGGGTGGCGGTTCGATCATTGTTCCAAAAGAGCTGGCAGGTGCCCGCCAGGTAGCAAAACCAGACTATTTTGGTATTGCCAATGCCATCGGCTCAGCCATCTCCAAGGTCAGCGGGACCTATGAAAAGCTGATATCCTATGATGAAATTCCCAGGGATGAAGCTCTTAAAAACGCCCGTGCAGAGGCCTCAAACCTGGCTGTTGAGGCCGGAGCAATCCCCGAGACCGTAGCCATCATTGATGTTGAGGATGTTCCTCTGGCCTACTATCCCGGCAATACCAGCCGTTTGAAAGTCAAGGCAGCTGGTGATCTGGCCTAATTTTTTAGTATAAAAGCAAAGAATGTCCTGGCTGTTTTATAACAGCCAGGACATTTGCCACGCTTATTTTTTTATCGGGACATAAATCTCTGTAATATTCTCTTCAGGCAGAACCTGCGTTGGATCGGTCTGGTAAATCTCATAGGGGGCTCCCGAAACAGTGTAGCCTTCATCCTCAATCCATTCTCTTATTTTTGCGTAAACAGAAGGCAATTCGGTATAAGCGCCCTTTAAAACGGACATGACACAGAAGCCCCCTTCCAAGATACGGGTGCTTTCCTCCGCCTCCCTGATGGCGACAGCGTCCTCCATATCATAGTTTTCAGGATCATAAACCTCATCGTGAAAAATGCTCATGGGGCCAGCGGTAAGCGTGAGCCCTTTATCCTGAACGGTTTTCATCAGCTCCATAATATATTTTTGCGAATCCTTGACATTCATTTTTTTCCTTATGGATAAAATGGGCATGGGTTTAGTTTCAACAAGCTTGACTTCAATCTGTTCTAAATAGGCCATAATGTTTTTACCTCTTTCTAAGTTTGAAATATCTTTTTCCAGCAAGGAGAGAAGCATCTGATAATGCTGTGCTGTCTCCCTCAGAACTACCTCCTTCTCCCTGATCTGCGAGAGAATAAAGGTGTTATCCTCGGGATTCTTAAGCACTTCGGCAATTTCGTCCAGTGAGAAGCCGTACCATTTCAGCTTGCCTATGAGCAAAACAGTCTCCAGCTGGGTGGCCGAATAATAACGGTATCCGTTCTCATCATTGACATAAACCGGTTTGATCAGGCCGATTTCATCGTAATACCGCAGTGTTTTAGTGGTAACATTACTGATTTTTGAAAATGCACCAATGGTCAGCATTTTGTTCCTCCCTTTGTAATTCATTGTTCGAACATGACTTAAGTATACACATTCCAGTGACTGGAAAGTCAAGCGCTGTTTTAAAACTTTTTAAAAAAGCCTGCCTTTTGACCCGGCAGGCTTTATCTGTTTTATTCAAACTTCATTTCAATATCGGTTTTTAAGGCCAATCCTGCTTCAGCTTCCATGGCCTTGATCACCCCAACGGCCACCGGACAGGCTGGATGCTTCATATGCTTCGCGAAGATCTTATAAACGGTGTTGCTGTCATATTTTTCCTTACAGCAGATTCCAAGAGCATCCAACGGTTCTGCCAGATCATCATTTACAGCCTTGTAATGAGGGCATTCCGATTCAACAGTCACCTTAACCTTGTATGGCTTTTCGGTTTCAGCCTTGATGACTGTGTTAAAGCCACAGGGGCCGGCATTCAATTTCAGGGTTGTCATTTTCTTTTCACTCCTTCTTAAAATCTTAACCCTATCATATGCCTTTTTGTGCCAAAAAACAACATTAAACTTTTTAATGGCCTTGACAAGCTTCCGACATTAAAAAAGCCCCCGGCAAACCGGGGACAAAAGAAGGTGGAGCCTTTATTTACTGTTCAAGCGCAACCTTGATACCGCCTTCTTTCTCAACAATGGCCTGTCCTTCATCGGTCATCAAGAAATCTAAGAAAGCTTTTGTCTGATTGTTCAGGCTGTCTGTCTTGTAAACTGCCAGGAACGGTCTGGATACCGGATAGCTTTTATTTACGACATTATCGACGGTTGCTTCAACATTGTCAACATTTACTTTTTTAACGGTGTTGTCCACAAAGGTTAAGGATACATAGCCAATAGCATTTTCATTTCCAGCGACTGTAGACTGTACATTACCGTTGCCTTCTTTGATGGTGGCGTCTGGTTTTAGTTTATCCTCAAATTTCAGCAGCTCTTCGACGGCTGAACGGGTGCCGGAGCCATCTTCTCTGGATACGACGACGACGGGCGCATCGTTACCGCCGACCTGGCTCCAGTTTGTGATTTCACCAGTATAAATCTTTGTCAAGTCCGCTGAGCTGAGGTTGGTAACCGGATTGGATGGATGTGTGATCATGGCAATGCCGTCATAGGCAAAAACAAGCTCCGTCAAGCCAGATTTCTCTTCATCCTTTAATTCTCTTGAAGCACAGCCAAAAGCGTAGGTGCCTTCCGTTGCTCCCTTAATACCGTCAGACGAGCCGGTACCGCTGTATGTAAATTTGACATCCGGATTCTGAGCTGCAAACTCATCGCCCGCCGCTTCGATGATCTTCTGGACTGAGGTGGAGCCTCCGCCGTTGATTTCACCGGAAATGGCCGCTGAGGAGCTGCCCGTACTGTCTCCTCCGCCGCTGCATCCTGCAAATGCAAATGTTCCGACAACCAAGGCCATGGACAGACCTGCTAAACGTTTCTTTAATCCCATTTAATTTCTTCTCCTTTAATATTTAATTTCTTAAGTTGTGCTTAACTACGAGATTAATCATACCAGAGAAAAACACCTCTTTGGTTTTGAATCGGTAAAGAAAAGGTTAAAGCTCTGTTAAATCAGACTAAAGTACCTCAGACGAAAATATCCCCGGCTTGGGGGAGCCGGGGATATCAACAATAAAAGGTATAAGGAAAATTTTGGGGAGATGTAAGTAAGAGGTATGCATTAATAATATACCCTGATTTTAGTTTTTAAACCGCTGGAATACGCGATTTTTTATTTCGGGATACAGGCAATATATTTTCTAATATTCTCGTTACTGTCATAACGACATTCACTCCTCATTTCCGAGGTTAACCATTTATGCTGTACAAGATATTTAACGGCTTTCTCACGACAACCCGAGCAAAGCGAATTTTGATATATGTAATCCAGAAGCTCTCTCGGATATGCCTGACACGCTTCTTGTTCGAACGCCCAGAGAATATGCCGCATTATTTCATGCCAGCCGCTCACGTTGGAATATGTAACAGGCAAACGATATAAGGCCTTGAATAGTACCTCCTTGTCGTTTTTACAATAGTTGGTAATCAGCATACAGATCGCACTTGCTGTGTTCGCTTTTTCTGGCAGCAGTTTGAGTGCCAATAGCCTTACTGCCTCACCACGGCATGTTTTAAGCGTCTCAAGCGCAACCTCACGAAGCTGTAGATTTTCTGAGTGGACGTCTGCGATAATCGCTTCGCATGGACCGGGAAAATTTATTCCGAAAAATGTGGAAAGGAGTACTGCCTTTACTGATGGTTTATTACAGGAAAGAATATGCTCTGCTAGTTTTTTCTTTTCTTCATCACTGGCCGCTCTCCTGAATCGGACTCTTTTGGCAATGGATAATTCGCCATTGACTGCCTTTGTTAAAAGCTCGTCGGCTGTGTCAACCATTTGGACAGGCACTGGTTTTCGTTCATGATTCACTCGTTCCTGTTCGGTTATCTGGTCGCAAAAGTAGGACAGCGTTTCTGAATCCTGGGCTGCTTTTAAAAGATTTTTGCATATACATTTCTCTCCAAACTCGCTTTTAGCGTTATCTATAAAGCACCAAAAGCTGCTTACAGTAAAACGGGATTTTTTTAACAAAACGCCAATATCGGATTCCATCGAAAGATACTGGCCAATGCCATCCAAGGATGTCAAAACAATACACAGACTTTCAAAATCCCACGCAAGGCCCCATGACGCTCTGGAGCCGCAATGCGTACGGAGAAGCTTATGATAAAGGACATCGTACTTTTCGTAGAGGGCTGCTCTTGCTTCTGCATTTCCGGCCTGCGCAAAGCACAGGAGGATTTCACAATAATGGCTGAACTGCCATTTGCCCCATCCGTCAGTTGAACGCATCTTTTTCAGGGCTGCCGCAATGGGCTCAACGAAATACGTCTCATTATCATAGTGGGCGGCAAGCTCATGGAGATAACACGCCCTGGTTCCTTCACATTGGGTGTCATACGACAGATTTCGCAGACATCCCCAGAGAATTATATCACGGTACTGCTCGATATCGCCGACGGATTCAAGTACCAGCATGCAGCTTCCCAGACCGCGTTGCATTGCATATTTAAAACCTGACTTTGTCATATATTACCTCAACAATTTTAAATTCACAAGAAAATATATTTTTTCTACAGCATATCGACCACTTTGAGCAAAATTGGTATTAATTGAAGTCTCAAAGCACTTTAAAAATATGAAGTATCTGCCAGTCCTCGTCTTCAATACTGCCGGGCAACCACATCCCCAACTGCATGATAACAGCCCGGAAACACTCAGCATCCTCATATGCACCAAACAAGCCGTAAGCATTCAACTTCTCTGTAAAATACTGTGTTAAAACATTATGTACGGGAGATGAACCTCTAAAGAACCCCTCTCCTACCATCGAATAGACACCCACTCCTGTAACATCCACACCATAATATTCAAACTTATGCAGACAGTCTTTGTGTTTGCTGAAGTAGATCACTTCATAAGATTCTCCGGTTTCCTGTGTTGCCAGATTGGCATATTCTTTTAGTTCGTCAATTGTGAGCTCATTGGTAATCCCCGTGTTTTTCAATGGTTCATTATATTCGATATACCTCTCCCACAGCGAAATGTACCGTTTGTTTGTACCTGATCCGTAAGGTGCTTCTACACGATTGAGACCTTTATATTCTTTCTTCACAAATAGCATTGGTGTTGATAGTACTTTGTAACATCCCATTTGAACCTCCTATTAAAATTGAAACATTTGTAACAGACGCTGTCTGTCTCACAACCATTAATCGATATGAAGTATGCGCTCAGGTCGCCCCCTAATTAGTGTGGCCGAACCAGCATATGATTTCCATCTACCTCATATACAATGGCTTCGTAGGATTCTAACTGATCAGGAAAAGGCACCATATACGTATAACATTCAAGAACACTCCCTTCTTCTTTTGTGATGAAAAAAACAAACCCAACCTCAATACGATTGTTGAGAATCGCTCCGACAGCAACGTCGATTGTCCTATTCTTTTCGCTCAATATATCTTCTTTATTATAATTAGTAAAGAATCCAACGCCTGTAAATTCCCTGCTCGTAACGCGAGCCTTAAGGATTTGATCCCTCAAATCAGGATAATCACGAAAGATTAATGCGATAACTTCTTTTTCCATTTTCTCTTGAAGTGTATCCAATGTGTGCCACCTCCCATGGTATGAAAAATTTAAATTCGTATATATCATCTGTCCTGTCCAGAATAGCAGTTGAAAATCACTTAATATAAACAAAAAACTTCTGTCACCAAAAAAAGGTTTATGACAGAAGTTTAAGAGATGCGTAAAACTTTATTATGCTGTCTTTGTAGATGGTGGCTTGCCGACTTATTGTTAACAAAATACGGCTGTGCATCAGTAAAAGATTCTCACTTAATTTTCCAGAGTAACAAAGTTACTTTCCTTTGGCAGGACTCTCTACAAATTTCTTTTATTTTTTTTACTTATAATAACATAATAGCAGGTTTTTGGAGAAAGTCAACAATAATTAATAAATTGGGATCAACTCATTATTTTTTCAAAGCAATTTTTTATACTATTTTTATGGTCTATCAGAATGCAATTTTGAAGAAAAATAAATGGCTTTATCGATCGTTTTTTAATATTATCCATGATATAATGCTGGTATAGATTTGTTGGACAATATGCCGTGCAGAAAATTTATATTATACGGAGGTAAACAGACATGGATTTTGATGTTATGGTAAGTAAAGCAAAAAAAGTGATAAATGAAAGCGCTGTGGATGATGGCGTAGCGTTTGCTCTATTTACAAATAAAGGGAATTTATATATTCCTTTTTGTGCTGACTGTTGTTGTGGCTATGGAAAAAAGTTTTGCGAGAGCCCTAACCTTCTTAATGACATGATTGCCGCTGATGATACCAGAATATTAAAAATTGCTGGTGTTTTCAAGCAAACCACCCCAGTAAAACAAACCGGTATCGACCTCCCTTGTGCTTGGATTCTTAAATTTATTCGTAATATGAACAAGGAAAATGTTAATGCGGAAATTCTTATGCCATCACATGGCACCAAAACACTTAAGTTTTGTTGCCCGCCACGCTAAGTATATAAAAGCACTTTAAAAATATGAAGGACACGCCAGTCCTCACTGTCATCGTTTAGACAGACTAATTCCAGAAGCAAGCAGATATAACTTATCTCAGGCTAATCTGCCCTCTATCCTCATATCTTTTTAACCCTCCGACAGATATTTTTCTTTATGTTCATCTGTGTGCTCGATCAGTTCAACACTTGCGCCTTCACTCTCCATGATCGTAATACACCCGCTATCTGGAAGGTCGACACGGTACCCTTTTTTAAAACCTAAAATATCTCTGTACAACTTCATGGATTCCTCTAAGCTTTTTACAATCATCGTTGAGTATTGTACTCTAACTGCCATTTCATTCACCCGTATCCTTTTAAACCTTTCAGTTTTTTGTTTCTGTTTGTTCGATAGTCTTTGTCTCTTTACGCACTTTGTCTTTAGATTCTGAGTTGTTGCCATAGCTTCATCAATACTGTTTTTCTCTGAGTACAACAACTTATTTGTTCACGCTTGATAAACAGCCTGATAAAATCCAGTAAAACTAAAAACCAGACCATAGAAATCATGCGCGCCATGAGCCTTTATATTGACTTTTGTTGCATATACACTGTTTATTCGTAAAGAAATCGGATATGCTTTATATAAGCTATTAAGTAGAAATTAAATACGGAGGGGTTTTATGACAATACCAGAAATCATGAAGAATCGGATGAGTTTTTCTTTTGAGGTTTTTCCGCCAAAGGAGGAACAGCCGCTTGAGCCGCTGCTTGACACACTTGATCATCTCTACGCGTTCAAGCCGGATTTTATCAGCTGTACCTATGGCGCCGGCGGAACCAATGCGGGCAGAAATGTGGAAATTTGCAAGGCCATTAAGGACAGTGGCGCAACGATCCCCATCACCCATTTTACCTGTATTGGGAATTCCAAAGATAAAATCCGTGATGAACTCAGAAACTACCTGTCACTGGGCGTAGATCATATTCTGGCGCTGCGGGGCGACTTTCCAAAGGGCAGTGCTTCGACGGGCGGAGATTTTGATTATGCCAACGAGCTGATCGCTTTTATAAAAGAAGCGTTTCCAGAGTTCAGCATTGCCATGGCTGGGGACCCGGAAAAGCATTTTGAGGCCAGCAGCTTTGACGAGGATATTGCCCATCTGCGCATAAAGCAGGATGCCGGCGCTGATTTTATTATGACACAGCTCTGCCACGATGTTGCCCACTATGAATGGTGGGTCGAAAAAATCCGGAAAGCGCATATCACATTGCCGATTGATGTGGGTATTATGCCCGTTCTGGCTAAAGACCCGACCATCCGCATGGCGGTATCCAACGGCAGCTCCATTCCAAGAGACCTGGCTGAAATTATTGCACGCTATGGCGATAATCCAAAAGATTTTAAAAAGGCCGGCGTGGAGTATACCGTCAAACAGATCCACCGCTTTATAAGCGCCGGAATCGACGGGCTGCATATCTACTCCCTTAACAAATGGGCGGACATTTCCGAGATTGTCCGTGCTGCCGGTATCCGTTGACCGATATGATAAAAAGACAGGGCTCCGCCTTTATTTAAAGTTATTCTTAAGCTGTATTCATTATGATAATAAGAAAATATACCATAGAAAGAAGGCATTTTTGATGAAATTAAGTGCTCGCAATCAATTGGCCGGAAAGGTCGTCTCGATTAAAGAAGGCGCCGTAAACGGCATTGTTGTTTTAGACATCGGCGGTGGAAACCAAATTTCCTCCACCATCTCCATGGATTCTATCAGAGAGCTGGGCTTGCAGGTAGGTTCGGACGCCTATGCGGTGATCAAAGCGACCTCCGTCATGATCGGCATTGATGACTGACACTAAAAAACCAAGACGCCTCATTTAAAGCGTCCTGGTTTTTTTAAAGCTGCGCTTTATATGCTTCCAGCAGCGCCGCGTATTCTCTGTAGGGCACCCTGTACTTCTTGGAGCAGCCACAGCCAAGCCCCACGCAGTATGGTTCCAGATGCACCTCTATCCAGTCGTCCAGGTCCAGATTACCATCGAACTGGGACCATATTTTTGACTCGATCTTTTCTCTGTTTGAATCAAAGGGATAACGAACCCCTACAAAGCGCGGACTGTAGGATAGCTCGATAATATCATCGTCCCGCACATTTTTATCATTTTCATCCCTCCGCTTTTCGGCCTCTGCCTGAAGGCGTTCAATTTCCTGATCCAGCTTTCCAAGCATTTCCAGATAAGCTGCCTGCACGCTTTCGGGGATCCCCACATAGAGGGCTTGTCCCTTTTTATTTTCAATGCCGAACTGCTCTTCCATCCACTTGGCCATACCAAACTTAAAGCATAGCGCTGGACCTTCCTTTTTATTGGTTTCGGCATAGCAGCTGATAAAAGCCGGATTTTTCAGGGCCTCGCCGTTTACCATGACCTGTTCACATTTATAACCGCGCAAAGTCGTTTTCTTGGCGGCGTCCTCATCGGTTAAAGGGGCTGTGCGGAGTTCAAACACGGCATTTTTACCACCCAGCTCTGTTTCAAATCTAAATTCCATCCATTCCACCTCATTCTGTCAATTTTCCTCGTCTATTATACACCTTACGCCCAAGAATTTCAGCAAAAATTCCAGATAAAAAGTGGTTTATAAAACTGTTTTATCTGGATTTAAAGGAGTGAATAATGCCCATATACAAAAAAGACAGAGGATATAAAAAATCCTCTGTCTTTTTCAGCGGCGGCCTAAGCCTGCTGCCTTCTCTTAACATCCTCTAAAAAAGCTTCCAGGCTTCTGTCATGGAGCTTTTCTCCTTCTTCGGAAAACAGGCAGCCTGGTATCTGCCCCCGTCCCCGATGCTTGGCGATACATTCACAGCAGTAGCCATGCTGTTTACAGCCAAATTCAGTACAGGTACAGCCCTGCTCATTTTTATCCCTCCGGCAGATCCGCTCTTCAGCAGTTTCGGGTGTTTGACATGTGTTGCAGCTCATGATGATACTCCTCCTGATTTGTTTTTCAGGATTATTATAACACAGTGCCCCGCACTTTAAAACTTTCATATTAAATCTGTCGGGCCGGGCGTGTCCTTCGATCCAGAGGCCTGGTACCATCTGATGCTGCGATACTCGGCAAAAGCAAAAACCAGTATCCATACGACGGGAAAGATCAAAATTGGCGTCAGCTCGGCGGTATTCAGAACCTTCATCAGCCCGGTGGTGATATAGGCCGCCAGAAAGGTGGCAATGTACTGAACCCCCACCACGATTCCCATGGCGCGGGGCACACATGCCGGGGGCACCACCTCAGTCGTCTCCTGATAGACATAGGAGATGGACGTCATGTAGGACCCGCCCATCAGGGTGACCAAGATGATCAGCAAAAACCGGTTTGAAAAAAGGTACAAAATCAGAAGCACTGCGGACATCAAAAGGTCTGAGACAACCGAGGTATAGCTTCCGAGCTTTCCATAGGTCCGGTCAAAAAAGAAAGCAAAAACCGCTCCGCCCAGGGTATCGACCGAAAGAGCGATTCCTGCATAGCTCACATCTCCCAGGCCATGCTCCACAATATACAGAGACAGAAAAAACCCCGGAACAAAGTAGGTAATGCCCAGCACGATGAAGTTAAGCAGCATTCCCCAGAATCTTGGGCCCAGTCTGGCGCTGCCCGGGTGCCTGTCCTTTTTATTGCTTTCTTTATCAAAGAGCGTGCCGGGCAGGCCCGGGATAAACAGGGCTACCATCAGGGTCATGAGCGCCGCGGACCAGTAAACATTAAAGACGCCAAACCAAGACCGCTGGGCCAGATAACCTGCCGCTACCGAAAATAGAGAGCCCACCGCCGCCATGGCGGCATTGTAATATCCCATGTGTTTTGCCCGGACCCGCTCATCGACATAGAGTTCCGCAATCATTGTGACCGCCGCCACGTTAATATAGGCGGAGGCGGCTCCGCACAGCAGGTTAACCGCAATCAGTCCGCCGATACTGACCTGGCGGGTAAAAAGCAGGGCCGAGACCGTAAAGATCACACAGGCGAGCAGCAGGGCTTTTTTTCGGTTCGTCCTGTTGTAGATGGCCGGTGAGACAAAGGACACGCACATGATGACAATGTGTGGGCCGGAGATAAAAAATCTGACCGCAGCGGGCTGGTCTGGAAAGGCCGCATAAATATTATAATTAATCACCTGAAAAATAGTGGTGTACATCACCGCGAAGGAGGTGGTCAGAATACTGATATAGGCCAAAAGCTTTTTGGTTTTGGATAATGCCTCTAACATGACAGACCTCTGATTCTGGATGCTTCATCCTTTAAATAAAATGATTCTCCTGTTTTAAACACGGTATGTTTTGTGTTATCATAATATTACATATTTATTTGACCGTGATTAAAAAAGGAGACGTACTCAAAATGGCAACAGAAAACAAGAATGGCATTTCAACCCGGAAGAAGATTTTAACCACCTGTAGGCATCTGTTTTATGAAAAGGGGTTCTCTGCCGTAACCTTTGCCGGAATCTGCAAGGCGACCGGTACAAATCCCGGCTCAGTCTCCTACCATTTTAAAAGTAAGATTAACATCGCCCTGCTGATCTACCAGGAGCTTATGGAGACCCTGTCCAACGAATCCAAGGCACTATTTCCAGAAAGTGATCTGACACAGCAACGTATGCTGGCACTTGCCATGCATTTACGTCTGCTCTATGACAACGCGAATTACCGGCGCTTTTCTGCCGAGGTCTGCACACAGCGTGCCTACGACAAGGAGCTGTCCCGCTTTGTCTACAGCTATTCGGAGCCCTTTCTGGTGGCTAAGGAATACATGAGTGAGCAGAAGGCCTTGTTTTACTTTGCCGCAATGATTGGGATGGACGGGTATCTGGAGTCCTATATTGACCGGGATATCGACCGGCTGACCTTTGACGAAATTTTCAATTACTATCTTGAGCTGCACTATTCTTTTCTTGAAAAGGCGGATTTTTCCCGGCGCTTAGACCGTGTTTATGAGGACTTAGGCACGCTGGAGATCCGGGTATCCGAGGATTTCGAGCTCTCCATCGCGCCCTGTCCTCCGGCACAGGACTAGCAGCTCATATAGAAGAATTTTTCAAATACTGCGTCCTGGGCTGCCATTACCAACGGTCTGGCGTTATCCGGCGTATTGGGGTAATATTTCACATAGTCGTCCCAGCTCTGGTAATAGCGGCTTTTAAATGCCGGAACCTCTGAATGGTGATAGTCTTCCTTTTTAAAGACCTCACCCGTGGCGGTTCCGGCATTTTTATATACGCCATAATCCCGCACTGTTTCACAAACTGCCGCCAGGTTTTCAAGCTTGATATCCGCCAGTGTGATAGGATCCTTGTCAAAGCCGAAAATATATTGTCCGCCGGGCGCCATAATGTCCAGCCATGCCTTTGTTTTATCAATAACCTCCTGCTTTGTGCAGGTTAAAAGATTGTTCAGCGGGAAACCGCCGCCCAAAACGAATTTTTTGCCCAGCTTTTTCTTGATCTCCCTAGGGTCGGTCAGTTCAAAGGTAAAGTACATGCCTGTTGGGAGCTCATACAGATAGTCCAGCAGTCTTGTCCAGTCGTGCTCTAAAAAGGCGCCGCATCGCATTCCAAGTGACGCGTAGTCGGTTACCAGGCGTTTCCACGAGGGCAGCCAAACCTCTGCAAAATCCTTTTCACGGATATAGGTTGCCATGTGTAGTTGGAACATGGTTGGATTATAGCGGTTGATCTGTCGGCTGTCTGTACATTTCCCCATTTTATACATCATGGGATAAATGGCGTCAAGGGCCTCTATCAGCTTCTTCCGGTGTCTTCGAACATCCATGCAGATGCCTGAAAAACTTCTGAGCTGATCCCCGATCCAGTCCATCGGAGCGCGGCCAAAGCCTTGAATGCCGACATCCGATGGGTAGCCGTATTTTTGGTTAAGTCTTTCTACCATAGACCCAGTTTTTGCATAGTAGTCACCCTCCAAGATCATTTCCTCATATAATGAAAACAAAACCTCTCCCGCACTTTCCTCCACATTAAGGTTTTTATAAAGCCGCGGAACACATTTATCAATTAAAAAAGCATACGGGTCTTCGATAAGCTCGCTGTACTCATCGGCCTGCATACATTCTGTATTAGGGTGCTGCATGATCCCGGTATTGGACATCAGTTTGTTTTTGGCATCCAGCGTCTGGGAAGAATAAGGTGCGTAAACAGATCCTGCATAAATACAGGTATCGGTCGGGATCATTTCGCACAGCTCCTCCGCGGCCGACTCAAGCAGTGAAGGGTCCCAGTAAGCAGCCTTCCGGTCAACTCTTCCATAATCCGCCACTGCGGTTAATGGCAGGCTGACCGAAATAGGCACCCGTTTCGGAATTTTATTGTCAAATACATCTTTAATATTCTGTGTTCGTTCTTCACATATTTTTTTAACGTCATCTCTCATTTGTTTCAATCTCCTTTTAATTTATTAATCCAAGTCTTTTACGCTTCACTGGTCTCTGCAAAGCTTCTTTTCTCAATGGCAGATACAAATATTTCCGCCACAAACAGCACTGCCAGTATGACGGCTGAAATAATCCAAGTTTTTACGAAGGAATCGGTGTGCATGAGCTGGGTCAGCCATGTCGCGTAGTAAGTACTGACAAAAGAGCCAATGCCATAAACCGCTGTCGAGATGGATACTGAATCGTCATATCGAGATTTTGGTACAATCGCAAATCCCTGGGCATAAGCATATGAGAAAGCATATTTGTAGGTACAGCCCCCTATAGTACCTACAACTAGAACCGTTGCCACTGATGGGAAAAGAATCAGAATAAACAGGGACAGCGCGGCTACAAGATAACAGAGGGTAATGGTCTGCCGTTTGAGCTTGCTGTAAACAAAGCCAAAGCCCAGGCAGAGCACAAACCCGGCTAGTGATTTAACGGAGGCTGAAATACCTGCCAGCTCGGTTCCTCCAATACCGTTTTCCATAATGTAGGAGGACAGATAATAGAGGACCGTCCCCCCCAATACCACATTCATCACAAACCATCCAAAGCTCATCCACCAAAACCGCCAGCCCAGGGATTCCTTTTCAGCCTTGCCGCCGGACTGCTGCGCGGCCTGGCTTTCTGGACGGATACTGGGAATAAACACGATCAGCAAAATTACCATTGGCACCGCTGACCAGTAAATCTTAAAGACATTCTGCCAGACACCGCTGGCTGCCAGAATACCGGCCGCATAGCTGAAGATAACCCCTACGAGACTCAGGGCCGCATTATAATAGCCTGTAATTTTAGCCCTTTTCGTCTCGTCCTCATAAAGATCCGCGATCAGGGCGACAGCCACCACATTGACAACACCTGAACCAATCCCCACCAGAGTACGCATGATACACATGTATAAAAAATCATCGACTAAAACGCCTAAGATCGCCCCAACGGCAAAAACAACGCCGCCCGCAATCATAACGGTCCGCTTGTTAACCTTTTTCAGAACCACGCCGGTTAATAAAGACGCAATGACAACAATTAACATTGGTCCCGAAATAAAATAATTAATATACCCCATTGAATCCGGATAGGCCTGATATAACAGACCAATTACAGGATTAATGGCCAGATCCGCCATAACGGCAATAGCAGTGGCCATAATGGCAATGACTGCCAACGTTTTCTTTGACCGCGACATTTCCACTGACATAACACTCTCTCCTTAATACTTGATTTACTGCATTAACCTCTGCTCCTCTTTATGTAACACACTTTTTTACTCCCTTCAATTATTTGAGCGTGATTAAATTTGAGTATGCTCAAATTATATTTCGTTTAATTTCGTTTGTCAAGACTAAATTTTAAAAATTCTATATTTTACGTTTTTCGAAATTATGGAGATCCACCGCAATTTCTCCCACAATATCCCATCTTAACTATAGGCTTTTGCCTGATTTTATGATATTATTTTAGGAAGTATAAAAATCAAGAATCACAACAGGAGAGAATAGATGGAGACAAACGAAAAAACCAATTTTATTATCAACGCCATTGACGAAGACAACAAAAACCATGTGTACACCGACAACCGTGTGCATACCCGTTTTCCACCCGAACCCAATGGCTATTTACATATTGGCCACGCCAAGGCCTCTTTGCTGAACTACCGCGTAGCCAAAAAATACAACGGAAAGTTTAACCTGCGTTTTGACGATACCAACCCCGTCAAGGAGGACATTGAGTACGTCAACTCGATCAAAGAGGATTTATCCTGGCTGGGTATTGACTGGGAAGACCGCCTCTACTTTGCGTCCAGCTATTTTTCCAAAATGGCGGAATATGCCGTTGAACTCATTAAAAAGGGCCTTGCCTTTGTAGATGACTTAAATGCCGACCAGATCCGTGAGTACCGCGGCACCCTCAAGGAGCCTGGTAAGGAAAGCCCTTACCGCAACCGCTCTGTATCCGAAAACCTTGAGCTTTTCGAAAAAATGAAGGCGGGAGAATTTGATGAAGGCGTCAAGGTACTCCGCGCTAAAATCGACATGGCCAGCCCGAATATGAACATGCGCGATCCGGTCATTTACCGTATCCTGCACACCAAGCACCCCAACACCGATGAAGACTGGTATATCTACCCCATGTACGACTTTGCCCATCCGGTAGAAGACGCTATTGAAGGCATCACCCATTCCCTCTGCACCCTGGAATTTGAAGACCACCGCCCTTTCTACGACTGGGTTCTCGCCAATCTGGACGACTTTAAGGCTGAACATCCCCGCCAGATCGAATTTGCAAAGCTGAACCTGTCCGGCACCATTATGGGCAAGCGCTACCTGAAAAAACTGGTGGACGAAGGCATTGTGGACGGCTGGGATGACCCAAGACTGGCGACCATCTCCGGTATGCGCCGCCGTGGCTATACCCCGGAAGCCATCCAGGCCTTCTGTGAGGAAATCGGCGTGGCCAAGGCCAACTCTACCGTAGACATCGCCATGCTGGAGCATTTTATCCGCGACGATTTAAAGCTGAAAGCCCCGCGTGTCAATGCTGTGCTTGATCCCCTCAAGGTTACCATTACCAACTACCCCGAGGATCAGACCGAGTGGCTTGAAATTGAGACCAATCTGGATGTGCCCGAAATGGGCATGCACAAAATGCCCTTCGGACGTGAAATTTATGTTGAAAAATCAGACTTTATGGAAGCTCCGGTTAAAAAATACTTCCGACTCTTCCCCGGCAATGAAGTCCGCCTGAGAGGCGCTTATTTCATTACCTGCAACGAGGTTATCAAGGATGAAAACGGCGAGGTCATCGAGCTTAAATGTACCTATGATCCCGAAACAAAATCCGGCTCGGGCTTTACCGGGCGCAAGGTCAAGGGGACCATCCACTGGGTATCCGCCGACTTGGGAAAACAGGTCGAAGTCCACATGCTGAACCCGCTGCTTAAGGATGAAGAAGGCTTTGACGCCGACACCTTCCTTGATAAGATCAACCCCGACTCACTGAAAAAGATCACCGCCTGGGTAGAACCGCGTGTGCTCGAAGCTGAGCCCTATGACAAGTTCCAGTTTGTCCGCCAGGGCTACTTCTCGGTTGACCCTAAATATTCAACCGAGGGAAATCCTGTCTTTAATCAGGTCGTGCCGCTTAAAAGTTCCTGGCGTCCTGGAAAGTAATCCGCATTCAATCGCGTTTATCATAAGGAGTAAATATGATTTGGTCACTAAAAGAAACCCTGCCCCGCGAAGAAATTCGTGAAATTCAGTTCAAACGTCTAAAAAAAACACTTAAACATGTGTACAAAAACGTGCCTTACTACAGAAACCTGTTTAAGGCCAATAAAATCAAGCCCGATGATATCCGTTCTCTGGAGGATCTGCGTTTCCTCCCTCTTACCACCAAGGAGGATCTTCGGATGAACTATCCCTTTGGCCTGTTCGCAGTGCCTAAGGAAAAAATCGTGCGCTACCATGCGTCCTCCGGCACCACCGGCAACCCAACCGTTGTGGGCTACACCAGGAAGGATCTTGAAACCTGGGCCGAGTGTATTGCCCGTCTGGTTACCATGGGCGGCGTGACGAAACGGGATACCGCACACGTATCCTTTGGCTACGGCCTGTTCACCGGGGCTTTTGGCCTGCACCAGGGCCTTGAAAAGGTGGGTGCCGGCGTAGTGCCCATGTCCAGCGGCAATACCCAGAAGCAGATAAAAATCATGAAGGATTTTGGCGCCACTGTACTCATCGGCACGCCATCCTATGCGCTGCGCTTGGCCGAGGTGGCCCAGGATATGGGCCTGGACCCGGCAACGGATTTAAACCTGCGGGTCGGCTGCTTTGGCGGAGAGGGCTCTACCGAGGCCATGCGCGCCAAGATCAACGAGGCTTTTGGCCTGTTCGCCACTGAAAACTACGGAATGAGCGAGCTCATCGGCCCCGGTGTTTCCGGCGAATGCCGTGAGCTCACCGGCATGCACATCAATGAGGATCACTTTATTGCAGAAATCATCGACCCTGTGACACTGGAGGTTCTGCCAGAAGGTGAAACCGGCGAACTGGTTATCACCCCCATCACCAAGCAGGCACTGCCGCTGATCCGTTACCGCACCAAGGATATTACCCACCTCGACTACTCCCCCTGCGCCTGTGGCCGTACCACTGCGCGCATGGCCAAGATTGAAGGCCGTACCGATGATATGCTCATCATCAGCGGCGTCAATGTCTTCCCGTCTCAGATTGAGGAAGTGCTGTTGAGTATTGACGGCATTGGCTCTAACTATCTGATTACCGTCAGCAAGAAGGGGTATCTGGATAAAATCGAGATTGATGTGGAGGTCATCGACCACGACCTGCTGGATTCTGTCACCAAGCTGGATGCACTCTATGCCGAAATCAAAACCAAGCTGCACACCATCCTTGGAATTCATCCGACCATCCACCTCGTTGAACCAAAGAGCTTAAAGCGTTCCGAAGGAAAGGCCCAGCGTGTCCTTGACCTTCGAGACGAAAAATAAGGAGGCCCGATATGTTAATCAAACAATTATCCATTTTTATCGAAAACAAAAAAGGACATCTTGCCAGCATCACAAAGGTGATCTGTGATGCCGGAATTGATATCCGGGCGATCTCGGTTTTTGACAGCTCCGAATTCGGCATACTGCGCCTGGTTGTCAATGAACCCTACAAAGCCGCCGAGCTCCTGAAAGAAGCCGGTCATGTGGCCAAAATGACCGATGTGCTGGCCGTTGAGCCCGAGGATCGTATCGGCGCCATGTACCGCATTTTTGACACCTTATCCGATAATGACATCAATGTAGAATATGTCTATTCCTTTGTCATGCGCAATCAGAGCGCCATGCCTCTGGTTATCATGAAAACCAGCGATCAGGAAAAGGCGATCGAGGTTCTCAAGAACTCTGGCGTCATCGTTCTGCCAAAGGAAGATGTCTATCAGGTCGACTGAGGGTGGCTTTTACAGGCAAAAATAAAAATCACAGGGCGCTGCTCTGTGATTTTTTCATTTTATCCATGTCTGCCGTTGGCTGATTGGTGCTCTACCGGGATGTGGTAGAGCTTTATTTTGTGCTGCAGGTTTTGTCTGGAAATCCCCAGAACTCTGGCGCTTTTGGAAATATTATAGCAATTCTCAGTAAGCGCATCCAGTAAAAGCTTTTTTTCATAGGCATGAAGGGCTTCCTTTAAGCCGCGTGTTCCTGTTTCTTTGCCTTTCATTTTCTTACCTCCCTTTCATGCAAATATCTGCTCATAGGCCTCCGGGTCAAAGGGTACCTTACGCCCGAGACAGTCGTATTTCTTGCACAGGCTGCAATTATCGTAATCCTCATCGCCTGAAAAGAGCAGCTCCGATACCGAATACCCTGGTTGCATATAGTTTTTTTCTGTCAGCCGGACCCCGATGGTCTCTGTCACGTCTCCGATAATCTCAAAAAGTGCAGGATTATTGGCGATCGGCCAGTCTGGCAGTGATCCCGGATTCAAACGGCCCATATGGTCAAAAGAAAAATGGTCTTTTAAATAACGGTCCACCCCTGCCCGGGCCTCTCTGAGGGCGGCATATTTTAACAGATTACGCACCTCATCCGAAGGCAGTTCCAAAGCGTCAAGCTCGTCGCCTGCTGTTACCACAGTGGCAAAAACCCGCTCGATCCCCTTCAGCTTTTCGGCCAGAAGATGGCTTTTAAAAATTTTATGCGCAACCTGCACCCGGTCACCGCCAAACTCCTTTACTGTGCACCATTTAATGACAGCTCTTGGCTTTACAAGCTTTTCGGCCGCTGGGGCCCATTGAAGAAGCGCACTGTAAACCTCTGACTGAGGGTCAATGTTTTTGTCCCCCGCAAAGGCCTCGATATCATAAAAGATTTCCATGGGATTAAATACGATTTTTTCCATTTTGTTTTCCACCTTTCTCACGATCACTTTTTATCATCAAGCAGATTACCACTGCTAAAAGCGCCATGACCAACATGAGCTGATAGGCCAGGGTAAAGCTGCCTGTTGCCTTTTTAATTGCGCCGCCCGCATAATTGCCAATCATAGAGCCCAGCCCCAGCGAAAGGTTGAGCAGCCCAAACAGGCGGGCTGTTTTATCCGGCGGCAGAATTCTCGAAACATAGGTAGGATGCAGTCCAAAAATACCATTGTAGGTCAGTCCAAAAATAGCGCAGGCCAGAAGCGCGGAAGCCGCGCCGCCTAAAAAGACCACTGACGCAATGGACAGCACCGATACACTGTAGGTGATGAGCATGGCCGTTTTAGCGGAGGTATGGTCTGCCAGCACACCTGCGATAAACCCGCTGAAAATACCGATAAAGCCAAACAGACTCCAGCAGAGTCCTGAAACCTGCTCACTGAGCCCCATATCCTCCTGCATGAGCGGGACAATATAGCTCTGAAAGGGAATCAGATAAAGTCCTGAAATCACAAGCAGAGCCACCAGCAGCAGGTAATGCCGCCAGATACAGCCAGCGGGCCCGCCTTTCTGGGCCGCCGGAACAGGCTTGGGCGCTGGCACCGTCGGTTCACGTCCTTCTGGGCCACTTTTTCCAAGGGCTGTGATCGCATAAATTCCCAAGGCCCCAAGAATAAGGCTGATAATTCCAAAGACCAGCCACACCGTATGCCATGTACCATATTTAAGGAGCCACGGGATAAGCATACCGTTTAAGATCAGGCCAAAGGAGGTTCCGCTGGAGATAATGCCCAGGCTCTTCCCCCTGTTTTTCTCCTGGATATTTTCCGCCACAAAGGCCACCATGGGTATCCATGAGGTTGCGGCAAAGATTCCCTGGAGGGTGACAATACAGAGCAGTATCCATGGATTATTCACAAACGCCAGCATCGTGACACTGACGCCGCAGAGTATTACTGAGCCTCCAATTAAATGCCTGACGCTGACCACACTGCAGAGCAGCCCGCCAAGCAGAGAAAACAGCAGATAAGCACCCTGATGAAAGGCGTTAATCCGTCCCACAAACTCATAATCAATCCCCAGTTCTCTGACAATATCCGGGGTAATCATCGAAAAAATATATCTTCCAAAAGCAAAGGTAATCGTGATGAATCCTGTCAGGCAGCAGACATAAATGAGTTCTCTGCGTCTTTCAGTCATGATGATCCCTTCCTTCTGTTGGTTTGGAGCCTTCCGACAACGCCGCTTTTTTCTACATCCATTATACTTTCCTTTCCTTGTTTTAAACAAGCTTTTTCTGCCTAAAACAAATTAAATTTCCTGACACTATACTAATGCAATTTCCGTGCCAGTTCCTTCAATTTTTTAAAGAAAGTTTGCTTCTCAACATACCTAAAATATCTTATAAAATCACAATTATTTTATAAAAAAGACGCTTTAATTCTTTGACGTTTCATTTTTCCCGCATAAACGCATTACACGCAAAATCACGTGACACTTCCTTTATTAAGGCCATTATCAACGTTTTATAAGCAGTATTATTTTAAGATGCCAAATATTTTGCGTCCAGTGGGTTTTAAAAAATAGAAAAATCTTGAACTTTTTCAGACATTTTTTAACAAGTCAAACATCCTTAAGGCATGATTTCCACATGGATATAGCCGCTGCTGTAATAGGGCAGCACGTTCAGCCCGCAGTCCTTTGCTCCGGCGGCCAGATCGCCCACGCCCACTCCCGGGCAGTAGAGATCTGCCGCGCAGCCCCGCTTGTGAAAGGACCAGCTGACGCCTCCTACCTCCTCGTTGCGCGCCGCGCACCGCACGCCTGAGGTGATGATGACCGGACGCCCGAAAGAACAGCGCAGGGCTTCGATCTTCTCCAAAAGCTCGGGGGCCATGGCGCAGGGCCAGCCATCGCAATAGCCTGTGCAGTCACACTGGTATTCTGCCATGGCAAAGTGGGGTGTTGCCATGAGGGGCGCCTCCTCCTCTGTGCCGGCCGGTGCGCTGTCGCTGTCCTGAGGCGGCGGCATTGCGGGTTCTCCGGGCTTTTCTGGCGTGTCCGGTTCTGTTTCCTCGGCGGGTGATGTCTCTGGGATGATGAGATTCTCGGCTCTTTTGGGGCTAAGGCTTTTCAGGAACAGCATTGTGACCACCGCGCAAATCACAATCAGCCCGATTATCACTGTTTTCTTCGTTCTTTTCATGTTTTCCTCCCTTTAGAGTTTGGATAAAGGTGTTCATATGATACGAAGCGATTGCTTGAAGCTCTTTGAGTTGATCGTGGATAGTGGATGGTTGTCGTACGCTTTCGCCTGTGGCTCAAGCGATTAATATGCAGCTGCAGGCCGCACCCAATCAAATCTGCCTGTGGCAGATTTGCACCGAAACTTTCCACTATCCACTTTCAACCTTCAACTAAACACTCCTCTTTTTAACACTTTATCTCTTACTGATCTCCTTTATCAATACTTTAAAAAGGGGCTTTCGCCCCTTTCTTATGCTGCTTCCTCGATGACCACGTCGGTTTTGGTGGTGTCGACTTTCACGGCTCCGGTCACCTTGACCAGCCCAAAGCCGTCGGGCAGAAAGGCGCCCTGGTCCACAATGGCCTGGGCCCCTGCCTTGATTTCGGCATCGGTGATGCCTTCCTTGTAATCGGGAATGGTGATCTTAAACTCTTTCCCGTCTGCTCGCTGAAAATGGATGGTTAAATCTTTGTTGGTTGTTGGCATTTTAAAATTTCCTCCTGTTTTTTAATATCTGTCTGCGGCACGACGAGGGCGTCGTGCCTTACGTTTTTTAATGGAAGGTTGAAAGTTGAAGGTGGAAGGTTAAGGGCCAAATTCGCATAGCGAATTTGATCTAAATCAAATCAGCAAAGCTGAT
>NZ_QUDF01000005.1:328306-328672 GCF_003477535.1 Eubacterium sp. AM05-23
ATCAGCAAAGCTGATTTGCACCAGAACTTTCCACTTTCCACCTTCAACCTTCCACCCTATTAATTGCCACTATTTTCCCATTACGCCACTTCGATTAATTCTTCTGCGGTCACCTTCACCTGCTTTTCCCGGATGGGCTCCTGCATGCCGGTGATGGCCTTGGCGGTGCCCACAAAGGCGGCGTCGGTCACTGCGGGGTCAACGTCGCCGTAGGTCTTTGAGGATTTGACGATTTTCCCTTCTCTTTCGCCGTGGTTCACGGTGATCTTCATGCCGACGGATTCAATATTTTTTTCAATGGTTGCCATTTTTCTTACCTCCTGAATTGTTTTTTGTGTTCGGCGTTTTGCCTTACACTTATACAAT
>NZ_QUDF01000006.1:0-7800 GCF_003477535.1 Eubacterium sp. AM05-23
TTTTAACATAACCCTTCTCCTCGTTCTTTTATTTTTTCTTAGCTAGCTTATGCCATTATACTAATGCAAGTCCTGTGCCAACTTTTCGCTTTTTCATTTTCAGCATAATTCTGCCATTATTTACGATTTCTATCTATTTTTTCTTTGTCAATTTTGAGAAACCTCCGTTATTTTTCTTATATTTAATAATTTTGCAATTTCGCATAAGATTCGCTATAATAAGGGGAGAAATTTCCTTGAGGAGGAATCACCATGAGTTCAATTGACCGCTACAGTGAATATTTTCAGCAATATCTGCGATCCTTATCAAAAGATACCTATATTGATATTCTAGAACACTGCTTTGCCGAAATTACCGTCACCGATGCCGAAGGCTATGTGATCTACGCCAATCCAGCCAGCCTGCAGTACCACGGCATGTCCCCGGAGGATATGTGTAAGCTTAATTTTTTCACTTCCTTTAACGGACTGTGGACCCCGCCGTCTGTGGATTACGCCATCGAAAATAAACGGACCGTTTTTGCCAGGCAGCGGTATCTGATGACCAACGAAACCCATATCACCATCACTACCCCTATATATGATAAGAATGAGAAGCTCGTCATGGTTGTCTTTACTTCCTTCAAGGAAAAACCCATCAGTTCCTTTGACCTGGACTGCGAAAAAAATGAATCCAACGAAAAAGCAAAATACAGTAGCAGTGAGGAAACCAAGGAAAGCAACAACATTGTCGGCCGCAGCTACAATCTTTACGCCACCCTCAATAAACTGCGAAAGGGCGCAAAATCAGATATTCCCGTCCTTCTCCTCGGTGAAAGTGGCGTCGGGAAAAGTCTTTTTGCCAAATACATTCACGATTCCAGCCTGCGCAGTGACAGACCCTTTGTCTCTATTAACTGTGCCTCCATCCCCGATAACCTCATCGAAAGCGAACTTTTTGGTTATGTTCCTTACGCCTTCACCGGCGCCAGCCCAAAAGGTAAAAAGGGCCTGGTGGAGCTGGCAGACGGCGGCACCCTGTTTCTTGATGAAATCGGCGAGCTTCAGCCAAACATTCAGGTAAAGCTTCTGGATTTTCTCGAAAACCAGCGTTTCACCTCTGTCGGCGGTCTGGAAATCAAAACCGTGGATACCCGTATCATCACCGCCACCAATAAAAACCTCCAGAAACTCGTTCAGAAAAACAAATTTCGTGAGGATCTGTTCTGGCGTATCAACGGCATTACCCAGACTATCCCATCTCTCAGAGACCGTCGTAGCGACATTTTACCCATTGCCCAGTACTATCTGAATAAGCACAATAAAAAATACGACAAAGACAAAATGTTTGCAAGCCCGGTTATTGAGGCACTTATCCAATATGACTGGCCTGGCAACGTCCGCCAGTTGAAAAACGCAGTAGAATATATGGCAGTCATGAGTATCGGTAATATTGTCAGCACTGACAAGCTACCTGAACAAATTCTCGATTTTCTCAAGAAAAATCAGACAAAAAAGAAAACCGTTATTTTTGATGATATGGTTGAGGAATACAAACGCGAAATTATCCAGAGCTATTATAAAAGCTATTCCAACGTCAATGAGATGGCCTCGGCTCTGGGGCTCAGCCAAGCCACCGCTTACCGCCTGGTCAGCAAATATGTGGACAAAGGCAATAAAAAAGAAAAAAGCAAAGAATCAAAAGAATGATTCTTTGCTTTTTTCTTCTATAGTTCAATGCTGATAATGTCCGGGTCGTCCTTAAACAGCGTCAGCAGCTGTTCTGTCTGATAATTTTCAGGCAGCTTTACATAAAGCTCCATGGAAATACAATCTTCCGCATTCCGCTTGATTTTAAAATTAATAATTTCCACGCATTCTCTGGTGATTTTTTCTTTAAAACGCTCCAGAGCTGCTTCATCCGGTACCAGATGCACATGGATCATCTCGCCAACATAAACGTTAAGCCACCGGAAATTCTTATGCAAAATAATCTGAAGAAGAATAATCAACAAAGCCGATGCCACCCCAATAAAGTAAAGTCCGGCACCAATAGCCATACCGATGCCCGAGGTCGCCCAAATTCCAGCTGCTGTCGTCAGTCCGCTGACAGACTGCTTATGTACAAAAATAATCCCTGCGCCCAAAAATCCAACACCGGTGACGATCTGTGCTGCGATTCGTGAAGGGTCCAGCGCAACACCATTCTGCCCGATAATATCTGAAAAGCCATATTTTGAAACAACCATCATCAACGCCGCCCCCAGAGCGACGATCAGATGTGTTCTTATTCCCGCTTCCTTCAAGCGGTTTTGCCGTTCATAACCAATGACAGCGCCGCATATCCCTGCAACAACCACTCGAGCAAATAATTCCATTTCCCACAACAGCATCATAATCACCTCCTTTATATTAACTAAAAAAGAGTTCACCTGATCTTATTATAGAACTTTTTTATTGAAGAAATCTAAAATAAAAAAAGACCCCGCGATGTCCTATCCTCCCAGGCAGTTGCCCACCAAGTACTTTCAGCGCTGAAGGACTTTACTTCTGTGTTCGGTATGTTAACAGGTGTTTCCCCTTCGCCATCATCACGAGATCAATCTTGTGTTTTTATTCAGTTATAAGGATCGTATTTTTCAAAGCAAAGCTTCCTATCTGTTCAAGATGCTTTTCTTTGAAAAATGCGTTCGCTTTTGTACCTTTGCTTCGCTTGCGCTCAGCTGCATACCAAAGCCTTTCATGCTTTGGACAAAAGTGTTGGTCACTCAAAACAACATAAAGGAAAAGAGTTTTTCAAAATGTCTTGATGGGATCAAGACCTCGGCCGATTAGTACTGGTCAGCTCCATACATTGCTGCACTTCCACCTCCAGCCTATCTACCTGGTCGTCTTCCAGAGGCCTTACTTCTTTCGAATGAGATATCTTATCTTAAGGGGGGCTTCGTGCTTAGATGCCTTCAGCACTTATCCCTTCCAAACTTAGCTACCCAGCGATGCTCCTGGCGGAACAACTGGTGCACCAGCGGTTTGTCCATTCCGGTCCTCTCGTACTAGGAACAGCTCCTTTCAAATATCTTACGCCCACGACGGATAGGGACCGAACTGTCTCACGACGTTCTGAACCCAGCTCGCGTGCCTCTTTAATGGGCGAACAGCCCAACCCTTGGGACCTGCTTCAGCCCCAGGATGAGACGAGCCGACATCGAGGTGCCAAACCTCCCCGTCGATGTGGACTCTTGGGGGAGATAAGCCTGTTATCCCCGAGGTAGCTTTTATCCGTTGAGCGATGGCCCTTCCACTCGGAACCACCGGATCACTAAGCCCGACTTTCGTCTCTGCTCGAGATGTCTCTCTCGCAGTCAATCACCCTTCTGCCTTTGCACTCTTACAGATGGTTTCCAACCATCCTGAGGGTAACTTTGGGCGCCTCCGATACTTTTTAGGAGGCGACCGCCCCAGTCAAACTGCCCATCTGACACTGTCCGCTTGCCGGTTGACGGCAACGCGTTAGAATTCCAATATAACAAGAGTGGTATCCCAACAATGGCTCGGCACACACTGGCGTGCATGCTTCTCTGCCTCCCACCTATCCTGTACATGTTATATCAAAACTCAATGCCAGACTACAGTAAAGCTCTACGGGGTCTTTCCGTCCTGTCGCGGGTAACTCGCATCTTCACGAGTACTACAATTTCACCGGGTGTGTTGTCGAGACAGCGCTCAAATCGTTACGCCTTTCGTGCGGGTCAGAACTTACCTGACAAGGAATTTCGCTACCTTAGGACCGTTATAGTTACGGCCGCCGTTTACTGGGGCTTAAGTTCGCACCTTCGCTTACGCTAAGCACTCCCCTTAACCTTCCAGCACCGGGCAGGCGTCAGCCCCTATACGTCATCTTTCGATTTAGCAGAGACCTGTGTTTTTGCTAAACAGTCGCTTGAGCCTCTTCTCTGCGGCCCCCGAGGGGGCACTCCTTCTCCCGAAGTTACGGAGTCATTTTGCCGAGTTCCTTAACAACACTTCTCCCGCTCATCTTAGGATTCTCTCCTCGCCTACCTGTGTCGGTTTACGGTACGGGTACCTCTTTGCTCGATAGAAGCTTTTCTTGACAGCGTGAAATCGGCGACTTCCCTACTTATTTTTCGTTCCGCATCACAGCTTGACCTTGGGGAAAAAGGGATTTGCCTCTCTTTCCAGTCTCACTGCTTGCCCCGGCTCTTCCAATGGCCGGGTTCGCTTATCCTTCTGTGTCACTCCATCTCTCAAACGCGCTGAGGTAGTACTGGAATTTCAACCAGTTGTCCATCGCCTACGTCGTTCGACCTCGGCTTAGGCCCCGACTAACCCTGAGCGGACGAGCCTTCCTCAGGAAACCTTGGGCTTTCGATGGTGAAGATTCTCACTTCACTTTCGCTACTCATGCCAACATTCTCTCTTCTCTTAAGTCCACTGAACCTTACGATTCGGCTTCGCCCCTAAGAGATTGCTCCCCTACCACTGTACCTTGCGGCACAATCCATCGCTTCGGTGCCTGATTTTAGCCCCGTTCATTTTCGGCGCACCACCACTCGACCAGTGAGCTATTACGCACTCTTTAAATGTATGGCTGCTTCTAAGCCAACATCCTGGTTGTTTGTGCAGTGACACATCCTTTCCCACTTAATCAGTACTTGGGGACCTTAGCGGATGGTCTGGGCTGTTTCCCTTTTGACAATGAAACTTATCTCCCACTGTCTGACTGCCCTGTTAAAATGGACGGCATTCGGAGTTTGATATGGTTCGGTAAGCTTGACGCCCCCTACCCAATTCAGTGCTCTACCTCCGTCATTCATCACAGAACGCTAGCCCTAAAGCTATTTCGGGGAGAACCAGCTATCTCCGTGTTCGATTGGAATTTCACCCCTATCCACAACTCATCCAAGCCTTTTTCAACAGACACTGGTTCGGGCCTCCACTTGGTTTTACCCAAGCTTCACCCTGGTCATGGATAGATCACACGGTTTCGGGTCTACAGCATGCAACTCGTCGCCCTCTTAAGACTCGCTTTCGCTTCGGCTCCGCACCTGAAGTGCTTAACCTCGCTACATACCGTAACTCGTTGGCCCGTTCTACAAAAAGCACACTGTCACTTGCGCTCCAGCTGCTTGTAAGCACAGGGTTTCAGTTTCTATTTCACTCCCCTCCCGGGGTTCTTTTCACCTTTCCCTCACGGTACTTTCCGCTATCGGTCACTGGGTAGTATTTAGCCTTGGGGGGTGGGCCCCCCATCTTCCCACAGGGTTTCACGTGTCCCGTGGTACTCGTTGAATCTCCTCATTTCGGCTTTTCGCTTACGCGCGTCTTACGCTCTTTGCGGGGCCTTCCCATGCCCTTCTGCTAAACGGAAATGATTGTTGGATTCTGGGCTTTTCCTCGTTCGCTCGCCGCTACTTAAGGAATCGATGTTTCTTTCTTTTCCTCCGGGTACTAAGATGTTTCAGTTCCCCGGGTTCCCTCCGTTATGCTATGGATTCACTTAACGGTGACGGTTCTTCTAACCGCCGGGTTTCCCCATTCGGACATCCACGTCTCGTCGGATATGTGCTCCTAAACGTGGCTTTTCGCAGCTTGTCGCGTCCTTCTTCGGCTCCCAGTGCCAAGGCATTCGCCCTGTGCTCTTTGTTTCTTGATCTCCACGAATGCTTTCGCATTTCGTTTTTCTTTTGTTCTCTTTCTGAGCTCAAAAGAATGTTGTTTTTGAAATTGCATTTATTAAGAAGTTTTTACTTTGTTTAATATTTGCTCTTTACTCTTTTTGCTTTATGTTGTTTTCAATGACCAATATGATGTTTTATCATGGTGGGCTTGGGAGGACTTGAACCTCCGACCTCACGCTTATCAGGCGTGCGCTCTAACCACCTGAGCTACAAGCCCATATTTATTTTTTTAAATATGGTGGAGACGAGGAGACTCGAACTCCTGACCTTCTGCATGCGAAGCAGACGCTCTCCCAACTGAGCCACGCCCCCGCAATTGGTTTTGATGATAATATGGTGGAGATGAGGAGATTCGAACTCCTGACCCCCTGCTTGCAAGGCAGGTGCTCTCCCAACTGAGCTACACCCCCGTATCATCATTGTGCTGTATGACTTTGGGTCATACAAAAGAAAATAGTACCATGACTTCCTGTTCCCTAGAAAGGAGGTGATCCAGCCGCACCTTCCGATACGGCTACCTTGTTACGACTTCACCCCAATTACTAGCCCCACCTTCGACCGCTGAGTCCTTACGGTTCTCTCACGGGCTTCGGGTGTTGCCAACTCTCGTGGTGTGACGGGCGGTGTGTACAAGACCCGGGAACGCATTCACCGCGGCATTCTGATCCGCGATTACTAGCAACTCCAACTTCATGCAGGCGAGTTGCAGCCTGCAATCCGAACTGGGATCTGTTTTAAGGGATTTGCTTCACCTCGCGGTTTCGCGGCCCTCTGTTCAGACCATTGTAGCACGTGTGTAGCCCAGGTCATAAGGGGCATGATGATTTGACGTCATCCCCACCTTCCTCCGTATTGTCTACGGCAGTCCCTCTAGAGTGCCCAACTCAATGCTGGCAACTAAAGGCAGGGGTTGCGCTCGTTGCGGGACTTAACCCAACATCTCACGACACGAGCTGACGACAACCATGCACCACCTGTCTCTCTGTTCCCGAAGGAAACGTCCCATCTCTGGGATTGTCAGAGGATGTCAAGACCTGGTAAGGTTCTTCGCGTTGCTTCGAATTAAACCACATGCTCCGCTGCTTGTGCGGGTCCCCGTCAATTCCTTTGAGTTTCAACCTTGCGGTCGTACTCCCCAGGCGGAATGCTTATTGTGTTAACTGCGGCACTGAGTTTCCCCAACACCTAGCATTCATCGTTTACGGCGTGGACTACCAGGGTATCTAATCCTGTTCGCTCCCCACGCTTTCGCACCTCAGCGTCAGTATTTGTCCAGCAAGCCGCCTTCGCCACTGGTGTTCCTCCTAATATCTACGCATTTCACCGCTACACTAGGAATTCCACTTGCCTCTCCAATACTCAAGTCTGACAGTTTCAAATGCACGTCACCGGTTGAGCCGGTACCTTTCACATCTGACTTATCAGACCGCCTACGCGCCCTTTACGCCCAGTCATTCCGGACAACGCTTGTCCCCTACGTATTACCGCGGCTGCTGGCACGTAGTTAGCCGGGACTTCCTCATTGGGTACCGTCATTCTTCTTCCCCAATAACAGAGCTTTACGATCCGAAAACCTTCTTCACTCACGCGGTATTGCTGCGTCAGGGTTGCCCCCATTGCGCAATATTCCCCACTGCTGCCTCCCGTAGGAGTCTGGACCGTGTCTCAGTTCCAGTGTGACCGTTCGCCCTCTCAGACCGGTTACCCATCGTCGCCTTGGTGGGCTGTTATCTCACCAACTAGCTAATGGGACGCGGGTCCATCCTATGGCACCGGAGTTTTCATGAAATGACCATGCGATCTCTCCATAATATAAGGCTTTACTCCCAGTTTCCCGAGGCTATTCCTTTCCATAGGGCAGGTTACCCACGCGTTACTCACCCGTTCGCCACTTTCCAATCACTTATTCCCCCGAAGGTTCTTAACTGATCTTCTCGTTCGACTTGCATGTGTTAAGCATACCGCCAGCGTTCGTCCTGAGCCAGGATCAAACTCTCAATAAAAAGTTTATCGTTTTGCCTTTCGGCTTCTTGATCTGGTTCATTCGATGATTTTTTGAAGTGTTCATCCCACTTGCGTTTTTTATCCTTTGCTGATTTCCATCAGCTGGAATTTCAGGTTT